>DASYRW010000001.1:0-3103 GCA_036003985.1 Thermoplasmatota archaeon
AGGCCGTGCTGAAGAGCAGCGCGATGGTGACCCGCTCGGGATGCAGGATGCGCCGCGCCTTCCAGCTCAGGCTGTAGTACACCCACATCCGGTCCTCGTGGTCCTGCTTCTTCACGAGGCCCGCGCCGACGAGCTTCTCGAGGTGCTCGAAGACCGTCGCCTTGTTGAGCTCCAGCCTCCGGCCGAGCTCGCTGACGGTCATCGGCCGCTCGTCGAGCGCCTTCAGGATGTCGAGCCGCGTGTCGCTCGCCAGGACCTTGAACGCCTCGCGGTCGAGCGTGATGCGGAACTCCACGCTCGCCCATGGGGGGCGCTGCCTTATGAACCCCGCGGGCGCGTTGGGGCGCGGCCCAACCGCGGGGCCTAAGAAGGGGTTCACGCATGGGAGCGCGTGGAGGAGGTCCTCGCCGCGCTGGCTTCACAGCCCAGGGTGTACCTCCTGCACCACAACGCGGACGCCGACGCGGTGGGCGCCGCGGTCGCCATGGCGAAGCGATGGCCCGGCCAGCTCGCGGCGCACCGCGACGTCAGCGCCGCAGGACGGCGCGTGGCGGCGCGCTTCGGGGTGGAGGTCGCCGTGGATCCGCCGCTGGACAAGTACAAGCTCGGCGTCGCGCTCGATGCGGGCAGCCCGGTGCCGCTGGGGCCGTTGCCTCCCTCGCTGCCCCTGATCGTGATCGACCACCACCGCGAGGGCGGCTGGCCCGACGTGGTCGCAAGCTTCGTGGAGGACGACGCGACGAGCACGTGCGAGGTCGTGCTCAAGCTGATCTGGTCGCTCGGCCAGGGCCTGGAGCCCGACGAGGCCCTCGCGCTCCTGTGCGGGCTCGTGGCCGACACGCAGCGCTTCCGGCTCGCGACGAAGGACACGCTCGGCAGCGCCTTCGTGCTGATGGACAGCGGCGCGGACCTCCGCGAGGCCATCGGCATCCTGGAGCAGCCGCCGCCCGAGGAGCGCAGCGAGCGCATCGCGCGCCTCCGCGCGGCGCAGCGCGCCCAGGTCGAGGAGATCGGCGGGTTGGTGGTGGTGCGCTCGCATGTCAATGCCTACGAGGCCAGCGCGGCGAACGCGCTGGTGCGCGTCGGCGCCGACGTCGCGCTCGTGGCGGCGCAGCGCGGGCCCGAGGCCAGCGTGAGCGCGCGCGTGCGGGCTGGCCTGGAGGGCCGCGTCGATGCAGCCAGGGTCATGCAGGAGGCCGCGGCGTCCCTCGGGCCTGGATGGGGCGGCGGCGGCCACGCCGGCGCGGCGGGGCTCAACGGCGCGGGCACCGCGGAGCAAGCCCTGGGCGCCGCGATGGCCGCGCTGAGCAAGCTCCTTGGGGGGACCTGATGGCGCGCATCCAGTGGGAGGTCGCGCCCGACATCCAGGGGAGGACCGTCGCGATCGTCCAGGGCTTGGGCCTGGCCCACGTCGATCCGGATCGCATCGTCTGCCTGCGGAGCACGGGCAGCCAGGCGCGGTTCCTCGCGCGGATCTGGCCCCTCGAGCGCGTTTGGCAGCTCGCCTTGGGGTTGCAGCCGCACTATGTCATCGAGGTGAAGCACGAACGGTTCGACCGGTTGTCGCGGTCTGAACAAGACCGCGTGCTCATCCATGAGCTCCTCCACATTCCCCGGAATTTCTCCGGCGCCGTGCTCCCACACCGTCATGCTGGCGGCCGGATCGATGAACGGACGGTAGATATCCATTATCGCCGCTGGCGGATGCAGGGCGGCGGGGACCTGGCCCGAAACGACCAAACGTCGGTGGTATAAGGCCCTGTTTGGAAACCTATTAGGTGGCTGGCGCGTCTAGGAACTCGGCCCGGAACCTCCTCCCAGGACTTTTACGGGTAGGGTGGACTTCGTATGGATGGCAGCCCCTCGGAACTCCGCGAGAAGCTCGTCTTCGATTGGAACAATTTTGCTGTCGGACGGATCCACGATGCGGAGGTGGACCCGAAGACGCACACGGTCCGCTCGCTCGTCGTCAGCTTGAGCCCCGAGGCCCGGAGCAAGCTGGGCGCCCAGGGCAGCCTGGTCATCCCGATCAATTACGTGTTCGGCATCCGACGCGGCGAGGTGACCCTCGACCGCTCCTTCGAGGAGATGCGGCGGCTCGAGGCGCAGGGCCCGATGCTGCCCCCGATCTGAGCGCGCGCCGGGCACGCACGCACGCTGGCGCACATCATTCCCCATAGCGCCGCTGCCGCTGCTGGTGCGTGCGGAGCGCGCGAAGGAAGTCGATCTTCTTGAAGCGCGGCCAGAGCACGTCCACGAACAGCAGCTCCGCGTAGGCCACCTGCCAGAGCAGGAAGTTGCTGATGCGCTCCTCGCCGCTGGTGCGCAGGATCAGGTCGGGGTCGGGCAGGTCGCTGGTGAAGAGGTGCTGGCTCACGGTCGCCTCGTCGATCTCGTCCGGCCGCAGCTTGCCCGCCTCGACCTCGTGCGCGATGCGCTGGATCGCGTGCAGGATCTCCTGCCGGCCGCCGTAGGCGAGCGCGACCTGGAAGAAGTATTGGTCATAGTCTGCCGTGCGCTTCTCCGCGTACGCGATCGCCTCGCGCACGCTTGGTGGCAGGAGGTCGATCTGGCCGATGGCGCGCACGCGGATCTTGTGCTGGTGCACGCGCTCGTCCTCGGCCATCTTGCGGAAGTTGTCCTCGAAGAGCTTCATCAGGAGCTGCACCTCGAGGAGGTTGCGCCGGAAGTTCTCGGTGCTGAAGGCATAGACCGTCAAGTACCGCACGCCGGTCTCGAGGCACCAGTCGAGCACGTTCTCGAGGGTGTCGCGGCCCATCTCGTGGCCCCTCCACGGGTCGAGGCCCTGGGACTGCGCGAAGCGGCGGTTGCCGTCCATGATGATGGCGACGTGGCGCGGCACGGGCTCGCGCAGCACCTCGGCGAGCAGCGCCTTCTCGACGCTGCGCGCGACCGCGTCGCTGAGCGCGCCGCCGAGGTCCACCATCGTGGGCGGCAAGGTCGCCTTGGCATATGGCTGTTGGGTGGGCGCTGCCTTTATGGCGGGCGCGGGCCTTCGGCGCGGCGCCGCGGTCGTAGTCTAGTGGTTAGGACTGAAGCTTCCCAAGCTTCTAGCCCGGGTTCGAATCCCGGCGACCGCATG
>DASYRW010000002.1:0-24027 GCA_036003985.1 Thermoplasmatota archaeon
GGGGATCAGATTCATGGTAAGCCCCGGACCGGGTCACAGCTTGGACGGCTTTAGGGTATCCCTGCGCAGGTTGGCCGCGGGCTGCGATGCTGCAGAAAGGATTGTGACCCGCCCGGTGGTGGCCCACGCATTCCAGCGGCGCCGGTCCCGGCGGGGGATGAGCTCCGCGGTCGCCTCGCGGCGGTGCGACGCATGGCAGGCGGGCCGTCCTCCCCCAGGCGGCCCGGCCTCCATGACGTTTGCGTCGCCTTGAGCTACCCGGCCGCCCCAGCGGCCGTGCCGGCCCCGCTGCCCGTTCCAGCATAGACACCCAGCGGGAACTCGGGGCTGTCGGGGCCCTTCTCGAGGAAGTCGCCGTTCAGGTACACCGCGATGACGCGGCAATACGGGCACTTGTACTTGTGCGGCCCCAGGACGGGCTTCGGGAACACGCCCGAATTGATGCCCGAATCGAAGGTCCGCACGCAGGTCTTGCAGCGAAGTTGCAGCGCAGGCACGTCCGTTCCGCTCCCCCGCCGATGCGCTGGCACCGGCCAAGGTGCAAAACCCTGCCGATTTTTATCGGTGCCGAAAATCAAAACCGCGCGCTTCCCGGAACGCCGGCGCTTGCGCCCTCGAGGCCCGGAAAGTCTCGGCAGCGCGCCACCGTCAGCCCGTGCCTTTCGCGGCGACCTCGCGCCGCAGCTCGTCGAGGCTCTTGCCCTCGGTGCTGATGCCCAGCTCGCGCGCCCTGCGCTTGAGCGCCTCCTCGTCCTGCTCGCGCTCCAGCTCCTGGAGGCCCTCGCGCTCGCCGCGCTTGAACTCGGCCTTCGCCTTCCCGAGGTTGCGGGCCATCTCGGGGATCTTCGCGCTCCCGAAGAGCAGGAGCACGATCAGCAGGATGATCAGGATCTCCGCTGGCCCCAGGCTCTGGAAGAGCGCGAGGACGGTCAGCATGGAGCCTGCAGGAGCCGGACGGGCAGAAAAAGCTTCCGCACCTGCTGTGCCGGAAACCGCCCGCTACGCGCCGTACCAGCGCTTCATCAGCATGACCACGACGATGCCGAGGAGCAGCACGACGAGGATGGCCAGCGTCAACATCTCGCTCGCGTTCGCTGCCTCGGCCGTGTGGTTGACGGCCACGACCCCGTTCATCGGGAACGCCTCGGCGATCCGGCCGGAAAAGGGTTGCTGAAGGCCCCGGGCCTTCCTTCATGGTCCCCGCGGCCGCGGACCTTCGGACGGGCGGACGTCCAGGCTCCGGTCCCGGCGCGCGAGGAGGGCTGCCAAGAGTCCCGCGGAAGCGCCCGGCAGGAAGCCGAGCACCGCGGCCTGCGCCACCACGACGCCCGCCCCCGCCGCGGCCGCGACGCGCCCGGTCAGCAAGCTGAGGCCTTCGAGGTGCAGGACCAGCAGGGCCAGGGCACCCACCGCTCCGCCCGCGAGGCCCGCGGCGGCTGCGGTGCGGGGCGTGCGCGCGAGCAGGCCCGCCACGATGCCGCACAGCGCGGCACCGAACAGCGCTCCCGTGAGCGGCAGGTCGGCGAAGGCCGCGACGGTGAGCACCAGCCCCGCGGCGCACGCGAGCGCCGCGGCGACGTCGCCCGCGGCCATGTCACTCGACCTTGGGCGGGAGCCAGCCCGACTTGCGCACCCACCACCAGGCCGCGCCCGTGCTCAGCACCGTGCTCGCCACGATCAGGGCCGTGTACCAGCCCGCGTCGCGGGGCGTGAGGTTGTACGCGGGGTTGGCGAGGATCGTGCCGAGCGTGTTGGGCACGAGGACAGCCGTGCCGAGCAGCGTGAGCCATCCCACCAGCAGCGCGAGGCGGTTGTTGAGGATCTGGAGCTGGTTGTTGTAGATGCTCTGCACCACTTCGAGGCCCGACGCCAGCACCTCGCTCATGTGCTCGCTGAGCTGGATGTGGCGCGTCACGTCGTCCGCGAGGATGCCCACGCGCGCGAGCAGGGTCTCGTCGTCGCTGATCACCTCGGCGTCGCCGTAGCGCAGGCTCTGGATCACGTCGAGGCTGCCCCAGAGGGCGTTGAGGTACACGATGAGCGCGTGCTTCATCTCGTAGATGCGCAGGCCGAGCTGGCGCCGGTCGGTGCCTGGGTCGACCAAGGACTCGCCGATCTTGTCACCCTCATCCTCGATGGTCCTGAGGCCGTCGAAGTTGCGCTCGTTGTTCTCGTTGATGAGGCGCGTGAGCACGATGGTGAGCTTGTCGTTCCACGCCGCGTCGGCGGGGATCTTGCGCATGAACGTGTCCGCGTACTTGGCGAAGCGCGCGATGCGCGTGACCTTGCCGGCCTCGTGGATCGTCAGCACCAGGCCACGGCGCACGAGCACGAGCAGCGGCAGCACGCTGACCTGCAGGTTCTCGACCTTGATCACCGGGAGCCGGAGGCCGAGCTCGGTCTCGAGGTCCTCGTATGCGTCGGTGTCGTGCTTCAGCAGGATCCCCACCAGGCTGCCGGAGAAGCCCAGCAAGGTCGCGACGAGCTCGCCGTCCTTGGCGAGGTCATCGACCTGGAAGTTGACCCACGCGAGGGTGGAGGTGTCGAGGCACTCCATGAAGGAGCTCGGGCTGTTGCCCGTCAGCCGCGTGGGCTTACCCGTCTGCGTGATCGCCACGCAGATGCCGCGGTCCTCCTCCGGCTTCGCGCCCACGGGCGCGGCGGGCTTGGCCGCCGGCGCTTGCGCAGGCTGGGCGGGCAAGGCCGCCTTCGCCGGCTCCTCGCCGGGGCCCATGGGCCTGCATCGGCGGCGATGCGATAAAAAGGTGCCGCGTCGCCCCAAGGTGGCCGGCGGGGGTCCCACGCCGCTTCTGCCGTCGGCCCGGGGACGTCAGAGCTCCTCGTCCACCTGGCCGAGGTCGCGCATGCGCGCGATGCCGTGGACCTCCTCCACGACCTCGACGACCTCCTTGGGCACGAGGTCCTGCCAGCCTTGGCCTTTGAGCATCGCTTCCCGGATGTGGGTCCCGCTGTACTTGTCGCGCTCGAAGAAGGGCGCTCCGCGGATCTGGTAGCCTGCTTCCTGGAACAGCCGGCGGGGCAGCGCGTTGTTGCTCACGAACACCTGGAACGGCGGCACCAGCGCGGCGACGTGGCTCACCCACAACGCGTTGCGGCCCACGTCGGGGATGGGGATCACGGAGTAGTTGCGCACGCCGGCCGCGTCGAGGCTCTTCTGGATCATGAGGTGGCGCTCGCCGGCCGTGAAGGGGTTCGTGAGGGTGTGGCTCTCCTGCGCGCTGCCGATGCCCACCAGCACCGACTCGAACTCGCGCGCGACCTGCTGGACCACGTGCAGGTGGCCCAAGTGGAAGGGCTGGAAGCGGCCGATGCACAGCGCGCGTGGTCGAGCGGGCACGCTGAGCCATCGGGCGCGCAGGCCATGAAGGTTGCGCGGCGCACGCGGTTACACGGGGTCGTTGTCGAGGATCGTGCCGATGCCTTCGCCGTCCAGGATGGTCGCGCCGTGGGGCCGGCCGAGCGCGAGGTTGATCGTCTCGGTCCCCTCGTGGAGCGTGTCCCCGATGATCTTCACCGCGACGTTCGCCGTGGACGCCCCGCGGGTGAAGGTGACCTTGCCGCTCGCGAGCACGTAGTCTTGTCCGGCCACCGCGCTGCCCTCGACGAGCCACCACGTCGCGGTCGCGCGCCCGCCCGCGGGGGTGAGGTGCACGGTGAAGATGAGGTCGGTCGTGCCCGCGTCGCCCTCGGTGACGGTCGCGTCGTCCACCGAGAGCTTGGGCAGCGTTCCGGCTGCTGCGAGCGCGGGCGGCGCCACGGCCCCCATGATCAACGGTCCGAGTCCACTCAGCGCCAACAGGACGGCAACAGTCCTCCGCATCAAGCTCCCCGGGGCCCCAAGCGCGGAGGCGTGGATGAACTCTCTCGTGACACCCCCGGCGTTGGGGGGGAAACCCTTATTCGGCGGGCTCCGTTGACCCAGCCGCTCCGGCCACGCGAAAACGCAACGTTCATCGCCGCCGGTGGAATGTCGCTCCCGATGGCCGACCCGCTCTACGTGATCATCCGCGTGCTCCACGTCGGCTCCGCCATCGCCCTGATTGGGGGCGCGACGCTCTGGGGCACGCGCATCATGCCCACGCTGGCGCAGCTCGGACCGACGCTGCCGAAGGGCGCCATCCCCACCTTGGGCAACCGCGTGGTGAACTTCCTGCCCGCGGCGGGCCTGGCCACGTTCCTCACGGGGCTGCTGTTGTTCTGGCAGCTCGGCGGCTTCAGCACGCCCGCGAATCCTTGGTCCATGCTGCTCGGGACGGCCTTGTTGCTCACGCTCGTGATGCTGATCCTCAGCTTCGGGGTGATGAAGCCTTCTTGGAAGAAGCTCAGCCAAGCCATGGGCGCGGCGGCGGGCCCGCCCGGCCCCGAGATGATGGCGCTGAGCAAGCGCATGAAGTCCGTCAGCATGGCGAACCTCGCCATCGGCTGGACCATCGTGCTGCTGATGGTGGTGGCGACCGCGACGCGGTAGCTTGGAGATGCGAGCACGCGTTGCGGCCGAAGGCCGACGAGGACGACAAGTTCTGCGCGCCTTCGTGAACGTGGACCTCACGGCCACCTCCCGCGGCCAGGCGAGGGCCAGGGGCGGACGACCCGGTTTGCTTATGCGCCCGCGGCGCGTTGCGCCCCGCGATGTCCCCGCCGAAGCCCGCGCCGAAGGACGCGCGGGCCATCTTCGTGCCCGACACGAGCGTCATCGTCGACGGCCGCATCACGATGATGGTGCAGCGCGGCGAGCTGGGCAAGGCGCGCGTGCTCATCCACGAGGCCGTCATCGCCGAGCTGGAGTACCAGGCCAACCAGGGGAGGGACACGGGCTACACGGGCCTGAACGAGATCGTGAAGCTCCAGCAGCTCAAGGAGGCCGCGGAGTTGAGCGTGGAGTTCGTGGGCCAGCGCCCGGGGCTGGAGCACATCCAGCTCGCTGGGGGAGGCGAGATCGACGCCATGATCCGCCGCGCCGCGCAGGACCACCAGGGCACGCTCGTGACGAGCGACAGCGTGCAGAGCCACGTCGCGCGCTCGCTGGGCATCCCCGTGATCTACATCAAGCCGGTGCACGAGCCCAAGGAGGCGCAGAAGGAAATCCACGAATTGGAGATCTGGAAGTTCTTCGACGACCGCACGATGAGCGTGCACCTCAAGTTCAACTGCGCGCCCGTGGCCAAGAAGGGCACGCCCGGCAGCCTTCGCCTCGTCAAGCTGGACGACAGCGTGCTGGACGAGAAGCGGCTGAACCGCATCGCCCGCGAGATCATGGAGGCAGCGCGGCGCGACGCGCACAGCTTCGTGGAGATCGAGCGCCACGGCGCGACGGTCGTGCAGCTCGGCCCGGTGCGGATCGCCATCGCGCGGCCGCCCTTCAGCGACGGCATGGAGATCACGGCCGTGCGGCCGGTCGCGCGGCTCACCCTCGACCAGTACAACCTCCCCGAGGAGCTTCGCCAGCGTTTGCGGGAGCACACGCGCGGCACCTTCATCAGCGGCCCCCCGGGCAGCGGCAAGAGCACCTTCGCGCAGGCCATCGCCGACTACCTCCAAGCCTTGGGTGTGATCGTCAAGACCATGGAGAGCCCGCGCGACCTGCAAGTGCCGGACGAGGTGACGCAGTACGCGCCCCTGGAAGGCAGCATGGAATTGACCAGCGACATCCTGCTGCTGGTGCGGCCCGACTTCGTCATCTACGACGAGGTGCGCAAGACCGAGGACTTCCGCATCTTCGCGGACATGCGGCTCGCCGGGGTGGGCCTGGTGGGCGTGACCCACGCGAACCGCGCCATCGATGCGGTCCAGCGTCTCATCGGCCGCGTCGAGCTGGGCATGATCCCGCAGGTCGTGGACACGATCATCCACATCGAGAAGGGCGCCATCAAGGAGGTGATGGAGCTCGTCTTCACCGTCAAGGTCCCGGCAGGCATGATGGAAGCGGACCTCGCGCGGCCCGTCATCGAGATGCGCGACTTCTACACGCGCAAGAGCCTGTACGAGATCTACACCTACGGCGAGCAGGTCGTGGTCATGCCTGTGGCCAAGGCCGGCGGCACCACGGCGCGCTCGCGGCTGGCGGAGGGTGCGCTCCTCACGCAGCTGCGGCGGCACGTGGAGGGCGACGTGCAGGTCGAGATGACCGGGGAAGACCAGGCGACGGTCTTCGTGGAGGAGTGGGAGGTGCCCAGGCTCATCGGCAAGGCGGGGCGCAACGTGCAGCGCATCGAGAGCGAGCTGGGCGTGAGGATCGACGTGCAGCCGCTGAAGCAGCGCATCGCCAAGGGCCAGCGCACCGTCGAGGGCGCCAAGAAGTACGCCGAGCTCACCCCCGAGGTGCGCAAGACGAAGCAGAACATCGTGCTGATCCTCGAGCCGGAATTCGCGGGCCAGAACGTGGACGTGTGCATCGACGGCGAGCAGCTCTTCACCGCGACCGTGGGCCGCAAGGGCGAGGTGAAGATCAGCCGCGACACCGACCTCGGCCAGGACGTGCTCGACGGCATCGCGGCCGGCCGGCGCGTGACCTGCCGCATGTGATTCAAGCGGGCCGGGCCTTGAAGCCGTAGCGCGGCGCGCCATCTTGGGTGTACAACCGGCGCACGACCAGCTCGACCGCATCGCCCATGTGCAGCTGGCCCGGCGCTGCGTCCGCGACCATGGCCGCGACGCGCGGGCCCTCGGCGAGCTGCACGATGGCGACGTCGTAGGCGCCGGCGCGGCGCTGCTGCTCCGCGAACTCGCTCGGCGCGCCGCCCCGGCCGATGGTGACGATGCTGTGCACCTCGCCCAGACCGCTGAACGCGAGCGGCTCGAGGCGCGCCGCGCCGCAGCGCAGGCAGGCTTCGCGCGGCGGGAAGTTGGCCGTGCTGCAGGCCATGCACCGCTGCCCCTGCCAACGGAGCCTCGCAGGCAAGCTCTCGGCCCACTGCGCCGCGCTCACGGCCGCGCCCTGCGACACATCCGATGCAGGAGGGCTGAGCCAGCCGCGCAGCCGCGCGAGCCGGGGATGGTCCAAGGCTTCCGCGGGCCGCGCGAGGGCCGCGCGCAGCGTGGCCGAAACAGGGCTCCGCTCGACCTCGATGCTCAGGGCCACGGCGCGGCCCGCGCCGCAAGCGGCCGCGACGAGGGTCTCGCCGGCCTGCGCCTCCTCGAGCGCGCGCGCGAGGCTGAGCAGGGGCGCAGTGGCGCCCGCGTGGCCTGTGGCTGGGCCTGCCGCGGCGAGCTTGGCCTTGGGCAGCACGGCTTGGGCGGCCGCGAGGGCGCCGCGCTGCTGGTCGGGCACGGCCGCGCGCGCCACGCTGTCGGCGTGCAGGCCCGTGCGCGTGAGGGCGCGGAGCGCGCCCGCGAGCGCGTCGGCCGGCTCGGGCGCTGCCGCGTGCGCGTCGCGCCGGAGTTGGGCCGGGCCCTTGGGGGCCACGAGCCACGCGCTGGCCGCCGCTCCGGCCACGTGCTCGCGATCGTCGCCGGGGCCGAAGCGCGGCGCGTCGGCGCTCACGACCAGCGCCGCGCCAGCGCCCTGCGCGACAGCATCGCGTGCGGCGAGCAGCGCGTCCAGGCCCGCGGTCGGCCCGCGGTGCTCCGCGACGCGGGCGCCAGCGAGGTTCATCGCTTCCACGAGCAGCGGGCCGAGGGGCGGCGCCTCCTCGCTCGCCGTGAGCACCACGGCGGGCTCGGGGCCCTTCAGCGCGTGGAGCGCGCGGGCCGCGGCGATGGCGAGGGTGGCCTCGTCCTCGTCGTGGTCGGCGACGCGCTTGCTCTCGAAGCGGCCGGCGACGCGGCCGAGGACGTCGCGATAGGCATCAGCCGAGATGCGCAGCCGGGGAAGGTGGACCGCATAGCCCTGGATGCCGGTCATGGGCTCCTCCCCAGGATGTGCACGGTGCAGCTCGCGCCGCTGCCGCCGACGTTGTGCGCGAGGCCCACTTCCGCGCCCTGCTGCTGGCGCGGTCCTGCCTGGTCCCGGAGCTGCTCGAACAGCTCGCAGACCTGGCCGATGCCGGTCGCCCCAAGCGGATGGCCCTTGGCCTTGAGGCCGCCGCTCGTGTTGACCGCGAGCTTGGCGCCCCGCTGCGTCTGGCCGCTCGCGGTCGTGGGCCCGCCTTGGCCCTTGGCGCAGAAGCCGAGGTCCTCGAGAGCCAGCAGTTCCGCGATGGTGAAGCAGTCGTGCAGTTCGGCGACGTGCACGTCCTTCGGTTGCAGCCCCGCCATCGCGAAGGCCTGCTCGCCCGCCCCGCGCGTCGCGCGCAGCTCCGTGAGCGAGGGCCGGTCGTGGATCGCGAGCACGTCGTTGGCGGCGCCCATGCCCTTGACCCACAGCGGCGTGTCCGTGAACTGCCGCGCCAGGCCGCCGCGCACCACGAGCGCAGCCCCGGCGCCGTCCGTCGTCGAGCAGCAGTCGAGGAGCCGCAGCGGGCTGGCCACAGGGGGCGATCGCGCCGCGTCCTCGGCGCGGACCACTTTCTGGAACTGCGCCTTCGGGTTGAGTGCGCCGTTGCCGTGGTTCTTCACCGCGACCGCGCCGAGGTGCTCGGGCGTCGTGCCGAAGTCCTTCATGTGGCGTGCTGCCATGAGGCCATAGACGCCGCTGAACGTCAGGCCCGCGGTGCGCTCCCACTCGGTGTCGCCGCTCACCCCGAGCCAGTAGCGCTGCCGCTCCTCGCCCTGGTCGTTCATGCGCTCGATGCCGGCTGCGAGCGCGACGTCGGCGCGGCCGCTCTGCACCGCGAGGATCGCGTCGCGTAGCGCGTAGCCGCCGGAGGCGCATGCGTTCTCGACGCGCCGCGCCCGGACACCCGCCATGCCGGCGTGCTCGCACAGCAAGCCCGCGAGGTTGCCGATCTGCGCGCCGCCGAAGCTGACGCTGCCGACGTAGGCCTCCTGCACGCGCGTCGGCTCCATGCCCTTGTCCACGCTGCCGAAGCACGCGCGCGCGGCCTCGGCGAACATGCCCTTGAGGCCCTTGGCGCTCGTGCCGAAGCGCGTCTGGCCCGCGCCGACGATGGCGACCTGCACGCGGGGCGACCGGGGCCCGCGGCCATGAAGCTTGCGCTGTGGCAGCGCTACGTAGTTTGATCTCCCGCCCGCCCTCAGGGATTCTCCCGGATGGGGCATGAGGTTGACGGGGGGAGGGGATCGGTACTTTCAGTCCGCGTCAGACGTCCTTGAACAGCGTCCCGGCGCCCTGCACCTGCACGCCGTTGCCGACGCCGGGGAAGCCGCCGTAGTCGTCGTTGCCGCCGGCGTCCACGAACACGGCCGTGCCGGCGCCGCCATTGTTGCCGAAGGCCTGGCTCTCGATGCGGTAGACGTCGTCGCCCTGGGCGTCGAGGAAGTTGGCGCTGCCTGCGATGATGCTCGCGCCGAGGCCGAAGCGCGCCGTCGCGTCGCACCGCCCGCTGTCGGCGTTCCAGATCCCACCCGTGGGGCTGTGGTAGTCGTAGCGGTCGTTGCCGTCGAGGTCCTGGAAGAAGCCCGCGGCGCCGAGGGCGGCCGAGCCGGGGCCCTCGCGGATCACGTTGTACGTGTCGTCGCCCGTGAGGTCGAAGAAGACGCCGACGCCGGCGACGTGGCCGTTGCCCTGTGCGAGGGTCTTGCCGTTGTACACGTCGTTGCCCGTCGCGTCCACGAGCATGCCGAGGCCGCCGCTCGCGCTGCCCTGCAGCACGATCTCGCGGATGATGAGGTCGCTCGTGCAGCGGATGTCGCGCCCACCGGGGCGCGGGGGCTCGTAGAAGCCGTAGGTGTCGTCGCCGGCCAGGTCGATGGCGAGCGCGGCGGTGACGGTCTGGGTGGCGTCGTGCTCCTCGCAGCCGATGGCGACGCTGCCGAGGACGAGCTGGCACGTGGAGGGGTCGGTGTCGATCAGCCCGATGCCGATGATGCCGCCGCCCGCGTTCATGTCGTAGAGGTCGTTGCCCCCGACGTCGATGGCGAGCACAGCATCCTTGGTGTAGATCGTGTCCCCGACGGTGGGGTCCATGACGAGCACCGGCGGGACGTCGATCGTCGGGGGTCCCGATACGAGGCGCGTCGCTCCAGGGAGGGAGGCGCGGTACGCCTGCAGTTCCGGCAGCGTCGCGTCCACCACCGCGGCGAGGCCCACGGCCGCGGTGCGCAGTGGGCCTGAGTGGGCGCGCGCGGCGATGGCCTGGGCGCGCGGGTCCGAGCTGTGCTCCATGGCCCAGAGGATCTCCGCGTCCGCGATGCCGGCGAAGGCCTCGTCGCGGATGGCCTGCGCTTGCAGGAGGGCGTTCAACAGCCGGGCCACGGGCGCCGCCAGGGAGGGCTCGACCGCGTCCAGCACGTCCAGCGCGCCGGGCGCGCGCGCGACGCCGAGCCGCGCGTCCCACGCTTGGACCGCGGCGCGCAGCGCGACCGGACCCGCGTCCAGGGCTGCTGCATCGACGTGCAGCGCGCCGGCGAGCGCTGGCGCCAGGCTCGGAGCAGCCGAGGGCGCAGCGAGCGATGGGGCGAGCGGGGCCAGAGCAGCGAGCAGCAGCGCCGCGGCGAGGGCAGGGGTGCGGGGGAACACGGCGAGCCTCCCGGGCGGCAAGCCCGGGGCATCGCCATAAAGTTGTTCTGCAGCGCGTGGGCCGCGGGCCGGCGCGCGCCGACCATGCGCGCCCCGCATGCTCCTTCCGGCAACGTATTAGTAGGCCGCGCTCCTTGGCACGCCCAGGCTCCGCAGGAGGAGAGCGTGGAAGCTTCGATCCAAGCTGGTCTCGCGGGCATCCACCCGCGCGCCGAGGCGCATGTCCAAGCCAGCCGCGACGCCGACCGCGGCCGCGCCGACGCGCGCGCGCTGGCCGACGCGCGACGCGCCGATGCGCAAGCCCTCGTGGACCTGCAGGCGCAAGCGGGCGTCGCGTTCGTGAGCGACGGCCTGCTGGGCTGGCAGGACCTGTTCCGGCCCTTCGCCGAGCGCACGCCCGGGCTGCGCGTCGGACCGCTGACGCGCTGGTTCGATAACAACACGTTCTACCGCAGGCCGATCGTCGAGCGCGCGGTGCAGCACCCGGAGCCCGTCGCGCCGTCCTTCGACGCGGGCGCCAAGCTGCCGAAGGGCACGCAGGGCAAGGCCATCCTGCCCGGGCCCTACACCTTCGCGCGATTGGCGGACGACCGCGCCTACGGCAGCGTGGAGAAGCTGCTCACGGCCCTGGCGCGCGATGTGCTGGCCCCTGAAGTGCGCGACCTCGCGCAGCGCGGCGTCGGATGGGTGCAGTTCAGCGAGCCCGCGTTGCTGAAGGAGCGCCCGCAGCCCGAGGAGTGGGAAGCGCTGCAGCGCGGCTACCTCGCGATCCTCGACGGCGTGCGGATCACGAGCTGTGTCCATGCGGGTTTCGGCGACGCGTCCCGCCAGCTGCAGGAGCTGTTCGACCTGCCTGTGGACTACATCGGCCTCGACTTCACCGAGACGCCCCTCGACGCCTTCGAGGACTTCCAGCCGACGCGCGGCCTCCAGGCGGGGCTCGCCGACGCGCGAAGCAGCATCGTCGAGAGCGCCGAGGAGCTGGCCGCGGCGGCCCAAGACCTGCTCGACCTCGCGGAGCCGCCCGCGCTGGCGCTCGCGCCGAGCGCGGAGCTGGAGTACCTGCCGCGCGCGGTCGCGGATGCGAAGGGCCAGGCCCTCGGCGCGGCCGCCAAGCTCCTTGGGGGACAACCATGACGCTGCCCGCCTTCGCGACGCAGGAGATCGGCTCCCTCGCCAAGCCGGCGTGGCGCGTCAAGGCCGTCGCCGGCAAGCCCCTGGCGCCCCAAGACCTGCGCGAGGCCCTGGACTGGGGCAAGCGCCTCGGCATCGACACCACGGAATTGCTGGCGACGCTGCAGAAGCCCACCCTCACAGGCCAAGACAAGCAGCGCGTCGCGGACGCGAGCGCGGTGTTCGGCGTGCGGTTCCTCGAGACCGCCGGCTTGGACATCGTCTACGACGGCGAGCAGCGGCGCAGCGAGATGTACCAGGCCGCGGTGGAGCACATCGGCGGCTTCCGGTTCCTCGGCAGCGTGCGCAGCTTCGACAACAAGTACTACCTCAAGGCGGCGGTCGTGCAGGAGCCGCGGCTCAAGGAGCCCTACCACCTGGAGGAGTTCAAGTTCGTCGCGCAGCACGCGGAGCGCGCCGTCAAGGTGCCGCTCACGGGCGCGTTCACCATCGCGGACTGGAGCTTCGACGAGCATTACCTGGGCCGCCGCAGCGCGCGCGAGCGCCTCGACCGCGGCCAGCGCAAGGACGCCGCGCGCGAGCTCACCGTCGCGGTCGCCCGCAACGCGCTGCGGCCCACCATCCAGGCCTTGATCGAAGCGGGTGCACGCAACATCCAGCTCGACGAGCCCGCGGCCGCGACGAAGCCCGATCAAGTGGACCTCATGGTGGAGGGTTTCAACGAGGCCACCAAGGGCTTGGACGCGCGGTTCAGCCTGCACTTCTGCTTCAGCGACTACAAGCGCTTCTACCCCGAGATCCTCGAGCTCAAGAACTGCGCCGAGTACGCCATGGAGTTCGCCAACCGCGACGCCGCGACGCTCGGCACCGACGCGGAGCGCAGGCCCGGCTATGCCTTGCAGCTCGAGCTGATGCGGGAGCACGGCGACGAGCGCACCCTCGGCCTCGGCGTGACGGACGTGCACGTCGACGCGGTCGAGAGCCCGGAGCTCGTGCGCGACCGGCTGCTCTTCGCGGCCAAGGCCCTCGGCCCCGAGCGCGTGCGCGCGAACCCCGACTGCGGGCTGCGCACGCGGTCGTGGGACGTGGCCTTCCAGAAGCTGCAGAGCATCGCGCAGGGCGCGGCGATGGCGCGCGCGACCCTCGGCGCCTAGCGAAAACGCCAAGTGGCGCGGCTCAGGTGGGGGGCCATGGCCCGCATCGCGACCGGCGCCGGCGACCAGGGCGACACGGGCTTGGCCGATGGCCGACGCTTGCCCAAGAGCAGCGCGCGCATCGCGGCCTATGGCGCGGTGGACGAACTCAACGCCTGCATCGGCGTCGCGCTCACGCACCTCGCGGGGCCGAGCGCGGCGACGCTGCAGCGCGTGCAGCGCGAGCTCTTCGACCTCGGCGCGGACCTCGCGCTCGCGAAGGGCGGGCCGCGCATCACGAAGGAGCACGTCGCCCGCCTCGACGGGGAGCTCGACGCGCTCGAGGCCACCTTGCCGGGACTCAAGAACTTCATCCTGCCCGGCGGCGCGCCCGCGGCCGCGGCGCTACATCTCGCGCGCACGGTGTGCCGTCGCGCGGAGCGCGAGGTCGTCGCGTTGGCGCGCGCGGAGCCGGTGCCCCAGGACATCCTTGTGTACCTCAACCGCCTCGGCGACCTGCTGTTCCTGATGGCCCGCGCCGCGAACATCGACGCGGGCCGCGGCGACGTGGACGTACACTTCAAGTGAGCGCGCTGCGTTGCGGCCGGCGTGCTCCCTCGCGGCGACCTCCTGCGCGCCGGCGCGGCCCTTTCCGGGCTCGCTGGGCTCATCCACGTGCTCAACGTCGAGGAGCATCTCCAGGAATGGTGGGGCTACGGGCTGTTCTTCCTGCTCGCGTCGATGGCGCAGTTCTACTTCGCGCTCGTGCTGTGGCTCGTCGCGCGCGCGCCCGACGCGGACGACCGCGCCGTGCCGCAGGCCGACGAGGGCTTCTTCCTCTGGAGCCTTCCGCGGCGCACGTGGTTCCAGCTCGGCGTCGCCGGCAACGTGGCGATCATTGCGCTTTACGCCATCACGCGCACCGTCGGCATCCCCTTCGCGGGACCCGCCGCCGGCGACGTCGAGCCGGTCACGCTGCTGAGCCTGCTGAGCAAGGTCTGCGAAGCCGGCGTGGTCGCGTGCTGCGCGCTGCTGCTTCGGCCCGCTGGCGCGCGCGCGGCGGCGAAGGGCTAAGCCCGCGCGCAGCGTTAGGGGCGCGTGCCCATCCACTTCGAGGCCAAGGGCGCGGTCGCGCTGCTCACCATCGACCGGCCGGAGGCGCTGAACGCGCTCGACCCCGAGACCAACGAAGAGCTCATCCAGGCCTGGATGCGCTTCCGCGACGACGACGCCCTGCGCGTCGCGGTCCTGACGGGCGCGGGCGAGAAGAGCTTCTGCGCCGGCATGGACCTCAAGAGGATGGGCGAGTTCTACGCGCGCGCCCCTGCCCAGAAGCGGCGCGAGGTGTGGGACCGCTCCCCAGGCCTTGGAGGCATCACGCGCAACCTTGAGGTCGGCAAGCCCACCATCGCGGCCGTCAACGGCCATTGCTTGGGCGGCGGCCTCGAGCTGGCGCTCGCGTGCGACCTGCGCGTCGCGGCGGAGCACGCCACCTTCGGGCTCACCGAGACGAAGTGGGGCATCCTTCCCGGCCAAGGCGGCACGCAGCGCCTCGCGCGCCTCATCGGCCCCGGCCTCGCGCTCGAGCTGCTGCTCACGGGCAACCCGGTCGGCGCGAAGCGGGCCTTCGAGATGGGCCTCGTGAACCGTGTCGTGCCGGGCGCGCAGGTCGTGCCCGCCGCCCTCGAGCTGGGCGAGGTGATCGCGAGCCGCGCGCCCAGGGCTGTGAGGGCCGCGCGCGAGGCGGTGCACCGCGGCCTCTCGCTGCCCCTGGAGGAAGCGCTGCGCCTCGAGCAAGGCTTGGCCGACCCGCTGCGCGACAGCCCCGACAACCTGGAGGCGCGCGCGGCCTTCGCGGAGAAGCGCGAGCCCAAGTTCACGGGGCAGTAGGGACCAGCCCCTCCGGCAAGGCGAGGCTCCAAACAGGCTAAATGCCATGAGCGCTTCCTCCGGCCGGGGATCCCCGTGCGCGTCCTGTCCGCCGTCGTCGTCGTTGCGGCATTGCTGATGAGCGGCTGCCTGAGCCAGAGCACCAACCCTGCTTCGCTCCCGGGCGTGCCGGACGTCGCGGGCGCGATCCAGCAGCTGGCCTTCGCCGCGACGACGGTCGTGGACGCCGAGCGCATCGCCAGCGAGCCCAGCGTCAAGGTCGCCAAGGATGGCACCATCTTCGTCGCGGGCCCCACCGGTGTCATCAAGTACGCGACGCGCCCGCAGGACGCGATCCAGCACGCGGACAAGGGCATCTTCCAGGGCGCCATCTGGCGCTCCCTCGACGGCGGCGCGAGCTTCGAGCACCTCGCAGGGATCGGTCCCCTCCCGGTCCCGTACCACACCGCGCAGCCCGGCGGCGGCGACAGCGACATCGCCATCGACGGGGGCGGCCGCGTGTACGTCACCGATCAGTTCGGCCTGTTCACGGAGAGCGTGCAGTATAGCGACGACAACGGCGCGACCTGGACCGCCGCGACCACGACCGGCAGCGACATCCCGCCCGTCGATCGCCAGTGGCTGTGGCCCGACCCGGAGCAGCCCGGGCACCTCTGGATGGTCTACGATGGCTTCACCGGCATGAAGGTGTCCGAGAGCGCGGACGGCGGCGCGACGTGGAGCGCGAAGACGGTGAGCGACACCGTGTCGTCGCCCGGCCCGCTCGTCGCGATCCCGGGGCTGCTGGCCTTCACCATGTTCGCCAACGACCAGATCGTGTTCGTGCATAGCACCGACGGCGGTGCGACGTGGGCCGAGCACCCGGTCGGGGAAGGCCACGGCACGATCAACGACTTCTTCCCCTCGACCGTGGCGGATGCGGCCGGCACCGTGTACGTCGCGTGGATGGAGACGGACGGCGACACCTCGCGCGTCAGCTACGTGTACAGCAAGGACCTCGGCGAGACGTGGAGCGAGAACCAGGTCGCCTTCGAGCAGCCCGGACTCGGCACGTTCATGTGGGCCGTCGCCGGCGATGCGGGCAGGCTGGGCTTCAGCTGGTACGGCGCGCCCGATCCCGCCAAGGAGTGGTGGACCGAGGCCGGCATCGTGCTCGGCGCCGACACCGCGAGTCCGCAGCGCACCCAGGCGAGGGTCAGCGAGGAGCCAGCCCGCGTCGGCGAGCCCTGCACCTCCGGCTCGACGTGCACGAGCGGCCGCGAGCTCGGCGACTTCCAGCAGTGCGCGGTCACGCCGGACGGCGACCTCGTCGTCGCGTACGTGCACGTGCTCAGCGCGGAGGAGGGGGGCCGCGTGACCTTCGCGAAGGTCAGCGCCGGGCCGAAGCTCTTCGATGCACCGCCGGAGAACTGGGTCGTGTAGCCCGGCCGCGCGCCAAAGTTATATCAGCCGCCTCGGGGCATGCCCGCCGATGCCCACCGCGCAGGATCTCGTGCAGCAGCGCGCCCAGCCGCAGCGGCCCCGCGAGGCGATGCGTCAAGCCGTGCTTGAGCGCCTGAAGGACGAGCAGGCCAAGGGCGCGTCGCGCACCGAGGCCATGCAAGCCTTGTTCGCGCACACGGTGCTCGACGACGACGTGCTGGAGCACGTCGTGTCCACCCTCTTGGCGGGCAGCAACATGCTGGTCATCGGCCCTCCTGGCTCGGGGAAGACGAGCCTCGCGAAGGACATCTGGAGCCTGATGCCCAAGGAGGTGTGGGCCGTCGAGGACTGCCCCGTGCAGGACGACCCTCTGAGCCTGGTGGACGCGAAGGCCGCGGAGGAGGTGCCGCCGTGCCCCTATTGCAAGACGCGCTACGGCGGCGTGAGCATGAAGCAGCTCGGCGAGTTCGACACGAAAGGCGTCGAGGCATCCAAGGTCCCCATCCGCAAGCTGCGCCTGCGCGAGGGCCACGGCTTCGCGCGCCTGCAGGGCTCGCCCGAGGTGTTCCCCGACAACCTCACGGGCGCGATCAACCTGGCCAAGCTGGAGCAGGTGGGCGACCCGAACTCGCCGCTGGTGCTGGAGCCGGGCAAGGTGATGCAGGCGAACCGCGGCGTGCTGCTCATCGACGAGATCGGCAAGCTGCCGAGGGGCACGCAGAACGTGCTGCTGCAAGCCTTGCAGGAGAGCATCGTCACGCCCGCGAAGAGCCGCGAGACGTTCCCCGCCAGCTTCTTGGCCGTGTGCACGAGCAACCTCGAGGACCTCGACAACATCAACGAGCCGCTGAACGACCGGCTCAGCAAGCTCTTCGTGGGCTTCAACGAGAACCACGAGAAGAACCGCGCCATCGTGGACCTCGGGCTCCAGGGCCAGCGGCACGCGCTGCTCTCCGAAGTGCTCCGCGAGTCCACCGTGAACCTGATCGAGGATTGGCGCAAGACCGCCGAGGGCACCAACGAGTTGCTCGAGGTCGGCTCCAACAGGACGATGCTGGATGTCTTGGCGCGCACCGAAGCCTACGCGCTGCTGCGCGGCGCGCAGGTCGCGGAAGCCGAGGACTGGCGCCGCGGCGCGCTGGACGCCATGGCCGGCCGCATCCGCGCGCGGGGCGGCGACAGCTACCAGCAGAACCGCGACGTGGTCGAGCGCTTCGTGGACAAGCGCTGGCGCGAGGCCGGCAAGCGCGCGGGCTGGGACTACTGGTGCAGGTTCAGCGCGCAGGTGCTCAAGGACGACAAGCACGAGGGCCGCAAGTTCGTCCAGGAAGCCCGCGAGGGCCTCAAGCGCGGCGCCTTCGCCGGCGAGCGGACGGGCCGCTTCGCGGAGTTCGTGAAGCTGCGCGAGCGCGCCCACGGCGCCGACGGCGCGGCCGCCCTGGCCGTGTTCCAGCTCTTGGAGGCGTTCGGCACCTTCGAGGCGCAGGAATGAAGTGGGAGCTCCCCGACTGCGGTCACTGGCAAGGGCGCTTCCACCTCAGCGCCGAGGAGAAGCGCGAGCTGATCGAGCTGCTGGCCATGAAGGGGCCGGGCGCGCTGGACGAGTTCATCGCGGCGCGATCGAAGGAGGACAGCCTCATCGCGGCCAAGGTCGCGGCCTGGCGGGCGGAGCTGATGGCCCGCGCCGCACGCCTGAAGCAAGCCCTCGAGGAGCAATTCTCCACGCACAAGGCCAGGATCGAGGCGGAGCTGGCCGAGCGCGAGCGCGCGCTCCACGGCACGCGCGACGAGGTCGCGCATCAGTTGCAGGACTTCCGCCTCACGCGCGACGCGCGGCTGGTGGAGGTGCTGCAGCGGAGCGAGCTGGTGCAGCTGGCGCTGAATGCTCCGCCCCCGCGGCCCTCGGTGTGGCGGCGCTTCCTCCGCGCCCTGCAGCGCGCGTGGTTCGCCCTGCTGCGACTCCTTGGCCTACGCAAGGAAGCAAAGCACAAGCGCAAGCCGCTGCTCGCCGCGTTCCCCGCCGCCGGCCGGCTCGGCCTCGACCTCGGCAACCTCAGCGGCGCGCTGTACAGCGACGCGATGCGCCAGCGCGTGCGGTCGCGCCTGCAGGGCATGAGCGCGCGCGAGCGGCTCAAGCAGCTCTGGCAAGCGATGCTCGGCCGCGAGGATTACGAGACCCTCGCCGCGAAGCTCATGGAGGAGGAACTGCAGCGCGAGCTCGACCGGCGCGATGCCGAGCTGCACGCGCAGGAGCAAGCGATGTCGCAGCGCCTCGCCGACCTTGCCCAAGAGGAAGAGCGCGCGCGCGAGCACGAGCGCGAGGAGCTGGCGCGCCTGGAGCGCGAGCGCGACGAGGCCCTGCGCAAGCTGCGCGAGAAGGCGGAACGTGAGCCGCTGCAGCGCATGGCGAAGGAGGTGCGCGACGAGCTCGAGCTGACGGGCTACCTGCGCGAGGGCTCCTCGGACATGACGCAGCGCCTCGTGGACCGCTTCAGCGAGCTCGTCTTCGAGGCGGAGATGAAGGCGCTGAGCGCGCACCACCGGGCCAGCTATGGCAGCTACGTCGAGGGCGAGGGCGTGTTCCGGAAGGAGCCGCTGCTCAGCGTGGATGAGCTGAGCCACGCGGACCTGGTGGGCAGCACCGTGCAGGCGCGGCTGCGCCATCCCCGGCAGCGGCACATCTACGACGACGATGTGCTCGTGTACCGCGAGATGCGAACGTCGACGACGCACGTCGTGCTCATCTTCGACACCTCCGGCAGCATGGAGGAGAACCAGCGGCTCGAGGCCGCGAAGCGCGCCGCCCTCGCGCTCTACCAGGCCGCGAAGCGCGACAACAAGGCGAACCGCGTCGACTTGGTGTTGATGGAGACCAGCGTCCGCCGCGCGGACATCCTCGAAGCGTGGGTGGCCAAGCCGAAGGGCTTCACCAACACCGGCGGTGCGCTCGCGCTGGCGCGCGCGCTGCTCCAGCGCAGCCGCGCGGATCGCAAGCTCGTGTACCTCATCACCGACGGCCTGCCCGAGGCGCTCACGCTGCCCAATGGCGAGGACATCGCCAGCTATCCCGACAAGTGCTTGGCCTACGCCCTCGACGAGGCGCGCAAGCTCCGCGCCATCCCGGACGTCGGCTTCGCGGTGCTGCTGCTGGAGCCCGAGGACGAGATGTACGTCCAAGCCGCGCAGAAGATCGCCGCCGAGCTGGGGGGCACGGTGCAGCCCACCGATCCGCGCGAGCTGGCGCGCCGCGTGCTCGTGGACTTCGACGCGCGCCGCAAGCTCGCGGAAGCGCCGCGGGCCCGCTAGGCGTGGCTGTGCTCCATCTCAGGGCAGGGCAGCTCGTCGCGCTCCTGCGTCTCGGCGGCCTCGGCGCTGCTGTGCGGCTCGCCTTGCAGGATCGCGGCGACACCGCCGACGGTCGTCACGTCGAAGTCGAAGGCGGCGAGCGCGCTGCCGTCGGTGTGCACCATGACTTGCCACAGGCCGGGCTCCAGCTCCGCGGGCGGGATCATGAGGCACTGGTGCGCCTCGCTGCTCATCTCGGTGAAGTACTCGAAGCCCTTGCCCTCGACGTGGGGCGTGCTGACCATGATGAGGGCTGTGCCGGGGCCGGGCCAGTGCAGCTCGACCATCATCGACTGCGGCACCTCGGTGATCTCGAACACGAACCCCTCGGCCTGGATCGGCGCGACGAGCGGCTCCGTGTCGCGGTTGTGCGCCAGCATGCCCAGCGGCGAGAGCAACACGCGGCCGTTCCACGTCGCCGTCACAGGCTCGGGCGCGGCGACCGGCGTCGCGGCCGGCGCGTCGGTCGGCAAGGGTTGCGGTTGGGCCTGGTTGATGCACCCGGCGAACAGGGCACTCACGGCGAGCAGGAGCACAGCGACGCGCATTTGGGCGAGCCTCCGAGGCCGGTCCAACGCGAGGGGAGCCATAAGGGCTCTGGTTGCCGACTGCTCGCAGACCGGGCCGGGGTGGTTCGGCTCGGGACCGGCCCGCCGTCGCAGGATCGGCCAGAACGAGGCGCTGAGCCGCGAGGCTGGGAACCTTTAAGGGGCCGCACGCTTCCTGGCGCCGGGGCGAGAGCTTGGAGCTTCCGAGGATTCCCGCATTGGCATGGATGACGGCCGCGCTCGTCGCGCTGCCCGCGCTCGCCGGCTGCATCGGGCCCGGTCCCGCCGCGCCGCTCGACGCGACGGCCACGACCGGCCAGCTGCGCGAGTTCGACCTGTACGTGAGCGAGGCCGCCCAGCTCGCGCCTCGCGAGGGCAAGGTCATCACAGGCTTCGGCTTCTCCCTCAGCCCCGACGGCCCCTTCACGGTGCCCGGACCCGAGATCCGCATCCGCGAGGGCGACACCCTCCGGGTCTCGCTGCATTCCACGGGCTTCGGCCACACCATCCACTGGCACGGCATCAAGCTGCCTTGGGCGATGGACGGCGTGCCGTTCATGACGCAGACCATCGTGCCCGGCGACTCCACGTACGTGTACGAATGGACCGCGCGCGAGAGCGGCACCTACTGGTACCACTGCCACGTCGACGCGCCGAGCCACGTGGACTTCGGCCTCTTCGGGCCCCTGATCATCGAGCCTGCGAACCCTGCCCAAGACATGCCCTTCGACCGCGAGTACACCATGATGCTCAGCGAGGTCGACAGCACGATGTTCGCGCCCCTGAACGCGGCGGTGTTCGGCGGCACCCCCGACGAGTTCGGCAACTACCCGCCCAACCCCTTCGACGCCGCCGCCGCAGCCGTGAACTCCGCGCGCACCACCTACGACATCGCCGCCTTGGTGGTCGGCACGGGCGCGACCGTGGCTCCCGGGGTCGGCACGCCCGGGGCGCCGGCGGTGGCCGACGCCCTCGGCTGGCAGGGCCCGCGCGACTACTATCCCTTCCCCAGCATCCGCTACCGTCCGCAGTACGACACGTTCATGATCAACGGCAAGAGCTTCCCCGACACGGAGCCGCTGCTGATCAAGAGCGGCGAGACGATCCGCGTCCGGCTGATCAACGCTGGCCAGCTCGTGCACAGCATGCACCTGCACGGCACGCATTTCCTGGTGACGCACAAGGACGGCTACAAGCTGCCCGCGCCGTACTACGCGGACACGATCCTCGTCGGCCCGGCGGAGCGCTACGACATCTACGTCGAGGGCGACAACCCGGGCATCTGGGACTTCCACGACCACGGCGGCGCATGGAACGTGGGCGGGTACACGAACAACGACTACGCCTTCCCGGGCGGCATGAACACGATGCTCGTCTACGAGGACTTCGCGTACGCGCAGCTGCCCGAGCCCGAGCCTGGCGCGCGCTGGACGAGCGGCGACTACATGGTCTTCGCGAGCAGCTACAAGGGCGTCGCGCCCGCCGGTGGGCAGCCTGCGCCGGCGAGCCATGCCGGCCATGAGGGCCACGTCATGCCGACGGACACGTCCGCAAGCACCTCGTGGGATCCTGTGCTGGGCACGCGCTGAGCACGTTCGAAGACAAAGGCCAAGGCCCGTGCTTCCCGTCGCAGCAGCGAGGGAGAGCTTGGAGCCTCGACCCACCGTCCCCGCCAGCCTCGCGCTGATCGCCCTCGTGCTGCCGGCCCTCGGCGGATGCCTCGGGCAGCCGGCGCCAGCCGCGGAGCAGCCCACCGCGGCGCATGGCCAGGGCCAACTGCGGGCCTTCGACCTCTACGTCGCGGCGGGCACGCTGGAGCCCGTGAAGGGCAAGCCGTTCTTCGCGCTCGGCTTCGTGGCGGACCCCGCCGACCCGCTGAGGGTGCCGGGCCCCGAGATCCGTGTCACGGAGGGTGACACCGTGCGCGTGACGCTGCACGGGGCGCACCACACGTTGCATTGGCACGGCGTGAGCGTGCCGTGGGCCATGGACGGCGTGCCCTACATGACCCAGACCCTTGGCGATGGCAACTACGTGTACGAGTTCGTGGCGCGCGAGACGGGCACCTACTGGTACCATTGCCACGTCGACGCGCCGGTGCACATCGACCTCGGCATGTTCGGCGCCTTCATCGTGGAGCCGCGCGACCCGAGCCCGGACCCGCCCTTCACCCGCGAATACACGCTGTTCCTCCACGAGCAGGACGTGGCGGGCCTGAACGCGCTGGGCGCGGGCTTCGGCATCTCCCGGGGCGACCCGAGCGGCGTCCTCCCTGTGGCGGGCGGCGCGCCCGCGAACCCCGCGGAGCTGCCGGGCTACGCCGAGCACATTGCCATCGCGGGCACCGACGCGGCCGGGGTGGGCCTCGGCCGCGCCACCGGCAGCTATCTCGCGGGCAGCGTGGGGCCGCGCGACTACTACCCGGAGTCGAGCGTCCGCTACTTCCCGCACTACGACACGTTCATGATCAACGGGAAGGTGTTCCCCGACACGGAGCCGGTGAAGATCCGGACCGGCGAGACGGTGCGCATCCGGCTCATCAACGCGGGCCAGCTGCTGCACACGATGCACCTCCACGGCCACCACGGCCTCGTCACCCACAAGGACGGCTATCGGCTGGCGAGCCCGTACTACGCCGACACCATCGTCCTGGGGCCGGGCGAGCGGTACGATGTGTACGTGAAGGGCGACAACCCCGGCATCTGGGACCTGCACGACCACGGCGGCGGCTGGGGCGCGGGGGCCTACGCCACCACCGACGGCGCGTTCCCTGGCGGCATGAACACGATGCTCGTGTACGAGGACTTCGAGTACGCCCAGCTTCCCGCGCCCGAGCCCGGCGCGCACCGCACGAGCGCGGACTACATGGTGTGGGCGCCCAGCTACCGCGGCGTCGCGCCCGCCCATGTGCACTAGCGAAGGCTTCCCAGAGGAGCTTCAAGGCCTGGGTGCCGATGCGGGCCCATGCTCCCGCAGCTCGTCGCCGCCAGCCTGCTGGTCACCTTCGCCTTCGTCGCCGCCGCGCCCGCCGAGGCGGTCAGCATCACCGTGTGCGCGCCGCCGGATGTGGACTGCACCACCGTCGATCCCGGCACCGGCACGCTCGTGGGCTGCGCCTCGGCGACCCTGAACCAGGTCACCATCACGGTGTGCGTCTAGACGACGCGCTTCACCTTCGGGAAGTTCCGCCACACCTGCACGCCGCACCACACGGGCTCTGGACAAGGACCCTTGAGCGCGTCGTTGGCGACGAGCCCCTCGCGCCACAGGCAGGGCGGCCCGATGTGCTGCGCGAGGCGCGGGTGCACTTCCCGGACTTGGGCCAGCTCCTCCATGCTCGCCTCGTAGATCTCGCGCTGCGCGTTGAAGCAGGTGCGCATGCGCCACTTGTGCAGCTGGTGGAGCAGCGACCCCGTGGACGTGAACCGCACCGCCGCCGCGTTCGGCAGCACGTACAGCGCGAGCTCCGCGCGCGCGCCCATCGCGAGCAGTTGGTTCTTCGCGTCCCACAGCGCGGCCATGGTGCGATCGTAGAGTGCGAGGGCCTCGGGCACCTCGCGGATCAGGTCGGGCGTGAGGTAGTCCGGCGCGCGCGTGTGCGTGCGCGTGAGCAGCGGGCGCGATGCTGGAACCATGCGGTGCCGTTGGTCCTGGGAATCGGCCGTGTGGCTGAGCTTCTTGCGGAACGTGTACGTGACGTGGTTGAGCGAGCGCATCAGCGGGCTGTGGGTCCAGGTGTTGAGCGTGTCGAGCAAGTGCGGATTGCGCGCGGGGTCGAGCACCGTCGCGATCGCCTCGTCGTCGGGCAGCTGCTTTGCGGAGAGACCAAGCGTCTCCCGAACACATTCGGCCACGAGGGCCTCGCCCCCGGACGTGTACGCAGTCAATTTCGACGTCGCGCCGGCAAGGGTCTTATCGAAGCGTGCGGCGAAGTCCGGGTCGGCCTCCAGCGGCACCTGGTTTTCGACCACGTCCTGCTCGGCCATGGGTGCGACCTGCAATTGGTCGAGGAAGTCCG
>DASYRW010000003.1:0-9544 GCA_036003985.1 Thermoplasmatota archaeon
GAGCAGCTCGCGTGCGCGCGGCCCGATGCGGCCGTCGTCGGCCGCGAGGCGCGCCTCGTCGCGGTACAGCGCGGCCCGCTCGCCCGCGCTGAGCTGGCCGGGGGTGGGCGAGGCGGGCACGGCGCGCGCGGCGAAGCGCTCGGCCGCGCGCTGCAGCGGCGCGAGGGCCCACAGCAGCACGCCCGCCGCGGCGATGCCGACCACGGGCCCCCAGCGGTCCGACACGACCGCCTCCGCGCCCTCGCTCACGACGAAGAACACGCCGACGAACACGGCCGTGAGGGTGCTCTGCTTGACGGTCCACCGCAGCTGCGTCTCCACGCCGAACAGCCGGTGGCGCGCCAGCGCGTAGCCGACCAGGGCCGGCGCGGCGAGGGTCCACACGGCGCCCACCGCGTAGTTGAGCGGGAGGAAGAACGTCACCATGCCCTGCACCTCCGCGACGAGCACCGCCACCATGACCACGCCCGACGCGGCCGCGGCGCCGAGGGCCACGAGGGCCCGCCGCGCCTGGGCCGCGTCGTGGGCGGGGCCGCGGAGCGCGCGGCTCCAGCCCGCCGCGAGGGCCACGACCAGCGCGAAGGCGGCGAGCGCCACCAGGTCGAGGGCCGGGAAGATCGGCAGCGGGGGCCGGACGACCGCGCCGAGGGCAGGGCCCGCCGCCATCAGCACCACGGCGTTCGTCGCCTCGAAGGCAGGCTCCAGGGCGAAGCCCAGGGCCGCGAGGAACAGCGCGTCGCGCGGCGTGCGGCCCACCGCCGCCCTGCCCGCGCGCCAGAACAGGCAGGCCACGCCCGCGAAGGCCACCGACTTCAGCGGGATCGCCAGGGCCAAGGGGCCGGGCGCGAAGACCGTCGCGCCGCCGAGGCTCGCGGTCGCGTAGAACAGGCCGTGGTCGAGAAGGTACGCGACCTCGACGGCGCCCGCGCAGGCCAGCAGCGCGAGCGGCACCCACCGGCTCCGCGCGCGGCCCGCGAGGGTCTCGCGGTACACCCACCCGAAGTACAGGGCTGCGAAGGGGAGCGCGAGCAGGAAGTAGACCCGCAGCCGGCCTGCGTAGTCGTCGACGGTGAACGAGAAGGCCAGCAGCAGCGCCACCATCGCGCGCGCCACCAGCAGCAGCGCGAACGCGCGGTGCAGCCGCCGGCGCGGGTCGAGCGCGAGGAGCCACGCCGCGACCGCGAGCAGCGCCAGGCCCGCGAGCACGATCGGCACGCGCTCGGGGAGCAGGGTCAGCGCCACGCCGGCCCATCCAGGCCGCGCGCCATAAACCTTGGGTGGAGGCAGCCTCATGGGTGCGCGAGCCTTAAGCCCCGCCACCCGTTTCGCGGCCCGCCGAGGGGGGCTCCTTGCCGACCGACACGTACGCCTTCTACAAGCCACCGAACCAGGCCGACACCTTCGGGGTCTGCGGCATGGGCACCGCCTACCAGACGAACGTGCAGCACGCGCCCGTCGGCGCTGCGGGGCCCGCGTTCTCGCTCTTCCACGTGGGCGCGCCTGGCGACCCCAACTACTGGCCCGAGCTGGCGCGGATCGCCATCGACCTCAACAGCCAGTTCCAGGCCCGCGCGCGCGAGGCCTTGAAGGCGAAGGTGCAGGACACCGGCCGCAAGGAGCTCGAGGTGGCCGTATGGTTCGCCCCCGACGGGCTGCAGATCATCTACGCGGCCGGGCTGGCCAAGAAGCACTTCGACTGGCCGTGCGTCGGGTGGTGGAAGGCGCTCTGGGCCTCCCTCACGGGCCCGCGGGCGACCTCCTGAGCGGCGCGGCGCGGGAAGCTTCATGCTGCGGCGCCCTGCTTTGGCCGTGGTGACCGGTTGGCTCTCAAGGTCGCGCTGATGCGGGGCAAGCTGCAGCGGGTCGAGCGGCGCGCGAAGAAGCTGCACGGCCTGCAGGCGCGCATCCGCGGCAAGATCGAGGACCTGGAAACCCAGAAGCGCAAGGGCGGCCTCGACGCGGCCAAGTACGCGGACAAGAAGGCGAAGCTCGAGGCGGAGCGCCATGCGCTCATCGACGAGCTCAAGACCGTGGAGGAGCACGAGCGCCAGCTGCGCGCCGAGCTCAAGGCCCTGGAAGCTGCGGCGTAGCCGTTTCCCTTATGTTGCCTGGTGTCCTTTCTGCACCATGCCTCCGAGGGCCGAGCCGCGCGCGTGGTTCGACGCCGAGTACGAGAAGGTCGCGGGCGCGAACGGTGCCTTCGCGATCCAGATCGGCGAGTACCTCGGACAGCTTCCGCCGGAAGTCCTGGCGCGCCACCTGCGGAGCACGGTGGACCGCACCCGCGACATCTTCCAGAAGTGGACCCTCGAGATCGTCTACCTCTTGGCGATCCGCCGCTCGCTGCGGTTCGGCGAGATGAAGCGCCTGCTCGCGGGCATCTCGTCGCGCACGTTGAGCAACAAGCTCAGCGAGCTGGAGCAGATGGGCTACCTCACGCGCCGGGTCCACGAGGGCAAGCCGCTGCGCGTGGACTACAAGCTCACCAAGAAGGGCTACGAGCTCGCGCGGTTCGTGACGCCCGTGGTGGTGTTCCTCGGGCTCGACTACGTGCGCAAGGTCGCGGGGCTGGCGCCGCCCGAGGAGCCGGCGAAGGCGCCCTGAGGCGCGCGCCCAACGCGCGGAGGAATCCTTTTTGGGCAGCCGGGCGCATCAGGCCGGCGAGGGCATGGCGGGCGGGGGACCAGCGCGATCCGGGGGGCTGCAGGACGGGGAGGCGGCGCCTTAGATGCCGTGGGCGTGGAATCCCTACGCGCTGCTGGGCATCCTGCCGTGCCTGACGGCGTGGTCGATCGGCTCGCTCGTGTACCTCGCGCGCCCCCGGCGCTCGCAGAACCGGCGGCTGGCCGTGCTGTTCGCGCTCGAGGGCAGCTGGGAGCTGGCCGAGTTCGGGCTCCTGTTCATGGCGCAGGACGAGGCGACCGCGTTCGCGGTGACCGCGCTGTGGGGCGCGCTGCTCGTCTGCCTCGGGTGGGCGTACCTCGCGTTCCTGGGCACGCTCGAGACACCGCTCGCCGCGCCGTTCCGGAGCCCCCGCGCGGCGCGGGTCCTCGCGGCGGGCGCCGTCGCGTGCGCGGCGCTGGTGGTGCTGTTCCCGACGGAGTTCGCCACCTACGGACCCGCGAGCTACGCGCGGTACACGTTCGTGCCGCGGCCGTGGATCGGCCTCATGAACGGTTTGTACGTGTTCGTGTGGACCTACGCGTTCTGCGTGGCGTTCTCCGCGTGGCGCCGCACGCCGCGCGATTCTCCGCGGCGGCCCGCCGCGCGCGCGTACCTGCTGGCGGTCGGGTCGCGCGACGTCTACACCGTGGGCCTCACGCTCCACCTCGCCCTCACCGTCCTCAGCAACGGCGCGCTCGGGGGGCCACCGTGGCTGTTCGAGCTGGAGGTCCTGTCCGTCCCCGTGGTGTTCCTCGCCTCGCAGCTGCTGCTCGCCTACGGCATCCTGCGGACGCAGATGTTCGACATCGACCTGCGGCTCCGGTGGACCGTGAAGCAGAGCACGGTCGCCGCCGCGTTCATCGGCGTGTTCTTCGTGGTGAGCGAGGGCGCGCAGGCCGCGTTCTCGGAAACGCTGGGGCCCATCGTGGGCCTCGCCGCGGCGGGCTTGCTCGTGTTCGCCCTCGCCCCGCTGCAGCGCGCGGCGGAGCGGGTCGCGTCCACGGCCATGCCGCACGTGCGCGACACGGCCGAGTACCGCCTCGTGCGCAAGCGTGAGATCTACCGCGCGGCCTTGGAGGGCGCTCTCCAGGACGGCGTCGTCACCGACAAGGAGCGCGACATCCTCGCGCGCCTGCAGGACCAGCTCGGGCTGAGCGCGACCGAGGCGCGCGCGCTGGAGCGCGACCTGGCCGGGACGCGCCGACGCTTGCCGGAAAGCGCTTAAGCCATGCTCGCGGCATGGCCGCGCATGCGCCGCGCCCTGCCCGCGCTGCTCGCCCTCGCCCTGCTCGCGCCCCTCCCGGCCATGGCGGGCGCGCCGCTGCTGCCCGACCTGCGCACGGTGGTGCCGCAGCATCTCAACCTGGTCAACGAGCACCAGCGCGAGATCCTGCGCTTCAGCAACGGCATCGCCAACACCGGCCCAGGAGACTGGCGTCTGCGGCCCGAGTTCCCGCTCGCCGACCCGAGCCAGGCGCAGCTCGCGATCCAGGAGCTGCTCGACGCGGACCGCCACGTCGTGAGCGAGCAGGTCGTGAGCCAGTTCGAGTTCCACCCGGCGCACAACCATTGGCACATCCACGGCGTCGCGCTGTTCGAGGTGCGCGCGGCGCTCGACGACGGCACCGGCGGCGCCTTCGGCGACGTCGTGGTGAACGACCGCGGCGCGGCCCAGTCGCTCAAGACCACCTTCTGCCTCATCGACTGGTACAAGCTCGAGGGCCCCAGCAAGACGAAGGACCGCATCTACTTCGAGTGCAACGGCGCGTACCAGGGCATCCAGGCCGGCTGGGCCGACCAGTACCACCAAGCCACGCCAGGCCAGGAGCTCGACCTCACGGGCGCGCCAGCCGGGGCCTATTACCTCCTCAGCACCGCGAACCACGAGGCCAGCTTCGTGGAGAACGACCTCGCCAACAACGCGGCGTGGGTGGGCTTCCAGCTCACCAGGGACAGCGAGGGCAACGCGAAGGTCAAGATCCTCGGGCACTCCCCGTGCGCGGGTGCGCTGTGCGGCGAGGACGCGCCGAACCGATGAGCCCACGCAAAGGTTATCGCAATCCTTCGCGTACCTTCGCCCATGGCCGCCCGGCCCGCGCCGAAGCAGCCCCCCAAGGCCCTCGACCCCCGGCCGCTGTGGGACCCCGCCGCGCTCGCGGCGATCCGCAGCGCGCAGCAGCGCTGGGAGCGCGAGGTCCTCGCGCCCTTCAAGGCCAAGAGCCCCGAGCGGCTCGCGAAGTTCACGAACTACAGCGAGACCGAGGTCAAGGCCCTGTACACGCCGGCCGACATCGCGGGCTTCGACGCCGCGGCGAAGCTCGGACTGCCCGGCGAATACCCCTTCACGCGCGGCATCTACCCCACCATGTACCGCGGCCGGCTCTGGACGATGCGGCAGTTCGCGGGCTTCGGCGGGCCTGAGGAGACCAACGCGCGCTTCCACTACCTGCTCAAGCACGGCCAGACAGGGCTCAGTGTGGCCTTCGACTTCCCGACGCTCCACGGCTTCGACGCCGACCATCCCATGAGCCGGGGCGAGGTCGGCAAGACGGGGGTCGCGTGCTCGAGCCTCGCGGACATGGAGACGCTCCTCCAAGGCATCCCGCTCGACCAGGTCACGACCAGCATGACGATCAACGGCCCCGCCGCGATGATCTGGGCCATGTACCTCGCCGCCGCGGAGAAGCACGGCACACCCTGGGCGAAGGTCGGCGGCACGATCCAGAACGACATCCTGAAGGAATACATGGCGCAGAAGATGTTCATCTTCCCGCCCGAGCCGAGCATGAAGCTGATCATCGACATCTTCGAGTTCGGGACGAAGCACGTGCCGCGCTGGAACACGGTCAGCATCTCAGGCTACCACATCCGCGAGGCCGGCTCCACGGCCATCCAGGAGCTGGCCTTCACGCTGCGCAACGGCATGGAGTACGTCAAGTGGGGCCAGCAGCGCGGCCTCGACGTGGACGAGTTCGCTCCCCGCTTGTCGTTCTTCTTCAACAGCCACAACGACCTCTTCGAGGAGGTCGCGAAGTTCCGGGCCGCGCGGCGCCTCTGGGCGGACTTCATGCGGAATGAGGCCGGGGCCAAGGAGCCGAGGAGCTGGCTGCTGCGCTTCCACACCCAGACGGCAGGGTGCAGCTGCACGGCCCAGCAGCCCGAGATCAACATCGTGCGCACCACGGTCCAGGCCCTCGCTGCCGTCCTGGGCGGGACGCAGAGCCTGCACACCAACTCCTTCGACGAGGCCCTCGCGCTCCCCACGGAGAAGGCCGTGCGCATCGCGCTCCGCACCCAGCAGATCCTGGCCCACGAGAGCGGCGTGGCGAACGTCGCCGACCCGCTGGGCGGCTCCTACTACGTCGAGTGGCTCACCGACAGGATGGAGGACGAGGCGCGCAAGTACTTCGACCGCATCGACGCCGCGGGCGGCGTCATCGCGGGCATCGAGAGCGGCTTCTTCCAGCGCGAGATCGCCCAGGCGAGCTACCAGTTCCAGCGCGAGGTGGACCGCGGCGAGCGCGTCGTCGTGGGGGTCAACCAGTTCGCCGAGACCGAGGAGCGGGGTCAGCCCCAGCTGCTGAAGGTCGCGCCCGAGCTCGAGGCCAAGCAGATCGCGCGCCTCGACGCGCAGAGGCGCGCGCGCGACGCGCGCCAGGTCGAAGCGGCCCTGGAGGAGCTCACGCGCGCCTGCGAACGCCCCGACAACTGGATGCCCGCCATCCTCGACGCGGTGCGCGCCTACGCCACCGTGGGCGAGATCCGCGCGGCGATGGTCAAGGTGCACGGCGAGTACCGGGAGCCGGCGGTGTTCTAGCGCCGCGCAGGTTCGCCTCGAGCACGGCCCCGAGCCGCGTGAGGTTGTACTTGGACACGTAGTCCACGCGCCCCAGCTTCAGCGCCTGCCACACGGGGTCGGCGAGGCTCGCCGTGTCGGGGTTGTCGAGCACGAAGGGCAGCTTGCCTGACACGATCACGTAGGGCAGCCCCGGCGCATGCGCGCGCAGGATCGCGATCGCCTCGGCCACGTTGAGGAACGGCATCGCGTAGTCGAGCAGCGCGATGTCCCAGGCGCCCTGGGCGAGCGCCGCGACGAGCTTCGCGCGGCCGTCCACGACGGTCACCTCGCACGGGAAGGGCGCGCGGCGCAGCGCCGCGGCGACCTGGGCGGCGTCATAGGGATCGTTCTCGACGTGCAGGACCCGGACCCGCTCCGCGGTGGCCATCGGGCCAGCTTGCGGCCCAAGGCAGAAAGCAGGGCCAGCCCCGGGCAGCGGGCCGACCCGCCCGGAGGGCCGGAAGGACCGCGGAACGCGCGGAAGGACGCGCGCCGCGTCAGAAGCCGCCGGGGGCCGGGGCGGGGCGCGCGTGCGCCGCGGTGTCGGCCAGGGCCTCGTAGACCGCCCACGCGAGGTCCTCGACGGCCGCGACCTGGCGCGCCTGCATGTTGTCGGGGAACACGCACGTGCGCAGCCGGCCCTTCGCCGTGACCACCAACTCCACGCAGCCCCGCGCCTTGGCGGCCGCGGGCAGCACGAGGATGTGCGCGTCGCGCCCGAGGATCTGCACGTTCACCTGGTAGTCGCGCAGGCTGGGGCAGGCGAGCTCGAAGCGCGCGAGGACGCGCTGGACGAGGTGGGCGGGCGTCCGGGCCGGGGGGGTCGGGGCCATCGGAGCTTCGATGCGGCGCACGCGGCGATAAGCGAGCGTGCAGGCCGCGCCCGCGAACGGGTGTCCGTGCGCGCGCACGGACACGGGCCCTCGGACGGATCTCGAAACGTAGGCGAAACCTCAGGGCAACTACGGCTGCGAGGCCGGGCGCCCGCGCGCCTGCTCGATGCTCTTCGCGAGGCTGTCCTTCCACAGCGCGTCCACGCGCCGCTTGAACAGCGCGGCGCGCACCTGCTCGACCACCTGGTCGCTGTTGAAGGGCTTCGTCACGAAGTGCTCGATGCCGGCCTCGTTGATCGCGCGGATGGCGATCTCGAGGTCGGGGAAGGCCGTGATGAGGATGCGCGGCACGCCCGGTGCGACGCGGCTCGCCGCCTCGAGGAAGTCGAGGCCATTCATGCCGGGCATCTTGTAGTCGCTGAGGATGAGGTCCACGCGCTCGCGCCGCAGCACGTCGAGGGCTTGCGCGCCGGTCTCGGCGGTGCGCACCTGGACGTCCGCGATGGAGGCCTCGAGGAGAGGCTTGAGCGAGTCGAGGATGTCGATCTCGTCATCCACCAGGAGGATGGTCTGCAAAGGCGGCCGCCGGCCTGGCCAAGGGGGTCCGAAGCCTAAAACCCAGCGGTGCAGGGCGCGTGGTCGAACCGGCCACGCACCCCCGTTGCTCCTGCGGCACGACGCGCCCGCGCGCGGTCGGCTCGGTGCGACCAAAGCGTTTGAATCCCCCTTCGTCCATAGGTGAGCCGCGTGGCAGGTGCGGCTTGAAGGTCCAGGAGATCATCGACCGGCTCACCGTCCTCGGCCTGGATGACGGCGAGGCGGCCGTGTACGTGCACCTCAGCATGATGGGCCCCAGCAAAGCCAGCGACATCGCGGCTGCGCTGAAGCTCCACCGCACCGAGGCCTACCGCACCCTGCAGAACCTCGTGCAGCGCGGCTTCGCCTCCGCGACCCTCGGAAGGCCGAGCAAGTTCGTCGCGGCGCCGCCCGAGAAGCTGTTCAACGACATCCTCGCGGCGCACGAGGCGCGCAGCGAGAGCATCAAGCGCGCGCAGGGCGAGATCGCCGGCGCGCTGACCAGCCTGCGCGGCGAGCCCACCGAGGCCCAGGCGCGCAACACCTTCAAAGTCCTGCAGGGGCGGCGCGAGATCTACAGCATCCTCGAGCGCATGGTGCGCGACGCGCGCACCTCGGTCAAGTCCGTGAGCACCCATCCCGGCGCGCTGACCATGGCCGACATGGCCGGCATCTGGGACGTGGCCGTGGAGCGCGCGCGGGAGGGCCTGACCCTGGACGCCATCCTGCAGACGACGCCCGCGACGCGCGGCCGGCTCTCGTCGATGATCGGCGTGCCCAACATCCAGCTGCGCCACCTCGACTCCGACCACATCATGCGCTTCGTCGTGGTGGACGAACGCGAGCTGCTGGTGTGGGTGGTCAACGACCCCAGCACGCGCCTCAGCTCCGAGCAGGACGTGGCGATCTGGAGCGACGCGACCGACTTCGTCGCGCAGGAGAGCGTGCACTTCGACGCGCTCTGGCAGCTGGCCCAGGACCTTCGCACCATGATGGTGGCCGAGGGCTTGGACGCCGACAGCCCCGGCGTGCCCCGCTGAGCCCTCTGCCGCACCGGCCAGCGGAACGTTCATGGCCAGCGCCCGCGTTGGCCCCGCCATGGCCCCGCCGCCAGCGCGCATCCTCGTGGCCAAGCCCGGTCTCGACGGCCACGACCGCGGCGCGAAGGTCATCGCGCGGGCGCTGCGCGACGCGGGCTACGAGGTCATCTACACGGGGCTCAGGCAGACGCCCGAGCAGATCGCCGAGGCGGCCGTGCAGGAGGACGTGGACGCCGTCGCGCTGAGCATCCTCAGCGGCGCGCACATGACGCTGTTCCCGCGCGTCGTGCAATTGCTGCAGCAGCGCGGCGCGGAGGACGTGCTCGTCGTGGGCGGTGGCGTCATCCCCGACGACGACGCGGCCGAGCTGAAGAAGCAGGGCGTCCGCGAGATCTTCGGCCCCGGCACGAGCCTCGAGGCGATCCTCGACTTCTTCCGCCGCGAGCTGCGGCCCCGCTCGTAGCTGCGGAGCTCGGACGGCCCAGCGGCCACGGGGTCCTTTGGGCCATCGGGAGGCGTACCCGTACCAGGACGTACCACTCTTCATGGGCGCCCGCCCGCCAGCCAAGCCCATGGCCGCCACCGTCCGCGCC
>DASYRW010000004.1:0-8142 GCA_036003985.1 Thermoplasmatota archaeon
AGGAATATCGCGTCGAGGCGGGCCAGATCCTGTACGTCAACTACACCGTGCAGAACCGCGGCAACACGCGCGACATCTTCGTGCTCAAGAACCACACCGAGCCCGCCAACGCGCCCGGGTGGAAGCTGCAGCTCAGCGACGAGCGCTTCGAGCTGCGCACCACCAACGCCGCCAAGACGGTGCGGCTCAGCGCCTTCGCGCAGCTCGGCCTGCAGCCCGGCGAGACGGTCAAGATCGTCGTGGACCTCATCAGCGAAGGCCTGCAGAAGACGGGCTCGACCGGCCAAGTGGACTCGATCCTGGTCCAGGCGACGGTGATCGCCAAGCAGAAGCAGGGCATCCCCCTCGCGCCCGAGCCCCTGCTCCTCGCAGCCATCGCGCTGCTCGCGCTCGCCGCGCGGCGCCGGGGGGCCTGAATGTCGCGGCGCTGGGCGCTGGCGGCGCTGCTGCTGCTGGCGCCGTGGCCGGGGCCAGCGGACGCGAGCCCGCCCCTCCAGCAGCCGTGGAGCGTGGCCCTCGGCTCGGCGTCCACGCCGGCCGGCGCGGCGCTCGCGCTGGGCTTCGACGAGGCCGGCAACAACGCCGTCGTGGGCACCGCGGACCTCGCCGGGCCGGCGCCGGGCCCCGTGGGCAGCCCCACGCCCGACGCGGACTTCGCGCTCGTGGATTTCAACAGCGGCAACCTCACCGTCGACGCCGACGACCAGACCACCAAGCTCGGCGAGGGCAAGGCCGCGGTCGCGATCAGCGGCGACGGCAAGAGCGCCGTCGCGGGTGGAGCGTACCCGGGCGACACGCTGAACGGCACGAACGTGTTCTTCTACGCGCTGCCCGACACGAACCCCATCTGGACCAAGTCGAAGCCCGAGCCCGTGTCCGCGGTGGCGGTCAGCCACGACGGCCGCGTCGTCGCCGTCGGGACGCGCAACACCACCACGAGCCTCGGACGCGTCGCGCGCTTCGCGGGCCAGGGCGACGTGAACGCGCCCGGCACGCAGTTGTGGGAGACCACCGCGAACCGCTGCGGCGACACCACCGGCAGCGGCGGGAGCGTCAATGCCCTGGACCTCAGCCGCGACGGCCGCTGGCTCGCCGTGGCGACCCTGGTGCAGACCAGCGAGGGGCCCCGCGGCTGCGCGCTGCTCTTCGACGCGAGCAACGCGGGCGGCGCCGCGCCCGTCCAAGCGCGCTTGCTGCCGGCCGAGGGCGTCGCGGCGGACATCAACGCCGATGGCACGTGGTTCGCCGTGGGCACCGCGGGCGGCCACTTCTTCCTCTTCGGCAACATCGCAGACGCGCCCGCGAGCGAGGGCAGCCAGCTCAACTCGCAGCAGCCCGTGGTGGGGCTCAAGGTCAGCCGCGACGGCGGCGCCGTCGTGGTCGCGGACGCGGCCAGCGTGAGCCGCTACGTGTACCGCGCGGGCACCCCGCAGCTCGACTGGAGCGCGCCCGTCGCGAGCGTGCGCTCCCTCGACGCCACGTCAGAGGGCGACTACATCGTGGTGGGCGGCTCGGTCTTGCAGGCGTTCCACCGCAGCGCCAACCAGACCCTCTGGACGGTGGACTTCGCCAACGCGCTCGTGCGCATCGCCGAGGGCGGCGCCAGCGACGTGCGCATCGTCGCGGCGAGCGGCCCCGACGTGCGCGGATGGAAGCTGCACTGGGCCTTCGAGGTGCGCAAGACCGAGGCGGAGCCGATCCAGCTGCAGCCCGACGTGCCACGGCAAGTGCCGCTCACGATCGTCAACACCGGCAGCGCGGCGGACACGTTCGACCTCTCCGTCCAGGCGGCCGGCTTCCAGGTCGGCCTCGATCCCGGCAATCTCAGCCTGCTGCCGGGCCAGGAAGGGACCGTGACCCTCACGCTCGTGCCCGAGCCCGGCGCGCAAGCTGGCTTGTACCGGCTCGACGTGCCGATCCGCGGCGCGCGCAGCGGCGCCACGTCGAGCGCAACGCTCAACGTCACCCTCGGTGCGGTGCCGCGCATGAGCATCGCGCTCCTCGACGGAGGCGACCGCGACCGCATCGTGCTGCAGGGGGACCAGGTGAACGTGCTCCTCGCGGTGCGCAACAGCGGCAACGCGCGGCTCGAGGTCGGCTACGACCTGCAGCAGACCCCCAACGTCGGCGAGCCGTGGGAAGCCCAGCTCTCCCAGACCAGCAGCGTGCTCGGCGCGGGCGATGTCTCCACCAACACGCTGAGCGTCGTGGTGCCGCCGGACGCGCCCAACGGCACGGAGAACGTGTTCAACATCTTGGCCCGCAGCGAGGGCGTGCAGTCCAACGTGACGGTGCGCATGGTCGTGAACCCGACCTTCACCGCGAGCATCGAGGTCTCGCCGCCGAGCAAGATCGTGAACCCCGGCAAGAGCGTCGCGTACACCGTGGTGGTGACGAACAACGGCACCCTGCGCGAGGAATACAGGCTCGCGTACTGCCTCGCGCGCGTGCGCGAGGACAACCCGTTCATCCCGTGCGTGGGCAATGCGACCGCGGGCTTGGGCGGCTGGGCCGTCGCGCTCGACACGTCGGCGTTCTTCCTCGACCACAACCAGTCGCGCAGCTTCCACATGACCATCGCCGCCCCGCGCGGGGCCTTGCCCAGGGTCGACAAGCTCGCGCTGCAGGTGGAGGTGGTGAACGTCAACCCGCTGCACCCCCTCCGCGACGTCAAACTGGTGATTACGAGCGTCGAGGAGGAGGTGCCCGCCCCGCCGCCGCCGAAGCCGGTGCCGGGCTTCGAGCCGCTGGCCGTGCTTGCTGGACTGGCCTTGGCCTTCGCGGCGTTCCGCCGACAGCGGTAGCTGGCGGGCGCGCGCGCTGACCCTCGGCGCGCCTTCCAGGCTGGCCGATCAGCGCGGCGAAAGCATGCATTTCCGGCCCGCGTCGTAGGGGCTCCGTTGCCATCCAACATGCTTAAGTAGGCTTGGCCGAGTCACCGGGCGCCGAGCCGCCTCCTCCTGGAGGCAACCTCGGCGGTGGGCTCCATGCGTGCCAGCCGGTCCCGTGTCCTTGCGCTGACGATCGTCGCGGTCATGATGGTGCCAGCCCTGCCCCTCGACAAGCTGGGGCCCCTCGGCACCGCCAACGCGCAGGCGCCCCTCGATGTGCTGCAGGGCGTGCTGCCCCCCGAGGTCGGCTGGCAGGACTGGCAAGCGACGCACGACCTGTTCGCGCACACGTCCGGCTCGCCGTGCGTCAGCGGCGGCGACCCGAACGCGCCGAACCCCGTGGCTGGTGTGCCAGGTGACCGCAGCTGCCACCTCGACCAAAACACCACGAAGCCCACCAAGCAGGTCGAGAGCGTCGTGTCCCGCAACGCCGTCTCGACGGACGCCATTCCACCGGGGACCGCGCCAGCGGATGTCCCCGATGCGAACCGCGTCTGGATCCGCGTAGAGCCCGAGCTCGCCCACGCCATGAAGATCAACGGCCTCCAGGCGAATGTGTTTGCGGCGTTCAACCCGCCCGTCACCTCCTGCAACGGGCTTACCCCTCAGCTCGGCCACGTGACCATGAGCTTCGAGGTGCGGCTCCTGCAGCCGGGCGAGACGGGCGAGAGCACGGACGGCCAGACGATCGGGTACTATGCCAAGGACTTCTGCCCCGTCGACGAGCACCCCGACGCCAACCTCCTGCCGAGCGAGCAGGGCATTGGGGGCGGCACCATCTGGCCCTTCGAGGCCGACGTCCCGGTCACGGGGAATCTCGCGACCGTCCCTCAGAACGGCAAGCTCCAGTTCATCATCGCCGTTGCACGCCCGGATGTGGCGGCGGGCACGTGGCACTTCGACTACAACAGCACCAACGCGCCGACCCACCTCAGCGTGCGCTCCCCGGACGCGTTCCAGTTCGCCGCGTGGACGGAGGACGCGCAGAGGCACGTCACCAACATCTTCCCCGTGCCGCTGTTCAACGAGGCCGACCGCGTGAGCGCGGTGGGCTTCTTCGCGTTCAAGACCGCCTTCGGCGGCTACGATGACCCCCAAGCGAACAGCTCCACGCCGCAGACGACCGACGCGAAGTGGCAGTTCCGCGTCCGCGCGCCCAACGGCCAGCTCGTGAGCCTGCAGGACCACGGCAACTTCAGCGACTCGACGGCGAACAGCCAGACGGTGCACGAGTTCAAGAATTGCGACGGGCAGTACACCGATTACACGCCGTGCGGCGAGCAGGCGCGCACGAGCGGTGACACCCCGCCGAGCGCGCGCGTGTTCCGGACGCCGGACCGCCCCGTCGTCCCGGGCAGCTCGCCCGTGTGGAACTACACCAGGGGCATCATCCAGAGCATCACCGGGGGCAACGGCGGCGAATTCCGCCTCGAGGTCACCGGGAGCGTCCGCGGCAATACGTTCGAGACGCGCTTGCCCGAGGGCTTCAAGTTCACCGTCGGCGGCTTCGGCGTGCGCCTCGACGGTCTGCGCATCGGCGACACGCGCGAGGAGTTCACGCACGTCGTCTGCACGGGCGCGGCCAGCGGCCAGTGCAACGGCACCGAGAGCACGACCTTCCTGCTCAACATGACCAACTTGGCCGGCAAGGTCGACAATTACACCCTTTCCTCCACGGTCCTGACACCTGGCTCCATCGGCTGGAGCGTCGTCTTCGGCGGCCCCGCGGTCGCCGGGGCCAACAAGGTCATCCTCGAGGGCGGCAACTCGACGCTGCTCAAGGTGACGGTCACGCCGCCCGCCAGCACGCCGCCGGGCCAGTCGCTCACCGTGCGCGTCCGCGTGACGAGCGACAGCTCGCCCGACCAATTCGGCGAGAAGGACCTCACCGCCCAGGTCAGCAGCACGCTCCAGCGCGGCGTAGGCCTCACGCTGTTCCCCGACCACGCGACCAAGCAGGCGCGCCGCGGCCAGCTCACGCAGTTCAACTACACCATCTGGAACCGCGGCACGAGCCTCGACAGCTTCGAGGCCTTCTGCTTCGACGGTCCCAACCCCGACATCGATCCCGTCACGGGAAGGCGCATCGACGACAGCTGGAACGGCACCATCCGCCTCGGCGACCAGGTCATCGGCTGCAAGGACACCAACGCCACGCGCCGCCTCGTGACGAGCATCCAGCCCGGCGATGTGGCCTTCGCGCGCGTGCTCCTCGAGAGCAGCTTCAACAACACACGCGCCCGCACGGTGGTGGTCGAGGCCAAGAGCCAGGGCGACCCGCAGAAGAGCGAGCGCGCGACGGCGACGGCCGAGCTCGACCTGCGGACCAGCATCAAGGTCTTCATCCTGACCGATGGCCTCGGCAACCCCGACGACCCGCAGAGCCAGACCTTCGCGTCGCGCACGCTCCGCTACGGCAAGGACGACCCCGACGTGTGCCCCACGCCCACGATGCCGCCGCCGCCGACGGGTGCGTGCACGTCCGGCGACAACACGGAGCTCGACACGCCCTACACGAAGGACTGGTCGCAATCCGACAGCCTCGCCAACGTGCAGCAGCAGCGGCTCGACGTGGAGTTCGGCGAGTGGGCCATCTACCGCATCACCGTCCTCAACGACGGCGACCGCCAGGAGGAGGTCAAGGTCCGGCTCGGCGAGATCACGAACCAGACCATCGACAACTGCGGGATGACGCCGAACGCGTTCAACGCCGTCCGTTCCGGCCAGACGCCCGACATCGGCATGATGGACGACAGCGGCGTGCGGCTGCTGCGGCGCCCGGTGCTCATCCAGGGCATCCCAGATGATAGCGACGACCTCCTGCGCGAGGGGTTCCTCGTGCCGCCCGGCAAGAGCGCGGTCTTCTACCTCCGCGTGCACGCGGAGTGGAACCGCCACAACCTCAGCCGCATGGCGGCTGGTGGCGGCGTGAACGGGGTCATTGGAGGCGCCGGGCAGATCTGCGACAGCAGGAGCACCGTGGACGTGGACGTGTTCACGAACAACGTTGGCCTGCCCAACGTGCGCGCGTCGGTGCGCGCCGAGACGAGCATCCTCAACCGCGCGCCCACCAACGCAGAAGAGCTCCGTAAGAACGTCGTCATCGCCGAGGGCGCGCGCTGCGGCACGCCCGGCGCGCCGCTGAAACCCTCGCCTGCGTGCGACACCGAGGCAGCGGAGATCTACGAGAGCCAGCAGCGCACGACCTGTCCGCCGATCACGTCGATCGACAGCCCGGACCGGCTCTACTGCAGGTTCCTGCGGCCCGGCCAAACCCAGCCTTGGTATTTCACCGTGGCCAAGTTCTGGCCCATCGGCGACGAGTTCATCGTGAAGCCGATCCGCCGCGTCGGCGGCCTGAGCCTCACCGACCTCAAGAACCGCGGCTGGCAGCTCGGCATCAGCGAGCCCGGCGGCACCTTCACGCCGAGCGACATCCCGACCATCCTGGAGTACCCGCGCACCGGCACCGGCCGCAACAACGCCAGCGGCGACGAGATCGTGCTGCGCATCGACGTCAAGATGCCCTCCAACGCGACGGTGAACGACTTCGCAGGCCTGGAGGTCGAGGCCGGCGGCAAGTTCAGCGGCGTGACGAAGCCCTTCGCGTTCTTCACGGTCGGAGCCCAGAAGTTCAAGCTCAACGCCACGAGCCTCAACCCGGGCGACATCTTCATCCACCCCGGCGACCGCGCGGCGCTGAACCTCAACCTCAGCAACGAGGGCAGCGCGGTGGACCGCTACAGCATCACGCTGAAGGACCCCATCCCAGGCTGGACGGCCAACTTCCAGCCCAACGAGACGCGCGTGAGCCCGAGCCGCAACAAGACCGTGACCGTGTTCCTCCAGAGCCCCAGCCAGGGCAACTTCCCGCTGACGGTGCGCGGCACGATCCGCGTCAAGAGCCTGGTCAACCTGAGCGAGATCCCCGGCGACACCCTCGCGGACGTGCCCTTCACGGTCGTGGTCAAGCCGCCTCCTGGCCCCCAGGACCTGCGCATGAGCGTCCAAGGCGCGGAAGCGCGGCCCATCGATCCCGGGGGCTCGCTGCCGTACACGATCAACGTCAGCAATCCCGCACCCACCCCCAAGACGGTCGCCGTGCGTCGTTTGCCGAGCGCTGCCTTGGTGCCAGAATTCGTGGACGGCTGGAAGGACAGCCTCGCCGAGGCGTGCTTCACCATCGAAGCTGCAGCCACCCCAGCCCAGCCCACCAACAAGTCGGTGGCCTTCACGGTCACGGCCGCCATCGACGCGACCGAGGGCACGCACGTCACCTACGTGCTGAGGGCCGACGAGGTCAGCTCGTGCAGCAACATCGCGGACAGCGAGAACTTCGCGCAGGCGCTCGTCACGGCCGTCGTCATCGGCCAGGTCGGCATCGAGGTGCAGCCCGAAGCCCCCGCCCTGGTGTTCCGGCCTGGCGAGAGCCGCGTGTACAGCGACGTCAGCGCGGCCGGCATCGCCATCGTGCCGCGCAGCGGCTACGCGCACCTGCCCGTGAGGGTGCGCAACGTGGGCACGGCCAACGACACCATCGCGTTCCAGGCCTCGCTGCTCAACCAGAGCCAGCTGCTCGGGCCCACGCCTTGGCGGCTGCAGATGAACGCGCAGAGCGCCGCGAGCCAGGGCTGCACGCCCTTCACGTCCGCGACGGGCTCGCTGCAGGCGTTCGCCATCGAGCCGGGCTTCAGCTGCATCGTGCTCGTGAACGTGACCGCGCCGCTGGCGATCCCGCAGCTCGGGCAGCGCGCCGACATCGACTTCGTCGCGCGCGCCACCAGTCCCAACGTGCCGCCCGGCAGCGCTCGCTTGACCGCCCGCGTGCAGGACTACGACACGCGCATCCGGGTCACCAACACGACCGTCGACGCCATCCCGGGCCAGACGCTGAACTTCCTGCTGAACCTCACCAACGGCTTGCCGGGCGACTGCGAGCGCATCGGGCTGTGCACGGGCTTCGACACCTTCGACGTGCAGGTGGACATCGGCGGCCTCGCGGGCTTCTGGAACGTGACCACGGAGCTGGCGAACCCCCGCGAGTGCGGCACGAACTGCGTGAGCCTGCTCAATGGCACGTCCAAGGACGTGCAGATCTCGGTCCAGGTGCCGCGCGTGAGGCCCGACAGCGCGCCCACGACAGGGGCCGTGCTGGGCATCATCGTGCGCTCGCGGCAGGCCGAGGCGCTGCGGCCCCAGGCCGAGGCCTTGGGAGCAGGCAGCCCCCTGACCCAATACCTCATCACGGTGC
>DASYRW010000005.1:0-7174 GCA_036003985.1 Thermoplasmatota archaeon
GGAGAGGGGCCAGGTGGTGGCGTACCTCAGCGACCTCATCGTCCAACAGGAGGCCAACAGGAGGGAACCAATTTAGGACAGCACAGCGGCCGCGACCGGGCAGCAACCTTGAAGGGCTGCCATCGCGGTGGGCGCGCGTGCGGCTCCTCGCCCTCCTCGCGCTGCTCCTCGCCGCGCTGCCCGCGATGCCCGCCCAGGGCCAGGCCGGGCCCGGCCAGGGTGAGGCCGTGGACATCACCGGCGCGGAGTTCCCCGCGCGCGTCGCGGGCGACCACCCGTTCTACATCAATGTGACCGTGCGCAACAAGCAGGCCGTCGACGCGACGGTGCTGCTGAACGTGATCCTGTACACCGGCCAGGGGGGCACGCCGTGCGACGGCGGGCGGTTCAACCACAGCCTGAGCACGTTCCAGAAGAGCGTGTCCATCCCCGCCGGCGAGGAGGTGCGCGTGCAGGGCAACGAGAGTTTCTGGGCGCAGGTGGTGAACGCGTCGCGGCTGGCGCAGGACGGCGCCTACGAGGCCTGCGTGTGGGCGCGCGCGGCGCAGTGCCCCGAGGGCCAGCCGTTCCAAGCCTGCTTCCTCGACTTCGACAGCCACGCGCTGCAGGTGCGGGTGCGCAACGCGCCGCCCACGGTGCTGGCCGCCGCGTCGCCCGCGCGCGGCACGACCGACACGACCTTCCAGTTCGACGCCGGCGCGAGCGACGCCGACCAGGACCAACTGACGCTGACGTGGGATTTCGGCGACGGCGCGACGGGGCTGGGGCAGCGCGCGGAGCACCGCTTCGAGCGCGCCGGCGCCTGGCTCGTCACGGTCGCGGCGTGGGACGGCTTCGACGCGGCGGAGGGCCGCGTGGCCGTGCAGGTGGACGCGGGGCGCGCCCGCGGCGACTTCACCCCCGGCGCGCCCTCGCTGGCCCTGGTGGCCTTGGCGGCCCTCGGCGCGCTGGCGCTCAGGCGCCGGTGAGGCCGCGCTTGTCGAGGAGCTCCGTGATGCGCGCCGCGAGGCGCTCGTCGCGCTCGGTGAGCTTGCCCACGTCGTGGCTGTAGGTCACGATGCGCACGTGGTTCCACCGCTCGAGGTGGAAGTCCGGGTGGTGCTCGAGGTCCTCGGCGACGCGGCCGATCTCGAGCAGCAGGTCCATCGCCTCGACGAAGTCCTTGGTGCGGACCTCGATCTCGATGCTCTTGCCGTCCTTGGCGAGGGTCCAGCCCTCGGGCACGGCGATGCCCGCGGTGGCGCGGGCGCGCGGCCGCGGTGCGCGCGCGCGGGCGCGCGTGGCGGTGCGGCCCCGGGCGGTCTTGGGTCGGCGCGGCATGGCCCCGCATCGGCCGAGGAAGGCTTGAGCACCGCGGCGGCATCCTCATGGGCCGGGCGCGCGTTGCGGCGCCGTGGCCGGCGAGGGGCCCTTCCTCTGGCTGAACGAGGGCGCGCCCCCCGCGGGGTTCCGCCGCGTGCCTGCAGGAGGCATGTGCCTGAGCGTGTTCCTCTTCGTGCGGCGCGGCGCGGAGATCCTGGTGGGCAAGTACGCGCCCCACGAAGCCTGGGAGCGGCTCACCGGCCTCGACCCGGAGCGCGTGCGCAAGCACGGCCTAGGCTGGACGATCCCCGCTTCGCACCTCAAGTACGGCGAGGACCCGCGCGCGGCGGCGCGGCGCGTGGCGGAGGACGTGCTCGGGCTCGACGCGCTCGCGCTGGGCGAGCCGCGCGTCGAGACGGAGTACGCGGACTGGGCGAGGCCCTCGGGCTCGGGCTGGCACTACGACGTCTGGTTCTTCGTGGACGCGGAAGTCCCGGCCGGCAACGTCGTGACGCGGCCACCGTGGTTCGCCGAGCTGGCGTGGGCCGACCCCCGCGCGCTGCCCGAGGCGGCGTGGGCGCGCTCCCACGGCGATGTGGCGCGGCGCTGGCTGCGCGGTCAGTGATACGCCAGCCCGCCGTCCACCGCGATGGCGTCGCCGGTGACGAAGCTCGCGTCGTCGCTGCACAGGAACACCGCGACGTTCGCGATCTCCTCCGCGCGCGCCTGCCGCTGGACCGCGGTCTCGGCGGCGAGCTTGCGTTCCTGCTCCGGCGTGAGGCTCTGCATGGCCTCGGTCTGCACGGCGCCCAGGGCCATGGCGTTGACGAGGATGCCGTCCTTGCCGTACAGCCGCGCGAGGCTCTTCGCCACGGCGACGAGCGCGGCCTTCGCGGCGAGGTAGCTCACGCCCTCGACGTCGCCGGTCAGCGCCGGGCTGCTCGCGGTGAACACGATGCGGCCGGCCTTGCCGCGCTGCATCGCCGGGATCGCGGCCTGCGCGGCATGGACCGAGCCCATGACGTCGATGCGCCACGGCTGCTCGAAGGCCGCGTCGCTCAGCTCGGGGAAGGGAGCGTACCAGTCCTTCGACCGCCACGGGTCGCCCGCGAAGCACACCAGCGCGTCGAGCCCGCCCCAGCGCTCGACGACGGCGCGCACCATCGCGTCGCACGCCTCGCGGCGCGTCACGTCGGCCTGGACGGGGAACGCATCGGCGCCGAGCTTGCGGCACGTCGCCGCGACGGCCTCGGCCTTGGCCTCCGAGCCCATGTAGTGGACCGCGATGCCCCGCGCGCCGGCCTTGGCCATGGCCTCGCAGGTCGCCGCGCCGATGCCGCCGCTCCCGCCGGTGACGAGGCACCGCTTGCCGTCGAGCCTGGCCATGGGGGTGCATGCGCTCGGCCAAATAACGGTCTTCGGTCCAGCGCGGCCGCGGAGCAGGGTCGTCACATCCTCGGTCCCGGCGGACCCTTGCACCCGCGGCCGGATGCCGCTGGCGCAGGGCTCTTAGCCCAGCACGGCTCTAAGTCAGGACGATGGCGCTCACCGTCGTGAGCCTCCGGCGCTCGAAGGTTGGCCTTGCCCTCATGGCGGGCGGCCTCGCGCTCTTCGCGCTGGGCTCGGTGGTGCCGCTGTGCGGCGTGCTCCGGTACACGTCGCTGCCCTACAACGTCAGCTGCGAGCCGAACCTGCTGCTCATGGTGCCCGGCATGGCGCTGATGGCCTCGGGCCTGGTGTGGGCCATGGCGCGTCAGGATGCCGTTTGAGCTTGGGTCCCTCAAAGGTCGTGGCAGATCACGAGGAACACGGGCCCAGGGTGGAGGAAGGGGCATTCGAGGGGCCCGAGGTCGGGGACCGCCGCCCCCGCGGGCGCCGCCACGGTGTGGCAGCCGGCGACCGGCGCGCACGAGAGCACGCGGGTCTCCGCGGGCGTCACGTCCACGCGGGCCTCGGCGCAGTACGTGCTGCACGCCCCCACGTACACGAAGCTGGCTTGGGTCGCGCCCGAAGCGGCCACCAGCGTCGCGAGGAGAAGCAGGGCGAGCAAGCCAGCGCGCATGCGACCGCACGCGTCGCGGCGGCTTTGACCGTTGCCTGGAAAGCCCCGCCGCGGGCTCACAGGATCGTCTTGCCGAGCACGCTCTCCACCAAGCTCACGGCGAGGTCGGCCGTCACGTTGCGCTCGTCGAGCAGCGGGTTGACCTCGACCAGCTCGAAGCTCGTGGCGACGTTGCGCTCGGCGAGGATCTCCAGGGCCAAGTGCGCCTCGCGGAACGTGAGCCCTCCAGGAACGGGCGTGCCGGTGCCGGGGGCCTCGCTGGGGTCGAGGACGTCCACGTCGAAGGTCACGTGCACGCCGCGCGTGCCGTCCTTGACGTGCTCGATGGCCTCCTTCATGACCTTGTGGATGCCCTTCTCGTCCACGTGCCGCATCGTCGCGACGTAGATGTCGCTCTTCTTGATGAGCTGCTTCTCGCCCTCGTCGAGCTCGCGCACGCCGATCAGCGCGACGTTCTCGGCCTTGACCTTGGGCGCGACGCCGCCGATGTTCACCAGCTTCGGGTGGCCGAGGCCCAGGCACGCGCTCAGCCCCATGCCGTGGATGTTGCCGCTGGGCGTCGTGTCCATGGTGTTGAAGTCGCCGTGGGCGTCGATGTAGATCAGGCCCTGCGGGCCGCGGCTCTTGACCAGGCCCGCCATGGTGCCCATGACGATGCTGTGGTCGCCGCCCACCACGAGGGGGAAGTGGCCGGAGCGCGCGCACTTCTCCACCTTCTTGGCGAGGACTTCGCACGCGCGGACGATCTCCTCCATGTAGCGCAACTGCGGGTCCTTCAGCTTCCGCGTCTCGACCTCCGGGATGTCGAGGTCGCCGAGGTCGTGGAGGTTGTGCCCCAAGGCCTCGATGCGCTTCTCGAGGAGCGCGGCGCGCAGCGCGCTGGGGCCCATGTCCACGCCGCGCCGCGTCTGGCCCAGGTCCATCGGGCAGCCGATGAGGTCGACGTCCACGCGCCTGCAAGCGGCTGGGGGGATTCAAGGGTTTCTGTGCTAGAGGCACACGACCGCGAAAGCCCCCACGGGCACGATGAGGATCTCGCACCCGACACTGGGTGGGGTGGGCACCTCGGCGGGCAGCGGCTGGCCCACGCTTTGGCAGCCCCCTGCAGGCACACACACGGTCACGGAGGCGGAGGTGCCGCCGACGAAGGCCGAGCCGACGATGCAGTTGCCGGCAGCGCAGGCCACGAAGGAGGCCGCGTCCGCGGCGGGGGCGGCGGCGAGCAGGGCGAACGTCGCGATCAGTGGGATCCAGAGCTTCATGGGCACACCTCGTTCTGGGCGGCCCCGCGCCCCTTCAAGGTTGTTGCGCGCCGGCAATACCGGGGCGGAGCCTCCCAGGCTCCAAGCCGGTGCGCGGCGTTTAACGCTTGTCCTTGGGCTTTTCAACCCCCGTCACGACGACGTCTATCCGCCGGGACGGTAGACGCTCCGGCGCGCGATGGCGAGGTCGCAGCTCGGATGGGCGCGGCAGTGGGCCTCGCAGGCTTCAGCGTCCTCGCGACCCTCATAGCCAAGGCCGCACACCTCGCACACGCGCACCACCCCGAGGCCCTCGACGCGCAGCGCTTTGACCATGCTCAGCCCTGCTGGGCGGCCTTCGCGGCGGCGGCCTTCTCGAGCGCGGCTTTCTTGCGCGCCTCGAGCTCCTCGGGCGTGAGCTTGGGCTTGGGCGGGGCCGCGGCGCTCCCGGCAGGCGCGGACGCGGGCGCCGCACCAGGCGCGGTCGCGGGCGCCGCACCAGGCGCGGGCGCAGCAGGAGCGGCGGGCCCAGCGGCCGCCTTCGCGGCCGCGGCGGCCTTGGCCTTCGCGGCCTTCAGCTCCTCCTCGAGGAACTTCAGCGCGGCCTGGTAGTAGCGGTACGGCGGCGCGATGCTGTCCTTGGTGATCTCCATGGAGCGCATGCCGTGCTCCAGGTCGAAGGCGGAACACTTGTCCGCGGTGACGGCGTCCTTGTACGCGAAGCCGCAGCGGTCGCAGGCAAAGAAGGCGTACCCTTGCCGCTCCATCGCGCGGGCCATGGCGGGCGAACACGCCAGGTTGGCTTGAGGGTTGCGGGGCGGGGCGCGCGCCAGGGGTCGTTGCGATCGAATCCCCGTAGGTTCGGCGAATTCGGTCCACTCCCCTGGGCACCTACATCTGCGCAAGCTGCTTGGCGAGCGCGCTTGGACCCGCATGAACTGCGCCTGGAGAAGATCCGCATCACCCTACGGACGAGCGAGCATCTCATCGAGCTTCAGGCGCGGCGGCACGTGGCGGTTCTCGCGGTCGCGATCACGGTCGGCGCTTCGTCCGTCGTCGCCGGCGCTGCACAACCCTCCACCATCACGGCCACGAGCACCGTGGCGGCGTCGATGCTCCTGGTGTCCCTGACCCAGTTCTGGGGTCTGCGCAAGCTGACCATGCAGCGACGCGCCGACGGGCGCGATGCGCTGACCGAGGTCGATAGTTTGATAGCCGAGGAGGACGAAGCCGATGTGGATGCGGAAACCGACCAAGGCTGAGTTGGACGCGGAGACCGCGCGGATGGTGGCCCGGATGGACCGCCTCGCCAACTGGCCGCTCTTCCACGGGCCAATGTGGCGGAAGAAGCGCGACGACTATTAGGGCCGCACCCGCATCCGGAGCCGTGCACCCCCGCCCCGTGCTCGACCTCGCGCGCGACCTCGGCCTCCGCGCGGAAGAGCTGGAGAGCTACGGCCCGTGGAAGGCCAAGGTGCGTCTGCCGGCCATCGAGCGCCTCGGGCGCGAGCGGCCGCAGGGCAAGCTCGTGGTGGTCACGAGCATCAACCCCACGAAGCAAGGCGAGGGCAAGACCACCGTCACCATCGGCCTCGCGCAGGGGCTGCAGCGGCTCGGCAAGCGCGCGGTCATCGCGCTGCGCGAGCCCTCGCTCGGGCCCGTGTTCGGCGTGAAGGGCGGCGCCACCGGCGGCGGGGCCAGCAGCTTGGTGCCAGCCCAGGACATCAACCTCCACTTCACGGGCGACATGCATGCGGTCACGGCCGCGAACAACCTGCTCGCGACGCTCATCGACAGCCACATCCACTTCGGCAACGCCTTGGCCCTGGACCCCACGCGCATCGCCTGGCCGCGCTGCCTCGACATGAACGACCGCGCGCTGCGGCAGGTGGTCGTGGGGTTGGGTGGAAGCACGCACGGCCCGCCGCGCGAGGCGGGGTTCGTGATCACGGCCGCGAGCGAGGTGATGGCCATCCTGTGCCTGGCGAGCGGCGTGGAGGACCTGAAGGTGCGGCTGGGCCGCATCATCGTGGGTTACCGCCGCGATGGCAGCGCCGTGCGCGCGTCCGACCTCAAGGCCGAGGGCGCCATGGCGGTGCTGCTGAAGGACGCGATCGAGCCCAACTTGGTGCAGAGCACGGAGGGCGTCCCAGCCCTCGTGCACGGCGGGCCCTTCGCGAACATCGCGCACGGCACCAGCAGCGTGCTCGCGGCGCGGCTCGCGGAGCGGCTCGGCGACTTCGTGGTCACGGAGGCCGGCTTCGGCGCGGACCTAGGGTTCGAGAAGTTCCTGCACATCTTCGCGCGCACGTCGGGCCTCGCGCCCGCGTGCGCGGTGGTGGTCGTGACGGCCCGCGCCATGAAGCACCACGGCGGCGCCCCCGAGGAAGGCGAGGACCTCGCGGCGCTGCGCCGCGGGCTGCCCAACCTCGACCAGCACTTGGACATCGTGCGCGCCTTCGGGGTCGAGCCGATCGTGGCGATCAACCGCTTCCCGCACGACACCGAGGCCGAGCTGGCCGCGCTGCGCGAGCACTGCGCCCGCGCGGGCGTGCGCGTCGCGCTCGTG
>DASYRW010000006.1:0-1993 GCA_036003985.1 Thermoplasmatota archaeon
GCCTAGACCCGCGCGCAGGCCATGAAGGTTTCGGCCCCCAGGGCTCGAAAGGGAAGGAGCCGCGGGAGCGCCGGGCAGAGGAGCGACGGGAAGACGTCGTCGCTGCGGTCCCGCGGTGGCGAGGGAGCGCCGCGTCCCGGAGCCCTTCCAGCCGGCTCCGACCCCGCCGCGCGGGGCGCCCGATCCACGGGCCGGCCGCGTGCGCGCCGCTTCCGCCTCGGCGGAGCCATGGGCGGGGATGCCTTGGGCCTTCGGCTTGCGGCAGGAGCCCAAAGCCGGCCGACGAGGAATCGCCCGCGGGTTCATGTCCCCGGCGCGCGATCGGGCCCCGTGCCCGACGACCTGCTGGGGGTGCTCGCGAACCGCACCAACCAGGCGATCCTCGGCCTCCTCACCGTCGAGCCCACGTACCCGCGCCGCATCGCGACGCTGCTCAGCCTCAGCGAGCCCGAAGTCGCGCGGCGGCTGCGGCAGATGGAGGGCCTCGGCCTCGTCGCGAGCCGCTGGACCAACATCGGCAAGAACGTCAAGATGTACCAGCTCCTCGCCGACGCCGTCTCCGTCCGGTTCACCGCCGAGGGGCTGCGGGTCGAGATGGCGCGCCGCGACGGCCACAGGGCGGGGGCGGTGGTCAACGCCCTCGTCGCCGAGATCCCGATCCCGACCGGGTTCGTCGGCCGCGCGGACGAGCTGCGCGCTCTGGCGGGGCCCGAGAGCGTGGTCGTGCTCGAGGGCATGGCGGGCATCGGCAAGACGAGCCTGGCCGCGGCCCACGCGCGCGCGCTGCAAGCCGAGCGCTCCGTGTACTGGCACAGCTTCCGCGGCGTCGAGAGCCTCGGCTGGCTCGCGAACCGGCTCAGCCTGTTCTTCGCGCAGCATGGCAAGCCCGCGCTCCTCGAAGCGGTCGAGCGCGGCGCCGAGCTGGCGGACAAGCGCGCCCTCATGCTCGAGGGCATCGACGACCCGCGCGTCGCCGTGGTGCTCGACGACGTCCACCTCGTGGAGGACGAGGCCGTGCGCACGTTCCTCACCGACGCCATCGCGCGCACGCGCCAGGGCCGGCTCGTGCTCACGAGCCGCGAGCGGCCGCGCTACGATCCCTCGCTGCAGCACGTCAAGCTGCTGTACCTCGGCGGCCTGCGCGACGAGGACGTGCGCACCCTGCTCGCGGCCAAGGGAGTGTCCATCGCGCCCGAGCTCCTGCCCCGCCTGCGCGACGAGGTCGGGGGCCACCCCCTGGCCCTGAACCTCTTCCTCGAGACCGCGTCCCAGCCAGGCCAGAGCATCGAGGGGCTGCTCGACCGTGTTCCCGAGCGCAACATCGAGGAGTGGCTGCTGCAAGAGGTCTACGAGACCCTCGACGAGGACGAGCGCGAGGTGCTCGCCCACGCCAGCGTGTTCCGGACACGCTTCGGCTCCGACGATGTCGCCGCTCTGTCGAAGCGCAACACCGACGGCCCCATGGTGAAGCTCCGGCGCCGTTTGCTGGTGCAGCAGCTCAACGGCGACTTCGCGCTGCACGAGGTCGTGCGCAACTTCTTCTACAGCCGGCTGCGCACCCGCAAGGAGCTGCACGAGCGCGCCGCGGCCCACTACCTTGGCAAGGGCAGCCTCGAAGGCCATCTCGAGGCGATCCACCACTTCCTGGCTGCAGGGAGGCGCGACCGCGTGCTCGAGCTGCTGGAGCGCAACCTGGACCTGCGCGAGTTCGACGTCATCGACGCCGGCTACCAGTCCCTGTACCTGGCCGCGCTCGAGATGTTCCCGCGCGAGGAGGTCGAGGACCCGCGGCGGTGGGCGCTGATGGCGGACGAGAAGGGCGACATCTGGTTCCACCGCGCCGACTTCGCGCGCGCGCTGCAGCACTACGACGAGGCCGAGGCCTTTTTCGGCAAGGCGAAGGACGCCGTTCGCCTCGCCGACCTGGCCTGGAAGCGCGCCATGGCCCTGCAGAAGCTCGGCAAGATCAAGGAAGCCAAGGCCTCCGTCGAGC
>DASYRW010000007.1:0-18373 GCA_036003985.1 Thermoplasmatota archaeon
GCCGCGACGACGTACGTCTACTACAGCGGGTCGCCGCCCGTGGGCGCGGGCTTCGCGCACCGCGACGGCCTGCCAGTCCCCACGGGCACCACCGTCTGCCCGGCCCTCGGCAGCCCCTTCGGCGCAAGTTACGTGTGGGCCGACGTGACGATCGACAGCCGGCTGCTGCCCGCGGGCACGACCGTGGTGCGGCAGGTCGGGGTGGCGGTGGTCATGTTGCCCTCCGTGGACCTGCCCTTCGGCGTCGCGGGCGGCTACGTCATCGGCCGCCCGGTGGGCAGCGGCCACGGCGTCGGCGCGGCCGTGAGCATGATCTGGACCTCGGCCTTCGGCACGCTGAGCGCGGACATGTTCCGCGGCGAGGCGGCCATCATCCTCGTGGGCGACAGCCAACTCTAGGCCAACATTCCCGCCTTTCCCGGCTTCTTTCTCCTCGCGCCCCCAGCGTCAGCCTCGGATCGCCGCGATGGCCTGCCGGGCGTCAGGGGCCGCGAAGACGCTCGTGCCGGCGACCAGCACCGTCGCGCCTGCGTGGCGGCAACCCGCGGCGTTCTGCGGCGTGACCCCACCGTCCACCTCCAGCTCGACCTGACCCAGCCGCGAACCCAGCAGCTTCGCCGCGCGCTCCAGCTTGGGCAGCGCGCTGGGGAGGAAGCTCTGGCCGCCGAAGCCCGGGTTGACGCTCATGATCACCACGATGTCGAGATCGTCCAGGACGTGCTCGACGGCGCTCAGCGGCGTGGCGGGGTTGAGGGCCACGCCGGCCTTCTTGCCGGCGCCGCGGATCTGGGACAGCGTGCGCTGCAGGTGGGTGGTCGCTTCGGCGTGGACCACGATCGTGTCCCCGCCCGCCTTGGCGAAGGCCTCGACGTACCGCTCCGGGTCCTGGACCATCATGTGGATGTCCAGGGGCAAGCGCGTGTGCTTGCGCAGGCTCTGCACCACCGGGATGCCCATGGTCAGGTTGGGCACGAAGCGGCCGTCCATGACGTCGATGTGCAACCAGTCCGCGCCGGCCTGTTCCACGCGGCGCGCCTCGTCGGCGAGCCGGGCGAGGTCGGCGCTGAGCATGGAAGGCGCGACTTTCACGGCCACAGCCCCGCAAGGCCGGCCCGGGCTAGAAGGTTTGGCTCCGCTGCTGGGCAGCGTCGTGGAGAAATGGTCGCGGGCGCGCGCCGGGAAACGAAACGGGGGAGGCCGGGGGCTCCCGGGGCGCGCCGCGCGGTTGATGGTGGTTTCAGGGGGCCTGGGGCCGGTAGACGAACTCCGGCTCGGGCATCGCCGTGGGCGCCATCGACGGCGCGGCCACGTGGGCCATCTCCACGGTCAAGGCCGAGAAGTAGCGCCCGAGGGCGATCTCCACGGTGTCGCTGATGCTCTGGCCCTTGAGGACCTTGAGCGTGTGCAGCTTGATGTGGAAGTCCAACGGGATCTTGACCTTGATCTCCTTCGCTTCGGCCAGCCGCTTCAGGCGGTCCTCCTCGGTTCGGAGCAGCATGTCCTTCCCTCTCACCCTCAATGGCCGGTGGGTTCCACCGGCAAGTCGTCCCCTAAGTCCACTTGCGTACTTATCACTTTGTCATTCGGGAATCAAGTGTCAGCTTCGCAGTTATACGGCAAGCGCCGATTTGAGAGTCCAAATGCGAAGCTGACGGGCTGGGGAGAAGCCGAACATGTTCCAGTTGTCTGATGATCAAGCGTCCAGATTCGAAGGATAGGCTTTATTTTTAACCTACCCGTTTTGCGTGTGGATGCTCGGGAGGAAGCGACCGCCGTGGGCGATGCCACAGCGAAGCTGATGCGCGGGCTCCTGGAGCCCCTCATCCTCGACGCCATCGCCCGCGAGCCCAAGCACGGCTACGCCCTGATCCGCGAGCTGGAGCAGGCCTTCGGCGAGCCGCCGAACCGGAACCAGGTCTACCCGTTGCTCAGCCGCCTCGAGGAGGACGGCTACCTCCGCGCCGACCGGACCGAGGGACGCGGTCGCACCCGGTATCAGCTCACGGGCAAGGGGGTGGAGCTGCTCAAGGACTACCGGCTGCGCACACCGCTGTTCCGCGACCGCGTGGGCGCCCTCTGGTTCGCGGACGCCCCGGCCCCCGCGCCGCCTTCGGCCACCGCTCCTCCCGCGCTCCAGCCGTCAGCGCCCCCAACGCCGGCGCCCGTGGAGCCTCCACCACCCGCGGCGGCCGAACCCCATCTGCTCGATCGCCTCGCGCTCGCCGAGGAGGCTTCGCGTCCCGCCCCCCCGCCACCGGAGGTCCACGCGGTCCCGTCGGCCGCCGTGCCGAGGGTCGAAGCCGTCGGCCACGCCGGCGGTCCGTGCACAGCCGATCTTGTCCTCCGCCGCCGGGCGTCGGGTGCCGGAGTCGGCTTCGAGGTGACGGGCCTCGACCAGGAGTGCCCGACCTGCCAAGAACTGCTGGCGGAGATGCGCGCCCTTCGCGACCGTTGGTTCTAGGAACGTCGCGCGAAGCGATCGCTGCATCGCCGTCGCGGGCTTGCAACGCCGCCGGCATTCTACTTAAATAGTGCGCCGCCAATCGCCGCGCGTGCGCCTCACGCGACGTCGCCGCGCCGCCCTCGCGCTGGCGTTGGTGGCCGGCCCGGCCCTGCTCCTGCTTGGCCCCCTCGCGGCCCAGGCGCAGGACGGCGTCGTCGAGCTCGACGTGGACAACGCCGGCTGCTTCGGCCACCACGCGGCCGAGACACCGCCCTTCAAGACCACGCTCCTGATCGTGCCCGAGGCGATCGTCGAGGTCCCGGCGGGCCAGGAGTTCGACTTCCCCGTCCAGGTCCAGGTGGCCTGGAAGCAGGAGATGCGCAACGTCAAGGTCGGCCTCAACCTCAGCCAGGCCCCGAACCTCGAGTTCGTGGATACCGGCACGCACGCCGATTTCGACGACGCGCCGACGGGGACCGTCAACTTCGGCGAGACCGTCGAGACCCCGTTCGAGGTCGCGGAGAACGCCACCGCCATCTCGGTCGTGCTGCACGGCGACCAGAACCCCCTCAACAGCGTGGACCTCGACCTGCAAGTCGTGGGCGGCGACGGCGAATCCCTGTTCAACAAGACGGTCGAGGACAACTACCTCAACGGCATCCAGGGCGGCGAGGCCATCGCCGACGAAACCGTCGAGCTCGACCAGTCGAAGGTCGTGCGCGGCGGCGTCGGCACGTGGCTCGCGCGCGTCACCTTCCCCGGCGACGGCCCCCCGCAAGTGCCCGCCACGTACACGCTCACGATCCACGTCGGCTACCAGCGCACCGACGAGAGCTTCCTCCCCGTCGCGGACCTCATGCCTGCCGGGGCCCTTGCGAACGTCACGTTCCGCCTGCGCGCGACGAGCGCCGGCCCTGCGACGATCGGGCTGCGTTCCCTCGGATGGGCGCACTACACGCACACGGATGCGCAAGCCACGGACGACGGCAACTTCAGCAAGACCGACCCCCCCAAGGCCCTCACGGTGGGCAGCACGCTGCGCGTCCAGGCGGGGGGCCCGGCCATCGGCGGTGTCGTGCTCGATCCCGCCTCGCGGCTGATGCGTCAGTGGGGCTTCCTGCTCGGCTGGCTGGGCTTCTTCTTGGTTCCGCCCTCGTTGCTCCTGGGCGGCACCTTCGGCGGGCGCACGGTGCGGGCGTTGAACAAGTTCGCGGGCAGCGCGCGGCAGCGCGTGCTGTGGCACAACGCCCTGAGCTACGTCCTGCTGAGCGTGGGCCTCACCCACATGACCCTGTTCCTGCTCGAGGTCACGTACAACTGGACCATCGGCATCGTGTGGGGCTCCTTGACGCTCGCGAGCATCATCGGCTTGGGCCTGACGGGCGCGCTGCAGAACCGCATCGCGAAGAGCTGGGGCTACGCGACGTGGCGGTTCACGCACTTCCTCCTCGGCATGCTCGTGGTGGTGTTCATCACGCTGCACGTGGTCGTGGACGGCGTGGACCTGCAGTTCCTGCGCGACTACTTCCTCACGGCCTGATGGGCGCACGCTCTGCAGAGGGCCGCCAAGGCTCGCGCGCGAAGGGCTAAGCCGCTGTCCCGCGTCCCGGCGACCATGGCTCGGGGCGGCTGGCTCGCGTCGTTGTTGGTTGGGGTCGTGCTCGCGGGTTGCCTCAGCGCACCTCCGCCGGAGCCGGTCGCGCCTGCAGCGGCGGTCCCGGACGTGCGGCCGCCCCTCGAGGCGCCGGTCTTCGGCCTGCCGGCGCTCCTCGGCCGCGTGGACTTCGGCGCAGAGCCCAACATCGTGGTCGGCGCGGACCAAGACGTGTACGTCGTCACGCCCCTGCGGCTCTGGCGCAGCGCGGACGGCGGCGCGACGTTCGAGGAGCTGGGCCAAGGCGCGCGCTGTCAAGTGGTGTTCGTCGAGCCGCCCGCGTGCCCGCCAGGCTTCGAGCACCCCGATCCCGGACTCGACGGCGGCGGCGACGGCGACATGACCGCCGATGGGGCCGGCAACCTGTACTGGGCGGGGCTCTTCGGCCAAGCCGGCCCGATCCCCTTCCAGGTCTCGCGCGACCACGGCGCGACGTGGACCAGCGCCGAGGTGTTCCCGACCGGCGCGACCCCCTCCTTGGGCAGCAACGGCGGCAGCCACATCTTCCCCGTCGCGGCCGTGGACGCGGCCGGCACCGTCTACGTGGTGTTCAGCACCGACGATCCCGCCCCTGCGCCGCTGAGCGAGGTCACGTTCCCCGTTGTGCGGCTCACGGTGTCGCGCGACGGCGGCGCGGCGTGGAGCGAGCCGCGCGCCATCTCTGCGCAGGGCAAGACCGCCATCTTCCCCTGGATCGCCGCGGGCAAGCCGGGGCGCGTGGCCGTCGCGTGGTACGAGAACCGCCTCGGCGCGCCGAGCGACGTCGCGCCCGACGCGTGGGACGTGGTCCTGCAGGAGAGCGTCACCGCCGACGGCGAGGCGCCCGAGTTCCGCGGCGGGCCGGTGAACCGCGATCCCATCCATCTGGGCATCCTCGGCACCGAGAGCCCCTATCGCCAGGTGGACCGCTCGCTCCTCGACTTCTTCGAGATCGCCATCCGCGCCGACGGGCAACCGGTCCTCGCGTGGGTCGCGGACACGGTTCCGCCGCACGCGTACGTCGAGGTCCACGCCGCGGCAGCCCAGGAAGGCACGCCGCTGCGGTGATCAGCCCTTGCGCCGCGGCAGGCTGGGCCTGGGCAGTTTCGTGATCTTCACGCGCTGCGCGAACCCCACGCCCGTCGGCGCAGCCGGCTTGGCCGGCGCGGTGCCGCGGGCGCGCTGGGCGCGGCGGCGCTCCTTCCATTTGCGCCACGCGAAGGCGAGGCCGTAGGACCCCGCGAGCACAACCACGGCGAGCACGGCCGCGACGACGATGATCGTGCCGATGGTCCACTCGACGAGGAAGTCGAGGACGCCCACGCGGCGCCATCCTTGGGGGCCTACTTGACCATTGCGGGGACGCGCTTGGCGCAGGACAGGCCCCGCGCGCCGCCAACCCGGGCACGGCCCTTGGCCACGATGGCCCTTGGGCACCTCGCACGCTTGCACGCTTGCCCAAAGGCAGCTTCCGCGTCGCGCATCAGGGCGAAGCACGCCTTCCCGTGCATGGTCAAGCTGGCGTACGGCCCCGACGTCCCCGGCGCCGTCATCGACATCGTCGAATTCCACGCGCGCAACCTCGGCCTGCCGCTCCACCTGCTCGAGATGATGGGCAGCAACCTCGACCGCGCCGAGCAGTTCGTGCTCGCGGCCGAGCGCGGCCTCGGGATGGCCTTCGCCATGACCGCCTGCTACGGGCAGCCCTTCGACGCCCTGCTCGAGCCGCAGATGGCCCACGTCGCGACGGAGTCGCACCTCGGCATCGATCCTTGAAGCGGAGGCTTGCCGGCCATGTCAAGGGACCAGGAGACGCCGCGCCCCGAATCCTTATCGCCGCCCGAGCCTGATGGGAACGACGTGCCCGACGCGCCCGCCGGACCGCCCTTCGTGGCCAGCTGCCAGAACTGCACGCGCTTCGCCCAGGGCGAGTGCGCGCTGGGCCGCATCCTGCCGCCGGGCAAGCTGCTCTGCCCGGACTACGAGATCACCGTCGCCTTCCGCGACCAGCTCGTGAGCGTGATGATGAAGGACATCCTCACGCAGGCCCACGACACGGCCCAGCGCGTGCAGAAGCTGCGCGCCGCGCAGCGGCTGTGGAACTGAGGGCCGCGATAAGCTCTTACGCTCCGCGCCCCTGCCGGTTTCGTGGCGGCCCACGAGGTGAGCAGCGGCGGCATCGTCTTCCGTCGGGCAGCCGGCGGGCCCGAGTTCCTGCTGCTCAAGTACGGCGCCGGCCACTGGGACTTCCCCAAGGGCCACGTCGAGAAGGACGAGAGCCCCCTCCAGGCGAGCCAGCGCGAGATCCACGAGGAGACCGGCATCGCGCCGACGCAGCAGGACTACATCGTGGGCTTCAAGGACCTCGTCGCGTACCACTACCGCCGCGGGCCCACGCTGGTCAAGAAGGAGGTGCACTTCTTCCTCGTCGAGGCGCCGAGCGGCACCTCGGTCAAGATCAGCCACGAGCACCTCGACCACGCCTGGCTGCCCTACGAGCAGGCGCTGGAGCGGCTGACGTTCAAGACCGCGAAGGACCTGCTGACGAAGGCGGGCCAGTTCCTGCGCGCGTCGGGCCTGCTGCGCTCATGAGCTCGCGGGTTCGGCCTCGCGCACCTCGGCGAGCGAGGCGAGGGGCGCGCGCGCCAGCCGGACCGCGAGCCACGCGACGAGCGCGCCGTGGACCGCCGGCATGACCACGAGCAGGGCCTGGAAGATCGTGCCGTCCACGGCGATGTCGAGCGCGCCGACCTTCCAGAGGCTGAACCACTGCCCCGCGTGGGTCGCGTAGAAGCGGCTCCATCCCCACCCCCAGTACGCGATGGCGCCGGTGAACAGCGCGACCGCGATGGCCACGGCGTGCGCGGGCGGGCGGATCGGCGCGATCCGCGTGCTCACCCACAGGAAGCTGGCGCCCAGCACCATCATGGCCCAGCACGCGCACAGCAGCAGGAGCAGCTGCCCCTCGCGCGGCAGCAGCTCCACGAGGAAGCCGGGGAGCTTCTGGCCGCCGACGAGCGCGTCGGCGAAGCCCATGAGCACCGAGGCCAGGGCCATGAGCGCGTGGAACCCCAGCAGCGCGGCGAGCGCGGCGCCGCGGCCGGCGAATCGCCGGTGCAGCGCCAGCAGGGGTGGCGCACCGCGCGCGCACAGGCCCGCGCAGAGGAGCCCCAGCGCTCCCCATTGGGCGCTGATGGCGAGGAAGTAGGCATGGGGCCACAGGCCCGCGCGCGCGAGCGTCGGGCCCTGCAGCGCGAGGACCGCGAGCAGGGCGGTGCATGCGCTGAAGAGCAGGAGCCCCGCCGGGGCGAGCGCTTGGCGCAGCGATCCCATCCGGGCTGCAAGGAGGCGCACGGCGTACTTGGCCGCGCGCGAAGTGCCCCACCGGCCCGCGGCCGCAGCTCAGGGTGCGTCGGTCGCCGGGCCCTGGGGCGGAGCGGCCTCGGGCTCGCCGAGCAGGTGGGCGCGAGGCCACCCGACGGCGCTGAGCACGAAGCCTAGGACACCGAGGGGCGCGCCCAATTCCAGGCTCGTGGGGCCGAGCGCCGGGGCCACCAGCAGCGCCATCACGGCCAGCGCGACGAGGGCCCCTGCGAGGCCTGCGATGGCGAGCGCGCGGCCGGCGCGGGGGTTGAGCGCGCCCGCGCGGCGCAGGCCCGGTTCCGCGGCCACCAAGAACCCCCCGAGGGCGCCGAGGACCGCAAGCCCCCCGGCGAGCGCGACGACGATGCTGACGACGAGGGTCCCGGGCGTTTGGGTCGTGTGGACGATGGCGGGCGCGACGAGCAGGTCGAAGCCGTTGAAGCTCGCGGAGAAGCCCAGGCCCTGCCGGATGCTCACCCACGGCAGGAACAGCGCCGCGGTCGAGGCGAGCGCGCCGGCGAGGGCGAGCCGCGCCATGCCGTCGTAATCGCGGAATCGGGCCACGCCGCGCCAGCGCAGCCCGGGACGTTAAGGGTTGCTTCCCGACACGGCCGCGCGTCCCGCGGCGCAAAGGCCTTATAGCTCCAGGACATGCACGCGCGTTCGCCATGCCCGCGGCCGTCCTGTGCCCGAAGTGCCAAAAGCGCTACCGCAGCGAGAACCACCTGTGCCAGCCTTCGGCCCTCAAGAAGCTCGCGCCCATGTTCGACGCGCAGCGCAAGGCCCAGCAGACGTCGCGGCGCTGAGCGGCGAACGCGACGCTGATCCTCAGGCCGCGCGCTCGAGCACCGCGGCGGCGTAGCCTTCCGTGCCGTGGCGGTGCGGCCACAGCCGCAAGAACCCTGCCTCGTCCGCCAGCCCAGGCGGCAGCCCCGCGGGCAACGCGGCCTGGGCAGCCACGAGCCGGAACTCCGCGTGGTCCCGCAGGAACCCGGCCACGACGTCCTCGTTCTCCTCGCGCAGGATCGAGCAAGTGCCGTACACGAGCCGGCCTCCGGGCTTCACGCGCGGCGCGTTCGCCTCGAGGATCGCGCGCTGCCGCGCCGGCCACGTCGCGAGCTGCGCAGGGTGGTGCCGCCACCGCAGCTCCGGCGTGCGGCGCAGCGTGCCGAGGCCGCTGCACGGCGCGTCCACGAGCACGCGGTGGTAGTCTGGCCGCGGCAGGCGCGCGCGCCCCGCGCCATCGCGGCGCAGCTCCTTCGCGCCGCCCATCAGCTCGCCTTGCTCGTCCACGACGAAGGCTTCGTAGTTCTCCGCCCCGGCGCGGCCGGCGCGGCGCTTCAGCTCGAGCAGCCGGCCGGCGTGCGTGTCGAGCGCGATGAGCCGACCTTTGTTCTCCATCTGGGCTGCGAGGAGCAGGGTCTTGCCGCCCGCGCCGGCGCACGCGTCGAGGACCCACTCCCCCGGCTGCGCGCCGAGGAGCAGGCCGAGCACCTGCGAGCCCTCGTCCTGCGCTTCGAACAAGCCCTCGTGGAACGCGCGCGACCGGAACGCGCCCTCCTTCGGCGCGACCTCGAGGCCCAGCGGGCTGAAGCGCGTCGGGGTCGCGGCGAAGCCCTCCGCGCGCAGCGCCTCCGCGAGCCCCTCGCGCGTCGTCTTCAGCGCGTTCGCACGCACCACGAGCGGCGGCTCGGCGTTGTTCGCGTCGAGCAGCGCGCGCGCCTCGCGGCCCAGCAGGGCGCGGGCGCGCTCCACGAACCACGCGGGATGGCCGGTGCGGAGGGCTTCGTCCTCGAGCGCGAGGGTGGGCGGGCGGGCGAGGAACGCGCGCGCGGCCCGCGCGGCGAGCGGCGCTTGCCGCTCCGCGTCGCGGCGCCGGTCGCGGTCGCCGGCGAGGGCCGAGGCCCAAGGCAGCAGGCGGTCGAGGGGCTCGCCGCGCTCGCCCAGCAGGGCCGCGAGGCGCAGGAACTGGCGCCGCCAGGGCTCGAGGCGCGGCGCCTCGCCGCGCACGGCTTCCCCGACCGCCTGGTCGAGGCGGTTCAGCGAGCGCAGCGCTCCATAGACCAGCTCGACGGGCCGGGCGCGCTGCTGCGCGGGCAGGGTCGCGCGCCGCGCCGCGCGCGCGAGCACGTAGGGCGCCTCGTGGCCTTGCTCGACCCGGTCGAGGACATGCAGCGCGACGAGCGTCGCGAGGGGCGCGTCCACGCGGGCAGCCAGCGCGGGGTGCGGTTCGGGCACATGGCCCGCTTCGGTCTCTCGGGCAGGTGGCCGCCGCACGCGGCCCCCACCCTGCGCAAGGCCATGAAGGTTTGGACACGGCGGCGGGGACCGGAGCGCCCCGCCCCGCGCACGCCTTGTAGGGGCTCGCCCCAAGCGAGGCCGGGGTCCTGAGCATGCGCGCAACTGGCATGTCCGAGCCACGGACGATGAGCCCTCGGGTCATGGATGAGGTCCCGGAGCCCAAGTTGAAGTGGGTCAACCGGCGCATCGGCGACGCGGAGAAGGAGGGCTCGATGCGGGCCTTCGAGGACTTCCTCATGCTCCGCCCCGCGCGCAAGGCCGCGCGCCGGGCCCCGGCCAAGGCGCGCGCGACGCGCCGCACGCGCAAGGCGCGCGCGGCCCCGCGCCGGACCCGAAAGGCCAAGCGCTGAGCCTGCGTGCCGGGCCCGTGGACGAACCGGCCCTGCCCGACTGCGGCGTGGCCCTCGATGGCCGCGATGCGGTGCGCGACGCTTCCACCGAGCAGTGGTTGGCGTGGCTGCGCGCCCTCAAGATCGGCGAGCGCGAGCTGCGCGAGGTCGAGCAGCTGGACCGCGGACTGCGCGACGTCCAGCTCGTCGTGCTGCGGTACGGCCTCCTCAAGGCGTTGATCGAGAAAGGCTACGATGTGCCGCGCGACGCTGCCCAATGGCAAGCGTTCGACGCGGCGATGCGCGCGCGGCTCGGCTAGCGGGCCGGCCGCGGCGGCGGGGGCCTGCCGGGCTCGTCGTCGACGGTGGTGCGCGCGCCCTTGCGCAGCCGCTCCGCGCGCTGCGCGAGGTGCTCGAACTTCACGCGCAGCGCGTCGAGCTCCTCGTCGGTGAGCTCCTCGATGTCGATGAGGCGGTTGCTCGCGCCCTCCGTGGCCGCGATCAGCTCGTTGAGCTTCAGCTGCAGCGCGAGGGTGTCCTTGTTCTGCGCGTGCTGCAGCAGGAACACCATCAGGAACGTGACGATGGTGGTGCCCGTGTTGATGGCGAGCTGCCACGTGTCGCTGAAGCCGAACAACGGCCCCGTGACCATCCACATGACCACCACCCCGAGCGCGGCGGCGAACGCGGGCGCGCTGGCGGTCAGGCGCGACGCGCGGTTGGCGAGGCTGGCGAAGACGGCGCGCAGGCCGTGGCGGGGCGTGCGCAAGCGCTCCGCGTGGGGCATGCAATCGGCACGCTGCGGGGACCCTTGAAGGCTCGGGTCCAGGGGCCGGCATCAGGGCAGCGCGAGCACCCGCGCGGCCACGTCCTCGCCGAGGGGCAGGCTGCTCGTCAGGCCGGGGCTCACCGCGTTGAGCACGTGCACGACGCGGTCCTTCGCCACGATGCGCAGGTCCTCCACCAGCTCGCCGCGCGGCCCCACGAGCTGCGCGCGGATGCCGCTGTGGCTCGGCAGCAGGTCGCCGTCCCGGAGGGCCGGCAGGAGCGCGCGCGCCTCGCGCAACGCCCGGCCCTGCGACATGGCCTGCGCAAGCTCGCGCCGCGCCTGCGCGCGCACGTCGGCGCGCGCGAGGAGGCGCCAGAAGCCGCCGTAGCCGGCCATGGACGCGAGGTCGCGCGCGCTCGGCTGGAGCCAGTGGCGGTAGGCTTCGCGGCCCAACGCGAGCAGGGCGGTGGGCCCCGCGAGCACGCTGCCGTCGGTGCGCGGCGTGACGTGGACGCCGACGAACGGGAAGGCCGGGTCGGGGACGGGATAGACGAGCCCACGCACGAGGCCCTCGCGGCCCGGCCGCAGGCGCCAGTACGAGCCGCGGAAGGGCACGATGCGGTCGACGGGCTCGTGCCCGAAGCGCGCCGCCACGCGGTCCGCCTGCAGGCCCGCGCACGTGGCGACGCGGTCCGCCTCGAGCCAGCCTTGGGGCGTGCGCAGCTTCCAGGCATGGCCGCGCGCCACGCCGAGCAGCGGCGCGCGCAGCCGGACCTCGCCGCCCAGCGCGGCCACGTCCTGCGCGAGCGCCTCGAGCAGGCGCGGCGCGTCGACGATGCCGCTCGTGGAGCTGTGCAGCGCAGCGACGCCGGCGACGCGCGGCTCGACCTCGCGCAGGGCCGCGGCGTCGAGGAGCTTCAGGCCGGCCACGCCGTTCGTCTCGCCTTCGCGCAGGTAGTTGTGCAGCACCGCGACCTCCGCCTCGGAGCGCGCGACGACGACCTTGCCGATCCGCCGGAACGCGACGCCGCGCCGCGCGCAGTAGCGCTCCAGCGCCACGGCGCCAGCGACGCTCAAGCGGGCCTTGAGGGAGCCGGGCGCGTAGGTGAAGCCGGCGTGCACCACGCCCGAGTTGCGGCCGCTCTGGTGCGCGCCGAGGGCTGGCTCCTTGTCGAGCACCACGACGCGGCCGGCGCCGCGCTCCAGCAGGGCGCGCGCCGTGGCGAGGCCCACCACGCCCGCGCCCACGACGGCGGCGTCCCAGCGCACGCGCCCCGCAAGGCTCGGCGATCGCAAAGGGTTGCCGGAGCGTCCGTCGGCGTCGGCCGCCGCAAGGCTCAAACCCCTGGCCCACGCTGCGCGCCCATGCGCGGGCGCGTCCTCCTGACCATCCTGCTCCTGCTCCCGCTGGCCGGCTGCGCGGAACCGCGCGAGGTGCCGGTGATCGTCGTGGCGAGCACCTTCGACCGCCACCTGCCCGACGGCAGCGCGTGGGTGCCCCCGCGCAACGCCTCGGCGTGCCCCGACGAGGTCCAGGTGGCCCTCGACGCCCACGAGGTCCGCATCTCCGCGGCGCAGCTGGCGCGCGCGGGGGGCGACCCGGCCAAGGCCGCGGCGGTCTTCGTGCTCGCGCAGCGCAACCCCGAGGCCAGCGTGCATCCGCGCGGCCTCAAGCTGACGGATCACCTGCCCTTCGACGTCGTCCTGCCGCTGGGCAACCTCGCCAACGGCACGCTGAAGCTCCGCCTCGACGAGGACGTCGCGTACCTCGGCGACGAGCCGGTCCGGCCGGGCACGCAGAAGACCACCACCGTGGCGTTCCCGTACCGCGCCGCGAACGGCACGATCCTGGACGTGACCGAGCACGTGTCGCTGGAGTACGTGGGACGCTGGCGCGCGCCCGTGAAGGTGGTCGATCCTCCGGCGTGCTAGAGGTTCTTCTCCATGACCTCGACGCGGCTCTCCAGCAGGCCCAGCGACCGGAAATAGTTCAGGAGCGCCTCGTCCGTCGCGTCGACGAGGGTGCGCACGCGCCCGACGCCGCGCCTGCGGAACTCGGCGAGCAGCGCGTTCCCCAGCTGGGAGCCCAAGCCTTTGCCGCGCGCGGCCTTGTCCACGCCCACGACGCTGATCCACCCCAAGGGCTCGCGCGCGCCGAACTCAGGCCCGCTGATCCGGCCCAGCACGAAGCCGCGCACCTTGCCCTGCTCCTCGAGCACGAGCGCGACCATGTCCTGGCCCTTGCTCTTGAGGTGGAACTCCGCCGTCTCCTTCAGGAACAGCCGCCGCGCCTCGTTGCCGGTGTTGTCGCGCTCGATGGCGAGCACCGCTTCGATGTCCTGCGGCTGCAGCGGGCGCACCTGGGCCATGGCCGCCGCACCGGGTCGGAAGGGCTTAAGCCTCGCGGCGCTTTCGCGCGGCCGCAGCCCCGTGGTGTAGTGGCCAAGCATGCGGGACTTTGGATCCTGCGACTTCGGTTCGAATCCGAACGGGGCTATCCTTTCGAGGCGAGGCTCCTTGCGCATGACCATAAAGGTCATGACCCTGCGTGGATTTCGCTGTCCGATGCTCGCCCTGTGGTCCGCGCGGCTCGGCCCTGCCCTGCTCGCTGCCCTCGTCCTCGCCGGCTGCGTCTCGCCCGCGTCGCCCGCGACGGTCGCGCCGGCCTCGGCCCTGGACGAGGCGCCGGCGGCCTTCGCCATGACCGCGACCGACTGCGAGGAAGGCGGCTTCGTCGCGGCGTACAACGCCGACCAAGCGCCCCAGAAGCTGGCCGATGTCTGGGAGCTCGCCGACATCCGCGAGGAGATCGGCAACCCGATCCACGACGCCGTCGGCAGGCCGACCGCGGGAGCCCTCGTGGGCAACTGGCACATGGGCTTCCGCTGCGCCAGCGTGACCTCGACCGGCGGCGACGCCACCGACTACCTCTTTGGGTACGTCGGCGACATGATCGAAGCCCCTGCCTGGGACACGGGCGGCGCGGACCTGCACTTCCTGGTGAGCGGCCTCGGCTTCGCAGACGGCCCCATCGCGGACGCGCTGCGCGCGTCCACCATCGCGGACATCACGCCGGCGACGGAGGCTCGCGTGGACTGGCTCGTGCCCAAGGAGGCGCCCCGCTCGGCGGCCTACGTTGTCTACACCGACGGCGAGAAGGGCACCTACGAGTCGTGGAGCGACCTCGCCTTGCTGCGCGACGCGCCCGAGCGCACGATCCGGCTGTGGTGGCAGGTGCCGGCCAACGGCACCGCCGACCCCCACGCGCACCACAACGCCATGCGCGGCTTCATGGGCGCGCCCGACCAGGACGCCGAGGGCGCGTGGCACCCGATCTATTGGGACCTGCACGTGGCCGGGGGGCCGCAGTACACGACGCCGCCCCTCGACGGCGTCGAGCTCGCGTCGCACAACCGGCTCAGCTTCGAGCACGGCCCCGTCGTCGCCCAGCCGACCCTGACGAACATCTACGAGCTCCGCGGGCTCACGTTCACGTCGGGCCACGTGGTCGAGGACGTCGTCCTCACGAAGCTTTGGAACCACTAGGCCGCGAGCTTCGGCGAGCCGCTGGGGCGGGATGCACGCCAACGCCATGGTGCAGAGGTTGGCCACGATGACCTGCAGCGCGTGCGTCCCCGTCGGGCACGGCGGCGGCGAAGGGCAACCCGCGCCGTCCGCTCGCGCAGCACCGGCGCCGCCGTGCAGTTCCAGCCCAAGGCGCGCGCGTCGAGCTGCCCGTCGCGGCGACGGGCGTGTTCGAGGACGACGCCCTCGCGCGGACGGGCGAGCTGTGACGGAGCGCCCGGAACGTACTTGACCGCCCCGCGGCATGGAGGCCCCGGAGGCTTGACCATGCGCCCTCGCTCCACGCTCGCGCGACCCGCCTTGCTCCTCGCCGCGCTCGTCGTCGCGCCCTTGCTCGGCGGCTGCCTGGGCCCGGCCCCGGCCGCGCCCGCGGCGCCGCGCGCCGGCGCGTCCTTGGCCATGGCCGACGCGGCCGCGCCGCTCGTCCGCTCCCTCGCGGATCTCGCCGACCGCGCCGTGCGCAGCGTCGAGGGCAGCGTGCTGACGCCCACGGCCGACGCGGGCCCCGACCTCACGGCCTGCACGCCGGGCCAGGGCGTGGTGGGCTTCGAGCTCAACGAGCTGACGCCGGGCGCGCCCTTCGCGCTGGTCCCGGCGGACCCGGCCGAGGTGGAGGACGACCTCGACATCCTGTTCTACCGCGCGCCCATCGGGTGCAACGCGCTCGACCCTTCGCAGTTCCAGCACTTGACCGACAACGGGCCCGACGCGGGCTTCGTGCCGCCCGACGCGGTCGCCGCGATCGTGTGGCTCTACACGGGCGCCGACGCGACGTTCGTCTACCGCGAGTTCCCGCCCGTCGCGCCCGCGACGACGACGCTCGACGTGACCGGCGCGATGAGCTTCCGCATGGTGCGGCCCAGCGCGGTGAGCACCTACTTCGACATGTACGAGCCCCACGTGGCCGTGGGCGGGAGCGGCACGATCTGGCTCGCCGGCCACACCGTCGCAGCGGACACCCACCATTCGCCGGTGATCTTCAGCACCGACGACGGCGCCACGTGGCAGCGCCCGCCCGACCCGCAGCCCCTGCCGGCGCTCACCAAGGACCTCCCCATCGTGGGCGGCCGCGTGGGGCAGGGCAACGAGGGCGGCATCGCCGCCGACGAAGGCGACCGCGCGTGGCTCTACGATGGCATGTACGTGGCCGGCACGACGCCGCTGTACGGATGGTGCGACGACGGCGCGCGTTCGTGCGTGCACGAGCCCTTGGCCTTCGACTACGCACAGCTCGCGACCGGGGCTTGCGAGGGCTGGCCGCTGCCGCGCGCCCTCGACAAGCCGTGGACGCGCGCGGGCCATGGCCAGGTGCTGATGGCGCAGGTGGGGCTGCCCCTCGCGTTCGTCGATGAGTTCCGCGCCGTCAGCATGCTCGGCACATACGACGTCGCGTCGGGCGCCAAGGAGTGGAACACGTGCATTGGCGTCGGCGGCATGCCGGGCGTGCCGTCGCTCCGTGCGTCCGATGGCACGATCGCGGTTCCTCAAGTCCTGCGCACCCCGGAGGGCGAGGGCTGGCTCGTGGTGCACAGCGGGCCCTCGGTCCAGGCCATGAGCACCTCGCCGCCGATCCTGCGCGCGCAGCGCTCGTGGCAGTTCTGCAGCTTCTTCAACGGGTACAGCGACTTCAGCGCGGCTGGGACGCACTACGTCTTCGCGGGCACCAGCCCGAGCCAGTTCGCGGTGAGCGCGAGCGCCGACCTCACCAACTACGCGACGATCACCGTCGACGTGCCGGGCGTGCTGCGGTACATGTGGGTCGAGGGCTCCAAGACCGGCGAGGGCGCGCTGATCACGTGGGCCGTCGGCGAGGACTGCAACCCTGTCGGGTTCCTCCCTGCGACCTTCTACGCGGCGCACGTCGTGCTCGAGAACGGTGTGCCGAAGATCGTCGACGCCACCGTCGTCGCGGACGAGCTCAACGGCACCTGCGGCCACTACATGGGCAACGACGTGGGCCCCGACGGCCGGGCCTATGTGGTGGTGCACGCGAGCCCCGGCGGCTGCTTGGGCCCCATCCCCGAGTTCGCGCCCCTCGTGCACGAGCCGTGGCGCGTCTACATCCAGGACGGCGGCCCGGGCCTCTAGGTGAAGGTCGCGGTCACGGTGCCCTTGAGGGCGGCGCCGACCTGGCCGACGCCGCAGTAGAGCGGCCCGCGAAGCTCGTCGATGAAGACGAACACCTGGTTCCCCGCGCGCAGGCCCGAGAGGGTGCCTGCGCCGCAGCCGCTGACGGAGAGCGTGGCGCAGTCGGGGCTGCACGCGTCGAACGCGACGGGGTTGTGGACCTCGTCGCGGATCACGAGGCTCGCCGCGGTCTCGCCGCCTTCGACGTAGAAGCGGGTGCAGCCCACGCCCGACACGAAGCAGGCAAGGTCGCCCGTGCCGGCGACGTACTGCTCCACCATGACGCGCGGCTCGTCCGCGCTGGCAAGGGCGGGCACGAGCGCAAGGGCAGCGGTGACGGTCAGGAGCGCGCGGCGCATGGGCCTCCCCGCTTCGTCACCGGTGGAGCACGCGATAAGCCTTGCCGTGTCATGCGCTCCGCGCCCACGCAGCGAGCGCCGGCACGAAGCCCTCGAACACCGCCGCGCGCTCCGCCAGCAGGTCGAGCCCGCGCCCGCGGCTCTGCACGAAGTCGCCCGCCTGCGCCTGCAGGAAGGCTTCGGCGTGGGCCTTCAGCGAGGGCGGCAGCCAGCCCATGGCCTCGGCGAGGTTCGCGGCCCACGGGTCGCCGAGCTCCTTGCGCAGCGGCTCCCAGCGCTCCACGACGTGCTCGAACGCGGCGTGCTGCGCGTGGGGCTCGCGGAGCAGCACGGTGAGCAGCGGCCCCACGCTCTGCTTGGGCACGGTGCCGTCCTGGAGCAGCGCGAGGGTGCGGGCCACGAGCTCGGGCGGTCGGAAGTGCACGAAGCTCAGCAGGTAGCGGTCTGCCTCTTGGGGCGAGCGCTTGCTGTCGCGGCGGGCCACGTACGCCTTCACGTGCTCGTCGAACCGCGCGCCATCGCCAGCTTGCGCGGCCAGGTTCACCACCGTGCTCGCGAGGTTCGCATCCACGGCAGCCGGGTCGGCGCGCTCGCGCGCGGCGATGCGGAGGGCTTGCTCGAGGGCCTTGGGGTCGCGCGCGACGCCGGCGACCGCGCGATACGCGGCGGCGCGCCGCAGGCCCTCGGCCGGCTTCTCGCTCGGGCGCGCGTCGGGGCCTGCTGCCTCGAGGATCGGCGCGAAGGCGCGGCCCACCCACGCGCGGTAGCGCTGCAGCGCGCTCGCGTTGGTGTGCACCTCCAGCAAGCGCTCGGCCTCGCGCGCGATCTCGGCCCCGGTCTCGATGACCGCGTAGTGGGGCTCGCGGGGCACGATGTCGCCCAGCAGGCCGAAGCAGCCGTCCGGCGGCCGCGCGCCCGCGCGCGCGAGGGCCCACTGGTCGCGCAGCAGGCCGACGCGTTCGGCCGGGCTCAGCTCGGCCGCGTGGGCGCGCAGGCCCGCGAGGAGCGCGACGTCGGGATCCGCCCGGTAGAAGCCCACGTCGCCGGCGTTGGCGTGCAGCCAGGCCAGCTTGCCCTGGACGGACAGCGGCGCGCGGGCCTCGCGCTCCCGCAACAGGTAGCGAAGCTCGTGGGTGCCGGCCTCGTCGTGGTAGCGCACCACCAGGGGCACCTCCCATACTTGCTCGCCGGGCGCCGCGCCGGGCATCGAGCGGAAGCGCTGCTGCCGCAGGTGGAGCTCCTGGCCCTGCAGCGCGACGCTCAGCATCGGATGCCCGGGCTGCGCGATCCAGCTCTGCATGATGCGCTCCACGTCCCGCTCGGAAGCCGCGCCGAGGTGCTTCCACAGGTCCGCGCCCACCGCGTTGCCGCCGCCGAAGGCGGCCATGTACGTGCGGAGCCCCGCGCGGAACGCGTCCTGGCCGAGGAAGCCCTCGAGCATGCGCAGCACGCTGCTGCCCTTGC
>DASYRW010000008.1:0-6114 GCA_036003985.1 Thermoplasmatota archaeon
GTGCAAGCAGGCGAGCGGTGCGTCATCGCGCGGCCGGCGGAGCGCGCGCGCGAGGCGCTTGTCTAGGAAGGCTCGTGGTCGCGCCGCAGGGCTTGCGCGATGCGCTCGAGGGTGGCATTGGTGCGGCGCTGCTCATGGACCAGCTCCGACATGTCTGCCACCTTGCCCATACTATACGCCCGCGACGCACATAGGCGGCGCGGCGGAACAGCCGCGGCGACCACATCAAGCGGTTCCGGCAACGGCGTGCGACCGAAACGTTGGGTCATTTCGGGCTAACGTTCCGTGAATGTACTCGGCGCGGCAGGCTTCGCGGGCGCGGCCGGCGGCGGCGCGCGCTTCTTCTCGTCGTTCACGCGCCACCGGTAGTAGGTGAGCGGGTGGTGCATGCGCGGGTGGATGCACAGGCGATCGCGCTGCTCGCGCGCCAATTCCTCCATCGGGCAGAGCCCGTACGTCACCATCGTAGCGCAGCCGGGCGGCGTGTACTCGGTCCCGCTGGTCTTGCCCACGATGTGCTCCACCTGGTAGCGCGTCATCTCCTCCTTGAAGTCTGGCGCCGCCGCGAAGAGGCGCATGATCTCCTCGCTGCTCATCCCGACCGTGTGCAGGAACGCGGTGAGCGCGAAGCGGCCCGTGTGCGGCACGTTCACCCCCTGCTGCAGATGGGCCAGGAGCTTCGTCATGCACGGCGGCAGCAGCTCGAGCTTCACAGGCCCGAGGTCGCCGCCTTGGAAGCGGGCCAGCAGGTCGTCCGCGGCCTTGCGCAGCTCGCCCAGCTCCGTGGCGAACGCGCGCCGGACGTCGGGGCCCGGGTCCTGTGCAGCGGCGGCCTCGATCCGCTGCCGCACGCCCTCCTGGCAAAGCCGCGCGAGGCGCCGCGCGTCCACCTCGACCCATCCCTCCAGCACGGGCTGGTTGACGAGCTTCCATTCCGGGTCCTTGAGGGCCACGCTGTGCCGCAAGTAATCCGTGAAATGGACCGCGCCGCCCCGCAGCCGCAGGCCGAGCAGCAGCGCCACCTCGCGCACGACCTCGTCCTCCTCCTGGACGAGCCGCGCGTGCGCCAGCTTCGCCTCGGCCATCGCGCTGCGCCGCGCCACCAGCGGCAACGCGAGCGCGCCCACCACCATGCGGCCGACGCCGTAGCTCAGCAGCTCGATCAGCGCGTCGGAGTCGCTGCCCACCGGGGCGGGCTCGATCGTCGCGTCGAGCAGCGCCGCCCGCACGCGCGCCACCCCGCGGGCGCGCACGCGCGCATAGGCCCGGTCGAACAGCAGCTCGTCGAGCTTGGGTCCGCGCTCTCCGACGTAGGCCCCCGCGCCGGGGAGGAAGGGGTACTTCGCCAGCATCGGCAGCGGGAGCACGCGCACCCAGGGTGGCGCGCGGGGATAAGGGTTTTCCGGGCGGTGCGCGTGGACTCGCGCAGGGCCTCGGTGCCTTGGAACCGCCACCACGCGAGCCCTTGCAGGCCGGCGATCCACGCCGCGGCGACGCCCGCGCTCCGCAGCACCGCGTCACCCACGGGCAGGCGCAGGACCTTTGATGGTGGTGGCCTTGCGGGCGCCGTTGGGCCCGAGGAAGCCGTGGACCGCGCCGCGCGGCACCTCCTTCCGGCCGTAGGCCTTGCGCAGGCCGCGCACCTCAGCGCCCGCACGCGCCCCGCATCGCGGCCGGGGCTCTTGAAGCGAGCTACTGGCTCTCGATGCGCGGGGCCAGCAGGTACGTGACCCGGCCGTTGCCCTTCGCGATCTCGAACTCGACGCGCACGGGGTAGTCGCTGCCCAGGTGGATGGTCAGGCTCGGGCTGGAGCGCGCCGCCTTCACCATGTTCGCGAAGTAGTCGAGGCTGAAGAGGGAGCGCGCCTTGTCCTTGCACGTCAGCGCGCCGAGCATCGTCTTCTCGAGGTGCAGCGAGACCGTGTCGGTGTCGCCCTCGGCGGTGAGCTCGAACTCCTCCGGCGTCGCGCTCAGCGCGACGTGGTCGCTCACGCTCTCGGCAGCGCGGATGCCGCGCTCCAACTCGACGACGCTGAGCGTGATCGTGGCGGGCAGCTCGAGCTTCGGCACCTTCGGGTCGGTCATGCCGCTGACATCGACCAGCGACATGCGCCGCGTGAGGTTGCCGATCCGCACCTCGAGCTTGTTGTTGGTCGTGTCGAGCTTCATGTTGACGTCGTCGTCGCTGCCCGCGAGCTTGAGGATCTCCTTGAGCTTCTCGAGGTCGACGCCGAACTCGCCCTCGTCGCCGTTGAAGTCGTCGAAGGCGCCCTTGCCCAGGGTGAGCTCGACCATCGCGACGTGCGCGGGGTCCACGGCCTTGAGGCTCAGCCCATCCTTGGCGACGCGGATCTTGGCCTCGTCCACCAGGATGCCCACGGAATCGATGATGCTGCGCAGCGTGTCCGCGCCAAGCTTGCTCTGGAAGGCCAACGACCCCACCTGCTCCGGGAAGCGCCCAAGCCTATTTAGCCCCTCCTCCGCGCCTTCGGCTGGAACCTTCAGGCCTTCTGCGGCCGGGGCGCGGGGATGGGAGGGGGAAGAGGGCTGCAGTGGTCATCAAGGCTCTCCCGCGTTCCCGTGCAGGCGTGGCCCTCACGTGGCGAACGCGGCGAAGGCTGCAGGCGCATCGTGGACCGTGCCCGCGAAGACGAAGCCGGCCTCCCAGTGCGGGTAGTCGAAGGCGCCGACGAGCGCCAAGCCCGCGTCGGCCGCCGTGAAGGTCATCAGCACCGCGAGCGGGTCGGAGCCGCCGCAGTCGATGTGCACGCAGCCGTCGAGGCCGACGAGGTCGAGGGTCGCCGCGACGTCCTCGTGGCCGGCGCCGGCGTACGCGACGCCGAGGGTGACGGGGCCTTCGCACAGCGGGAACGGGAGCTGCAGCTCGGCGAGCGACGCGCCAACGACGCCGCCGCTCCCCCGGAGCCCGAGGCCCACGTGGCAGGCCTGCGCGGCGGGCGCGAGGGCGATGGCGAGCGCGAGGAGCGCAGGGACGAGGACGAGGCGCATGGCGATCCCTGACACGCACCCGAGCGCGAGGCGAAGAACTCTTTGCCGAACCCGCCGAAGCCCCCGGACCTGGCCCGGCTTGGGCTGGCTAGTACCGCCGCCACCGGTGCCGGCACTTCACGCACTCGAGGAACATCGTCTCGGCCTCGTCGGCCTTGCGCGTCTGGCGGAGGAACCACCACGCGTCGCGCGTGGCGCACTTCGGGCACTCCACGTCCTGGGTGCGCGGCAGGATGTCCCGCACCTCCTCGATGATGGTGATCTCCTTGTGCTTCTCCGTCGGCCCCGCCTGGACCATCATGCTCTGCTGCTGCGCGCCGCCGCGGAAGGCCTGGCACTTCCGGCAGAAGAACTGCCCGTCCTTGGGCATCATCAGCGACCTGCAGACGGGACAGAACACAGCCCTCGCACGCCAACGCTGGCCTTGAAGGTTGGGGTCAGGGGCGCAGCGCGGCGCGCCCGTCGGCGAGGATGCGCGCGTGGTCGAAGGCAAGCCTGGGCAAGGAATCCCACGGCCAGGAGCGCGCTTCGGCCGCGTCGTCGCCGGCGCGCGGCGCGCCGTGCGCGTCCACGACGTACACGATGCTCACCGTGTGCCCGCGCGGATCCCGGCTCGGGTCGCCATAGACGCCCAGCAGGGAGCGCACGCGGCCCTCGAGGCCGGTCTCCTCCTTCAACTCTCGCACAACCGCGGCCTCGGGCGCCTCGCCGTACTCCACGAACCCGCCCGGCAGCGCCCACGTATCGGCGAAGGGCTCGCGCGCGCGCCGCACGAGCAGCACGCCGTCCGCCCATGGCACGAGCGCGTCGACCGTCAGCTTGGGATTCTTCCATTCAGCCATGGCCCGCCCCCAGCAGCGCGCCCGCGACGGCGCCCATCGCCGTGCACGTCTCGAGGCTGAAGCCCTGACCCGTCACGTCCAGGTGCTTGGACGCGAGCTTGGGCACTTCCTTCGACACGCCGTGGGGCCCCAGGCCGAAGAGCACGACGGCGCTCCGCTGTGCGAGCAGCGCGCGAGCGTCCGCGACCCGCAGGGCCTTGGAGGGCTCGGGCTTGCGCGTCGCGAGCACCACCTCGCCGAGCTGTGGCGGGAACCCCGCCTTGGGGAAGTCGAAGGCCTGGAAGCGGCCCTTCTCCGCCAGCTCGACGAAGTACGCGCCGCCGTCCCCGATGCTCGTCGAGTCCGCCACGAAGCGCGCGATGTCGAGCGGCGTGCGCAGGTCCACGCCGCCCGGCTTCTCGCGCCGGCGGCCCTCGTCGAAGGGGAAGCCGAACGTCGCGAGGTTGGCGTCGAACGCCAGCGCAAGAGGAGCAGCCCGCGCGAGGGCGCGCCGGTGGGCCTCGTGGAAGCGCACCGGGTCGTAGCTGTTGTACAGGCCGAGGGTGCAGCGGGGCACGCAGGCGCCATGGGCGGCGCGCCTACTTAGCCGCCATCATGCCGCGGCGCGGAGGCTGTGCGTGCTGAGAAAGAGGAGCCGAGGGCGCGGCCTCGCCGCGCGCTTCGCCCGTGCCCTTACGGGAAGACGGCGCAGTAGCCGTCGGCGCCGAGGGTCGAGACGATGCAGCGAAGGTTGCCGCCGATGCCGTTCGACGCGATCTGCGTGCACTCCGCGGTGGCGGTGCACGACGCCGCGAGGAGCTCGACACCGCCGCCGAACGCGCAATCCATCTCGATGTTGACAACGCCGAGGCCCGCCGCGTGCGCGTGGGCCACCTTCGTGGTGCCCAGCGTGCATCCGCCAGCAACGTCGCACGTCAGGTTGCCCGAGATGGCGCAGCACGCGAGCGCGCCCCCGGGACACGCCGTGTCGGCGGCCGCCATCGGCACCATCGGAATGGCCGTCGCGACAAGCATCATACCCACGAGGATCCGGATTGTCTGCAAAGCTCGTTCACCCGCCCTCAAGCGCCCACACCTGGCTCCCGCCAAGTGTTTTCTCTGGGAAGCTTCTCCCCGTTGCGCGCCGGTCGGGCGGCGCGCCGCTCCGCGGATTCATATGACGCGCGGCTAGCGGCGTCGCGAGCGCGCAAGGCCTGCGTGGTTGCCCGCGTGGCGCCTGGCCTCTGCGCGCGCGCCCCACGAGCGTCGCGCCGTGACACTCGGGCAAAGGCTTAGGGGCCCAGGCGTAATCGTCCTCGCGGGGGCGGAGATGCGCGACCGAGGGGCCCTGGCCTGGATCCTTCTGGGACTCCTGCTCGCGCCGGGTCTGGTTCCTCACGCGGCTGCCGACGCGACGGCGATCGTCGGCGCCACGCTCCCCACGGCGCGCCACAGCACGAGCGCTGTGTGGACCGGCACCTACGTGTTCATCTTCGGGGGCGTCAACGACACCGGCCCCTTCGACGAGATCCTCCGCTACGACCCCGCCTCGGACACCCTGACCACGATGGGTGGCAAGCTCCCCTCGGGGCGCTACGTCACGAGCGCCGTCTGGGACGGCTCGAACGCCTACATCTTCGGCGGCTCCGACGGGACGGCGGACCTCCTGGATGAGATCGTGCGCTACGATCCCGCGGCGGATTCCGTCACCACCATGGGCGCCAAGCTGCCCTCGCCGCGGGGCTGGACCAGCGCCGTGTGGGCGGGCTCCGCGGCGTACGTCTTCGGCGGCTTCGGCGGCGGCGCGTACCACCGCAAGGTCGTGCGCTACACGCCGTCCAACGACACCGTCACCGAGATGGGCGGGTCGCTTCCTTCCCCGGGCAACTACCTCACCAGCGGCGCCGTGTGGGACGGATCCGACGCGTTCATCTTCGGCGGCTCCAACGGCATCAACCCGCCCCTCAAGACCGTGGTGCGGTACAGCCCCTCCAGCGACGCGGTCGCCGTCATGAACGCCACGCTCCCCACGGGGCGCTACTACACCAGCGCGATCTGGGAGGGCGCCAACGCCTACATCTTCGGCGGCCACGACGGGAACTACCTCGCCGAGATCCTGCGCTACACGCCCGCAGCGGACACGCTCATGGTCATGGAGGGCACGCTGCCCACGGGGCGCTACCAGGCCAGCGCCGCGTGGAACGGCTCCCGCCCCTTCATCTTCGGGGGCTGGGATGGCGACTACATCGACGAGATCGTGCGCTACGACCTGCCCCTCGACCAG
>DASYRW010000009.1:0-10772 GCA_036003985.1 Thermoplasmatota archaeon
CCGGACCGTACGCGCACTCGCCGGTGCGCGCGCCGGTGCCCAGCAGGAGGTTCGCCTCGGTGCCCACGTTCGGCAGCAGGTACACCTCGTGGCCGTAGGATGTCGCCTCGCCGAGCACGCAGTTGCTGGCGCTCATGGCCACGACCTCGACGGCCATCTTCGCGGTGATGAACGTCGCGAGGCCCTCGTCCACGAGCTCGGTCGGGACGATCTCCTGGGGGGTCGGGCCCTCGCTCGCGGCCACGTCCTCGGCGATGCCCTGCGCGCCCGCGACGCTGCCCGCGGCGTAGTCGATGCCCGCGTTGGCGCGGTCGTTCACGTAGCTCGCCACGATCTCCTGGGCCTCGATGAGCGCCAGGCTGCTTCCCGCGACCGCGAGGCCACCGACGAGCAGGGCGCTGAACAGGTACGTCATCCGCATCGGGAATGTCCCCCGCGCGCACGGCCGCCCGCTTGCTCATGAGTTTTGTCGGGCTGCGGGCTGGCGCGCCGACCTGACCGGGCCCTGTCCCCGCCGACCCTAAGCCGCCGACGGGAACGCGCGACTATGCCGCGTCCAGGAACACGAACCCCACGAACGCGATGACGCCGCCCGCGATGGTCAGCAAACCATCCACGAACACCGGGATGCTTGGCAACCCGAGCACGCCCGCCATGCCGAGCAAGCGCACGCCGATGCCGGTCGCCATGGCGACGGTCGCGAGGGTCACGACGCGCTTGGTGATGCCCCGGTTGAACGCCTCGCCGCCTTCGATGCGCGGCTGGGCGCGGACTGGGGCTTCAGGAGGCGGGAAGCCGTAGCCCTGCGCGCCCGGGTGCGCGGCCGGCGGCGCGGCTGGCGGAGCGCCACACACCGCGCAGGGCTGGGAGCGCTGGTTGCGCGCGCCGCAGGCCGCGCAGGGGACGTCGGCGACGTACGGCAGCAGGAACCACCGCACCGCGAGGAAGGCCGCGGTGCCCCCGAAGAGCATCGCGACCGCCATCGCAAGGCCCGTGTCCGCCATGCCCTCCATTGCCGCTTCGGGCCCTAAAAAGATTGCCGCCCCGGACGAGGCCCTGCCGAAGCCCGCCAGGCTCGCGGCGCCGCGCGCTTCAAGGCACCCTGACCCATGCCGGGCCATGGCCAAGGCCGTGGACCTCCGCTCCGACACGGTCACCCAGCCCACCCCCGCCATGCGCGAGGCCATGGCGCGCGCCGAGGTGGGCGACGACGTGTACGGCGAGGACCCGACGGTGAACCGCTTGCAGGAGCTCGCGGCGCGCATGGTCGGCAAGGAAGCGGCCCTCTTCGTGCCCTCCGGCCACATGGGCAACGTCATCGCGCTGATGGTCCACACGCGGCGCCAGGGCGAGGTGATCCTCGAGCGCGAGAGCCACATGTACCTGAGCGAGGGCGGCGCCGGCGCGGCCTTGGCGGGCGTGCAAAGCTGGCCCCTCGAAGGCAAGGAGGGCGTGCTCGCTCCAGAGCAAGTCCGCGCGGCGCTGCGCGGCGACGACCCGCACCACCCGCGCACGGGCCTGGTTTGCCTGGAGAATTCCCACAACCGCCATGGCGGCGCGGTGCTCACGCGCGACCACGTCAGGGCCGTGAAGGAGGTGCTCGACCCCCACCACATCCCGCTGCACCTCGACGGCGCGCGGCTGTTCAACGCCGCCGCCGCGCTGGGCAAGCCCGCGGCCGACGTTGCGCGCGACGCGGACTCGGTGATGTTCTGCCTCAGCAAGGGCCTCTGCGCGCCCGTCGGCTCCATGATCGCCGGCTCGAGGGAGTTCGTCGCGGAAGCGGTGCGCGCGCGCAAGCTGCTCGGCGGCGGCATGCGGCAGGCCGGCGTGCTCGCCGCCGCGGGGATCGTCGCGCTCGAGCAGATGGTGGCCAGGCTGGGGGAGGACCACGCCAAGGCCGCGGTCCTCGCGCGCGCGGTGGAGCAGGCGGGCCTGCGCATCGCGCATCCCCAGCGCACGAACATCGTGATGTTCGAAGCTCCGTCCCCCGCCGACCTGGTCAAGGCCATGGCCAAGGAGGATGTGCGGATCGACATGTGGCACGACGGCAAGCTGCGCATGGTCACGCACCACGACGTGACCGCGGCGGACGTGGATCGCGCCGCGCAGGCGCTCCGGAAGGTTGCCGGGCGCTGAGCCCCCTACGTCGGCAGCACGAGGAACACGCTCGCCACGATGGCGTACAGGGCCAGCAGCAGCACGCCCTCGTACCACGTGCTCTCGCCGTCGCTCGCCACGATGTTCACCAGCACCGCGGCCATCCCGACCGCGACCACCATGGCCATGGGGAACTCGAGGCTCAGGAGGCCCGTCGGCAGCAGCAGACTGAGGAACACGAGGATCGGCGTGACGAACAGCATGACCTGGATGCCGCTGCCCGTCGCGACCTGGATGGCGACGTTCATGTGGTCCTTGCGCGCCATGCGCCAGGCGGTGGCGATCTCGACGCTGTTCGTGATGATGCCGATCACGACGATGCCGAGGAAGAGCGACGGGATCCCCGAGGCCGCGCCGACGGGCTGCAGGTTCTCGGCGACGGTCTCGGCCATCGCGCCGACCAGCAGGACCGTCCCCGCGAGGACGGGCAGCGGATGCTTCACGATCGCGGGGTGGGCGCGGTGGCGCTCCTCCTCGTCCGCGGCGGCGGGGTTGAAGAGGTGCTTGTGGGTGCGCGTGCTGAACAGCAGACCGATGAAGTAGGTGCCGAGCAGGACGAGCGAGATGGGGATGGTGAGCTTCTCCGTGACGAGGGGATCGCGGTCGGCCGCGAGGCGCCCCACGATGGCCGGCATCAGCAGCGCGAAGCTGGCCATCATCAGCAGCGTGGCGTTGACCGCCGCGGCTTCCCTGCCGAAGGACTGCTTTTCGCGGCCCACGCCGCCGAGCAGCATGGCTCCGCCCAGAGCGAAGAGCACGTTGCCCAGGATCGCGCCGATGATCGCCGCGTGCACGACGCCATAGAGCCCCTCGACGAGCGCTGCGCCCACGATGGTGAGGGTCACGAGGTTGCTGAGGCTGGCCGTGACGAGCGAGCCCAGTCCCTCGCCGAGCCGCAGCGCGACGACCTCGGCGGCCTCGCCGAGCAGGAACGCAGCCCCGACCAAGGCCATGGCGCCGAGCGGGAACGCGACCGCGGGAGCGTGGGCGGCGGACGCGGCGAAGGCGACGGGCGCGAGGAGCGCAAGGTAGGCGAGCCGCGGCAGCGGGCCGTGGGCGGGCGCGCGATGGGGGCGGATGGAGAACCGCCGGAGCCGCGCCTCCATGCGCCAGGGAAGGGCACGAGCGGCATAGCCTTTGCTCTGCCGCGGCTCGGCTCAATAGCTGCCGAGCACGCCCGCGGTCCGCGCGCGGCGCTCCATGAACGAGAACGCGAGGTAGCCCAGGACCATGAACGCGAGGCCGGTGAGGGCGAGCGCCGCGAAGCTGCCCGCGAGGTCCGCGAAGCCGCGCCCCAGCAGCAGGCTGTCCCGGAAGATGTGCAGGCCGTGGGTCACGGGCAGCGCGTTGCTGACGGCTTGGAGCCATCCAGGGAGAGCTGCGACCGGGAACACCATGCCGCTCGCGAAGACGAGCATCGGGTTGAAGATCATGCTCAGCGCGTAGGGCTGCTTCCAGAACAGGCCCGCCGCCGCCATGAGGAATCCTAGGCCCTGGAGGGCCACGAGCGTGAGCGCCAGCCCGGCGAGCGCGACGGCGAGGTTCGCGGGGGTGAGCGCGACGCCGCGCAGCAGCACCGCTCCAGCCCCGAGCACGAGCACGAAGTCGATGAGGCTCGCGGTCATGCCGGCCAGGGTCTTGGAGAACATCCAGACGAAGCGGTTCATCGGCGTCAGGGCCAGCAAGTCCCACGTGCCGTTCTGCTCCTCGTCGTAGACCGCCGTGCCGCCGTCGTCGAGGGCGCTGAGCACCAAGCCGTTGGCCGCGAGGCCCAGCACGACGAAGGCGAGGTAGTCCGTGTACCCTGTGAGCGCGAAGAACCGCGGCGGCACCGCCCCTCCCGCCAGGAAGTGGGCGATGACCGCGGCGCTGGCGATGAGGAACACCGGCCTGAGGAGCGAGGAGATCATCCAGCCGCTGAAGGTGTACCACCGGAGCTGCGCCTTCAGGTTGGCGCCGAAGGTCGCGCGCAGCGTGCGAGCCCACGCGTCCCACAGCGACGCTCGGCCGAGCTCAGTAGGCATGGATCGTCCCCTCGCGCTTGGCGCGCGCCTCCATGCGCCGGATCAGCACCGCGCCGGCGGCCGCGAACACGACGCTCATGGCGACGAGCGCCAGCAGCGCCGGGCCTTGCCCGTCCAGGCCTTGGCCCTGCAGCACCGCGCCGCGCACCGCGGCGAGGCCGAAGGTCACGGGCAGCGCGTAGCTCACCGCCTGCAGCGCGCCCGGCAAGGCTTGGACGGGGAACTGCACGCCCGCGAGGAAGCCCACGGGCGCCTGGACGGCCTGGCTGAGGGGTCCAGCTGCGCGCGTGAGCACGTAGAAGCCGGCGAAGAACAGGCCGAGCGCGACCATGGCGAGCAGCGTGAGGCCCACGGCGAGCACGACCGCCTCGGGGTGCGCGACGTGGAACTGCACGCCGAACAGCAGCATCGCCAGCACCATGGCCAGGAACACGGTCCAACCCGAGTCCAACAGGCCGAAGAGGCTCTCGCCCAGCACGAACGCGACGCGGCTTGTGGGCGCGAGCAGCACCATCTCCAGCGTGCCCTGCCAGCGCTCGCGCTGGATCGCCATGCCGCCGCGCCAGTTGATGCCGGTGAAGAACGCGAAGAGCGTCTGGCCGAGGATGAGGAAGCCCGTGAACGACGCGCCCTCGCCGGCATCGACGAAGGCCTGCTGCACGCGCTCCGGCCCTGCCAAGCCTGTGTAGCTGTAGACCGCGAGCGCCACCCACACCAGCGGTCCGAGCAGCCGGTTCAGCACCCAGCTCGGGTAGGTCGTGCTCAGGCGCCAGTTCTTGGTCCACCCCGCGCGGACCACCCGCCACGCGGCGCCGAGCTCACCCATCCCCGGCCTCCGCGTCCGCGCGGCCGCCGAGGCCCTCGCCGGTCAGCGACACGAAGACGTCCTCCAGCGTGGGCTCCTCGCGCGCGAGCGCGACGAGCCGGCCCTTCTGCTCCGCGATGGCTTGGGCCAGCTCCGCGCCCAGCTCGCCGCCTGCGCCGTCGCGCGCGAGCACGCGCAGCGCGAGGGTGCCATCGCCCGCTTCGCCCTGCTCCGCGACATGGGCCACGCCCGGCAGCGCGCGCAGGCTGTCCGGAATGCCAGCCCCGGGCGCGCGCACCTTCACCTGCCACGCTGCGCGCTGCGCGAACTTCCCCTTCAAGGAGCGCGGCGTGTCGCACGCCACGATGCGCCCGCGGCTCAGGATGGCCACGCGGTCGCTGAGCGCGTCGGCCTCGTACATGTAGTGGGTGGTGAGCACGACGGTGCGGCCATGGTGGTCGACGAGGTCGCGCACGAGGAGCCGCAGCGCGCGGGCCGCGGCGGGATCGAGGCCGATGGTGGGCTCGTCGAGCAGCAGGATCTCCGGCTCGTGGAGGAGGCCGCGCGCGATGTGCAAGCGCTGCTTCATGCCCTTGCTGTAGCTCTCGACGCGCTCGTCCGCGCGCTCGGCGAGCCCCACCACGCCGAGCAGGCGGTCGATGCGCTCCTTGGCCAGGGCCTCGGGGAGGTCGTAGAGCTGGCTGAAGTACCACAGGTTCTCGCGCGCGGTGAGCCTCCAGTACAGCGCGCGCTCGCCGCCCAGCACGACCCCGACCTTCCGCCGCACCGCGTCGGCCTCGCGCGCCACGTCATGGCCGAGCACGCGCGCTTCCCCGGAGGTGGGCAGGAGCAGCGTGCTCAGCACCTTGACGAGGGTCGTCTTGCCGGCCGCGTTGGGCCCGAGCAAGCCGAAGAGCTCGCCGCGCTGGACCTCGAGGTCCACGCCGCGCAGCGCCGTGGTGGTCTCGCGCGGCCCGGGGATCCACGCGCGCCAACCGCGCTCCTTGCGCTTCTGGAAGGTGCGCGTCAGCCCGCGGGCCTCGATGGCCGGCTCCACGCGGCGGGCATGGTGGACCTGCGCGCATAAGGGTTGCCTTGCCGGACCCGCGCGCTGGACTGGCGGCGCGCGCAGCCGGTCACGCCGCCCGAAGCGGAAGCTCCTTGGCTTGGCGGGCGGCTGCGCCCCTCACCCATGGACGCCGCGGGGCCCATGAAGCGGGTGCTGTGGTGGCTGCTCGCCGGGAGCCGCGGCGGGGAGAACCGCGGCCGGCTGATCCTCGCGGTGCGCGAGCTGCCGCGCAACGCGCACCAGCTCTCCGAAGCCCTGGCCCTGGACTACAAGACCGTGCGGCACCACCTCAAGGTGCTGCAGGACAACGGCGTCGTCGCGCCGAGCGGCCCCGACCAGTATGGGGCGGTGTACCTGCTGACGCCCGCGATGGAGCAGGCTTTGCCCCTCTTCGACGAGATTTGGGCGAGAGTTGGGGCGAAGGCCAAGCCCCCGCGCGAGCAGAACCAAGGAGGACCCTAGCCCATGCTCGATGTCCTGGCGCAGCTGCGGGGGCAACCCGCGGGCAGCACGAACCCCGACCTGCTGGTGTTCGGCATCAACCTCATCAGCATCGGCTTGCTGCTGGCGCTGCTGATCATCTTCATCGGCACGTGGCGCAAGACGAAGGCGCCGTTCACGCTGGGCTTGGTGATCTTCGTGGGCGTGCTGCTGCTCGAGGACCTCGTGCGCGTGCGGCGCGTCGCGGGCATCGGGCTCAACAGCCCTGGGCTGGTGGTCCTGCCGGAGTTCCTCGAGCTCATCGCGCTGGCGGTGCTGCTGTACCTGGCGACGCGCTGAGCGCTAGCGGCGCCGCCCGTCGCTGTCGCCCTTGAGGATGCCGCTGATGGTGTCGAAGGCGGTCTTGACGACGACGTAGCTGCCGCCCAACACGAGAAGGCCGACCGCGCCGACGCCCAGCGTGGCCGCGCTGATGCCAGCTGCGGTGAGGATCGCCGCGTCCTTGCTGACGAGGTAGCGGCTCAGTTTGCGGATCGTGGTCGGCGCGACGTCCGCCGGGTCGATCTCGACGACGCACGACCCCCTCTGGAACACCTTCACCCACCCGGACTCCTCGCTCGCGAGGACGACGGTCGCGTCGGGGTCGTGGTCGGTGTAGCCGCGCGCCGCCGCGTGGCGCGTGCCGAAGCCCGGCAGGGTGCGCTGGGGCTGCACGCGCGCGCCGTAGGCCAGCAGCTGGCCGTCAGGGCTCACCACGACCGCGCCATCGAGCGTCGCGAGCCTGCGCAGCACGGCGTCCATGCCAGGGTCGAGGATGATGCCGTCGTACTTGAGCTGAGGGTAGTGGGTCGCGATGACCGGCAGGACGCGCTCGGGGCGAGCCAGCACGAACAGTGCGCCTTCGCCGTCCTTGGCGAGGCCCTTGGCGAGCGTGAGGAGCTGGTCCATCACCTCGGTGCGCAGCGCGTCGGCCGGGTCGGTCGCCGCGGGCTCGGGGGACGCCACGGCGGCGCATCATGGCACGCGGCCTTAAGCGTTGGGGAGGGGGCCACCGCACGGATCGCCGCGACGTTGAAGGGCTCGGCGCGCGTGCGCGATGCGTGGACGTCGCCCTCGCGCTGGACGTGCTCGCCCTGCTCGTTGGCGCCGGGGCGCTCGGCATCGTCCTCGCGGGCGTGGCGCAGGCGGCGCGCAGCGCGCGCGTGCCTCCGCTCGCGCTTGGCCCGCGACCGAGCGCGAGCGTCATCGTGCCCTGCAAGGGCCACCACCCGGGCTTGGCGGAGAACCTCGTAGCCCTCGCCACGCAGGACTACGACGACTACGAGGTGCTGGTCGTCGTCGACGACGTCCAGGATCCTTGTGCGGCCGTGGCGCAGGGCGTGGCGATGGATCACCCGAAGGTTCGGGTCGTGCTCACCGACCCGGTGGCGGTCGGCTCGGGCTGGGCCACGGGCAAGATCGCCGCGCAGCTCACGGGCGTCCACGGAGCGCGCCCTGGGAGCGAGGTGCTGGTGTTCGCGGACGGGGACGGGCGGCCTTCCGTGGCGTGGCTCGCGGCGATGGTCGCGCCCCTCGCCGATGCTCGGGTGGGGGCCGTCACCGGCTACCGCTGGTACCACGCCGCCGGCGCCCCGACCGCTTGGACGGCGCTGCGCGACGCGTGGAACGCCAGCGGCCTCGAGGCCATGACGACGCCGCGGCTCCGGTTCCTGTGGGGCGGCTCCATGGCGGTGCGCCGCGCCGACTTCGAGCGCAGCACCGTGCGCGACGCGTGGCGGCGGGACGTGAGCGAGGACGTCGGGCTCACGCGGGCCATCCAGGCCCTGGGCTTCGACCTGGCCTTCGCCCCGCGCGCGGTGGTGGCGAGCCCCGATGACTGGGACCGCGCCGAGGTCTTGGCGTGGGTGGTGCGCCAGACTGCGCTCACGCGCGTCGCGCTCCCGCGCCTGTACCGGTTCGCCGCCGGGGTGTACGGCGCCAGCGTCGCCCTCCTGGTGGCGGGGTTGCTCCTCGCCGCCGCAGGCCCGTCGCCCGCGCTCCACGCGGCCGGGCTGCTGATGCTCGCACCCATGCTCGCCGCGCCCGCGCGCGCGGCCCTGCGGGCGCGCATGGTGCGGGCCGCACTGCCCACCCTGGCCAACCGCCCGGCGCGGGAGCGCACGCTCCAGCTCGCTGCCAGCCTGGCGGTCCCTTGGCTCATGCTCTGGGCCCTCGCCAAGGCGCGCCGCGTGGAGGCGATCGACTGGCGGGGTCGGCGCTACCGGCTGCCGACCCCCGAGGCCTGACCGAATCTGCCCCGTACGAGTTCTCGTAGGCCGCGACCGGTACTTTCGATCCCCTCCCCCCTGTACCCTCATGACCAGCAACGCTTTTTCCAGCCGCGGTGCATCCATGGCCGCTGCCCTCATGGCCGACGAGATCGAGAAGCTCCCTGGCGTCGGCAAGGCGACCGCCGAGAAACTCCGCGACGCAGGCTACACGGACTACATGGCGCTCGCGGTGGCGAGCCCCGCCGAGCTGGCCGAGTTGTGCGAGCTGGGCGAGCAGAGCGCCATCAAGATCATCCAGGGCGCCCGCGAGAAGGCCGACGTTGGCGGCTTCGTGAGCGGGACCGAGGTCTGGGAGAAGCGCCAGAATCTCGGCCGCATCACGACGGGCTCGAAGAACCTGGACGAGCTCATCGGCGGCGGCGTGGAGTCACAAGCCATCACCGAGTTCTTCGGCGAGTTCGGGTCGGGCAAGAGCCAGATCTGCTTCCAGCTCGGGGTCAACGTCCAGCTGCCCATGGACAAGGGCGGGCTCGACGGGGACGCGCTCTTCATCGACACCGAGAGCACCTTCCGGCCGGAGCGCATCATCCAGATCGCCGAGGCCCTTTCCCTGGACGGCAAGGAAGCCCTGACGCGCTGCCACGTCGCCCGCGCCTACAACAGCCACCACCAGATCCTGCTCATGGACAAGGCCAACGAGATCGCGAAGGAGCACCCCGTGCGGCTCCTCGTGGTGGACTCCCTCACGGCGCACTTCCGCGCCGAATACCTGGGCAGGGGGACGCTCGCCGACCGGCAGCAGAAGCTGAACAAGTTCATCCACCAGCTGCAGCGCTTCGCGGACGTGCACGACGCCGCGGTGGCGGTCACGAACCAGGTGCACAGCAAGCCCGACATGTTCTTCGGCGACCCCACGAAGCCCGTCGGCGGCCACGTGGTGGCGCACGCGTCCAACATGCGGCTCTACCTCCGCAAGAGCAAGGGGGGCAAGCGCATCGCGCGCCTCATCGACAGCCCCAACATGCCCGAGGGCGAGGCCGTCTTCGGGGTCACCGAGGAGGGCGTGCGCGACTAGGCCCCGCTGGCGGGAAACCGCGCGACCCGAAACCGCTTAGCGGCCTGCCGCCTCCTTGACCGCCATGAGCCTCGTGAACACGAGCAGGGTCAAGGAGGCCGCCGAGCCCTACCGGGTCAGCCATCACTTCTACGCAGCCCTCGAGCAGCGGCTGGAAGGCGCGATCCTGGAGGCGAAGCGGCGGGCGGAAGCCAACGGGCGGACGACGCTGATGCGGCAAGACGTCTAAGCGCGTCGCGGCCCTACTTGGCCGTGATGGTCTCGAGGCCGCTGATGATGTTCCAGATCAGCGTTCGGCCGTGGAGCGGGATGTTGGGGTCGTTGGCCAGCTCGTCGAGGATGCTGACCGCCGAGGCCACGCGGACGTCGAGCTTCTGTTTCTGGTCGAGCAGCGTCTTCTTGGCGTTGTCGGCGCCGCGGCGGATGTTGCGCGGCACGGACGTGTCCTCGATGAGCTGATCCATGACCTCGGTGACCTGCTTCAGCTTCTCATCGGGACCCGCCATGGGCTCGCCTCCGGGGGGGCGGGCTGCGGTATGGGCTTGACCTTGATAAAGGTTCGCCCCTTCCGTGCGCGCTTTCCGCGCGCCGCTCCCACGCGTTTTCTCGCGCTCCGCTACGGCGCCGTCGGGGCTTCGTCCGTCGCCACCCGCAAGGGTCGCGCGGGCACGCCGCCGACGAAGCCGGCCACGTCGCGATTGACGAGCGAGTGGGCGCTCACGACGGTCTCGTCAGCGATGGTCACGCCCGGCAGGATCGTGCAATTCGCGCCGATGGTGACGCGCTTGCCGATGCGCACCGGCGCCGTGCGCCACTCGGCGACGAGGAACTCGTGGCAGAGGATGGTGGTGTTGTAGCCGATGATGGTGTCGTCGCCGATCTCGATCAGCTGGGGGAAGAAGATGTCCATGGTGGCTTCGAGGCCCAC
>DASYRW010000010.1:0-18777 GCA_036003985.1 Thermoplasmatota archaeon
CCAAAGCCTTTTGTGGCTCGGCCGCGTCAGCCCCCGCGTGCCCCGGTTCGCCGGCATCCACGAGCAGATGCGCATCGTGTTCCTCGGCACCGCCGGGAGCTGGCCCACCGCGGACCGCAACGTGAGCGCGGTCGCGCTGAAGCGCGGCCCCGAGGTGCTGCTGTTCGACTGCGGCGAGGGCACGCAGCGCCAGTTCCAGCGCAGCGGGCTGAGCTACATGGAGGTCAGCCGCATCCTCGTGTCGCACCTCCACGGCGACCACTTCCTCGGCATCGCCGGCCTCGCGCAGACCATGGACATGAACGGCCGCGAGGCGCCACTGCATATCGTGGGGCCCGCTGGCACGGCCGACGCGGTGGCACAGCTCGTCCGCGTGGGGCACTTCAAGCCGCGCTACCCCATCCGCGTCGAGGAGGTGCGCGACGGCGCGCGCATCGACTGCGGCGACTATGTCATCAGCGCGCGCAGCCTGCGGCACAACGTGCCCAACCTCGGCTATGCCGTGACGGAGCAGCAGCGCCCCGGCCGCTTCAACAAGCCGCGCGCGCAAGAGCTGGGCGTGCCCGAGGGCCCGCTCTACGGCAGGCTGCAGCGCGGCGAGGACGTGACGCTCCCCGATGGCCGCGTCGTCCGCTCGCAGGACGTGGTGGGCGCGCCGCGGCGCGGGCGCAAGGTCGTCTACACGGGCGACTGCTTGCCCAACGAGGCCACCGTGCAGCTCGCCGAAGGCGCGGACGTGCTCGTCCACGACTCGACGTTCGGCTCCGATTACGCGGCCGCGAACGAATACGGCCACTCCACGGCGGCCCAAGCTGCGTTCATCGCTTCGAAGGCCAGCGTCGAGCAGCTCGTGCTGACGCACTTCAGCGCGCGGTACCGCGACGTCGCGCCCCTCGTCGAGGAGGCGCGCCGCGTGTTCCCGCGCACCGAGGCGGCCCACGACCTGTGGGAGCTCGAGGTCAAGTTCCCTGCGTAGCGCTTTTGTCTGTGGGAGCGGCGCGGGCCTAGCGGGCCATGACCTCGGTCAGCGTGCCGTCGAGCACGAAGATGCCCACGACGCCGTTGACGCCCGCGTCCCAGTAGATGTGCATCGGCCGCGCGCCGTCGGCGCCCGCGGGCCCGATGACGACGTCGATGACCACCGCGTCGGGCGTGTTCTCCACGCGCGCGTGCCAGCCCTGCGCGGCGTCGCCGCTCCAGTGGTGCTGGTCGAAGGTGTTGCGCAGGCCGCTCGTGCAGATGAGCGAGGCCTGGTCGCCCTTGGTGAGCGTGAGCACGAAGTTGGGCTCGTTGCTGAGGCCGGGGCGGTGCTCCACCACCGCGGTCATGCGGTCGCAGCGCGACGGCTCGCCGCCGCTGCTGAGCACGAAGGTGCCGCTGGCGCTGCCGACGGCGATCCACTCGTGGGCGAGGGGCAGGCCGCCGGGCGCGACGCCCGCCAGCGCGGCGTCGGCGAGGCTCGTGGCCGGGGCTGCGAGGGTCTCGGCGGTGTCGACCGCGCCGGCCGCGGCGCCGCCCGCCACGCCTCCAAGGGCTTGGACGCTCCCGTCGACGCCCGCGTAGAAGGCCGCGACGCTGTTGTACAGGTCCTGCACCGGGTCCGCGGCGGCGGCGGGCGCGAGGAGCAGCAGGGCCGCGAGGAGCGGCGCGACGGTGCGCGGCATGGTTCCGGGCCGCCGTGTCGAGGCGCCGCCATGAACTTTCTCCCCGAGCGCGCTGCTGGCGGGGCCCCGGGGGCTGCGCGACCTTTCTGGCCCCTTTAAGGCACGCAGGGGCATGTCCGCCCGACCATGCGACCGCCTGTGGCCGTGGCGCTGCTGCTGCTCGTGGTGCCCCTCGCCGGCTGCACGCTCTTCAAGCCGCCGCCGGGCCCGGCGCTCCACGCGTGCCTCGGCGAGGAGGCCTTCGTGGTGCCCGACCTTGGCCTCCGCATGGCCAACGTGTACGGCTTCATCAACGTCAGCGGCCGCGGCCTCGCGGTGCCGGTGAAGTGCGGCGCGTCGGAGGAGGGCGCCGTGTACCTCAACGTCACGACGGCGTTCCACGCCGACCTCGTGTTCCAGGACGCCGACGGCACCCTGCCGGGCGACGTCTTCGTGCAGGCCCCCGCGGGGGCTTGGCCAGGGCAGCGCTCCCAGCAGGCGTGGGCCCGCGCCAGCAGCGCGGACCTCGCGGCCTTCGGCTACGCCGACCTGACGAGCGCGCTCGTGCGCGCGTCGCAGGTCGTCCCCGGGGACAACGCGCCACCCAAGCCCCAGGGCTGGACCCTCAACGGCACGATCGTCGCGACCCTGAGCCCCGACAACATCACGGTCGTGCTCGAGCAGGGGCCCTCGTTCTTCACGCGCAACACCTCGAACGTGCTGGTGCTCGAGAGCGACATCATCCTCACCTACAACCTGGCCAACCAAACCCTCACGATCAAGTCCGGCGCGGCCCTCGCGGCGGCCGAGATCAAGGACCCAGGCGTCGCCGACTTCGCAGCCAGCTGGGGGCAGGGCAAGGTCGAGCTGCGCGTGCTCACGCGGGCGCGGTTCCGCGCGTCCGACCTGACGGTCACGGAGGCCGGGCCCACGGTGATCGCGGTGGAGTTCCCGGGCGTGGCGCTGATGAGCATGGTCCAGGTGGAGAGCAAGGACGTGCGCGACAACCACGTCCAGCTGCGCGGCGGCAACGCCACGGTGCTCATGGAGCCCGTGTAGGGCGGGCAGGGAGCCCGCGCTGGGCGCGGGATGGAGAGGAAGAGAAAGGAGGCGGGGGGCTGCGAGCCCCCGCCCCCTGCGTTCGTCTGCTAGCTCTTGGGCGCTCAGGCCTCAACGATGCCGTTGAGGAAGAACACCAGCGCGGCCTGCTTCTGCATGAGCAGCGTGATCATCAGCGTGATCGACGCCGTCAGGGTGGCCATGATGAGGGTCCCGATGTCCAGGGTCCCCATCAGGTTCACGCCGCCGCCGATCATGGCCTGGACCGCCGCGTTGAGGGCGGTGACGATGGCCGTCACGACGTTGAGCGTGCCGTTGGTCACGATCTGCAGGGTGTTGTTCACAGCCGCCGAGATGATGGCCAGGATCGCCGCAGTGTTGTTGCTGACGAGCACCACCAGCGCGTTCACGAAGTTCACGCTCTGCGCGATGAGCGCGGTCGTCGCGTTCAGCACGGCGTTGAGCGTGTCGCTCGCCATGGCGGCCACGATCGCGGTCACGTTGGCGATTGCGCCGAGCATCGCGGTCACGGCAGCGCTGACGTTGAGGGTCAGCGTGATGTTGCCGAGCAGGTTCGCGATCACGTTCACGAGGGCGTTCAGCAGCGCGAAGATCATCGCCTCAAGGCTCGTCTTCAACTGGATGGTGTTGTTGACGATGACCTGGATCAGCACCGTGATGTTCAACAGCGCCGCGATTTCGATCTCCAGGACCGACTGAATCGCGAGCACCAGGTTGGACACGACGAACGCGGCCAACGCGACGGCCGCGTTGACCTGGCCCGCCAGGTTGCTGGTGATGTTCAGGATGACGTTCGTCACCGCGTTGATCTTGCCCTGGATGTCGGTGGTCAGGTTGATCGTGAAGTTCAGTGCAGCATCGACCGATTGCTGAACCGCACCCGTCACGATCTCCGTCGCCTCAATCAGGGCAGCCCCATTCACAGCGGCCAGACCAATCGTTGCCGTCAGCATGACGGAAACCATGAGGGCCGCGTTGTACTTGCTGTTCATGCGTTGGTCACCTCCTTCCTTCACTCGTGGTTCTTAACCCGCACGAGAGCAGCCCTCATCCACGGGCAGGGCACCTGGATGGCCTGGGTCCGCGTGCGATTGCTCGCGTTGGACGTTAGGGCCATCTCCGGTACCTCCCCGCGGCGCTGGGCCGCAGCGGCCCGAGGATTCGGAGCGGCTTAATTAACCGTTTTCCGCTCCCCCTATTCGCGATGTGCTCGAAAATCCCCTCACGGCGAGCCACGTCCCGCGGCGCGGGACGGAAGCATGCGCAGCCGTCGCACGCGCGGGCGCGCCAGACGCGGTGAGACGACGTCCCGGTCAGGACGGGTCCGGTGCGCGGGGCGCGCGCTGCCCCTTGGGCGCCGCCGAGCATGAACTTTTCCCACCGCGGGAGACACCGCTCTTGAACGTCTGGGCCCGGGAAAAAAGGCGCGATCTCCCGATGGCTGCGCCAGGGCGCCCTGACGTCTCGCGCGCGCGTGCGCGGTCACACCGCGGGGGCTGCAGCTGGGCGGTCGAGCGGGCGGGAGGCGCGCGCGCGACGTGGGCGGGCGCGCCGGCGGTGGACGCTTCGCGCGGTCGCTCCTCGCGCAGGCCGGGCTGCATGCCTTCGCCGGGACCTGGATCCGTGAAATCCGGAATGGAAGGGACGACGCGCCGCAATGTCGCTTCATCCGCAGCAAGCTTCTTGGCCAAGGACCGACGGTTGTCACTCGCCTGGACAACACAGGCCGCCAGCGATCGCGCGGGCGGCCGGCCGACCTGCGGGGACGGGTCCGGCGCCAGGGCCCCTTCGGGGCGTGGGAGGCAGTCACATGTACGCACTCAGGGACGAACGGTCGGTCTTCACCAGCAACACGCGGCACCTGGTCTACTTGCGCGTGACGGAGAACCCGGGAGCCAGCATCCAGGACGTCGCCAACATGCTCGGCATCAGCCATCCGACGGCGGCCTACCACCTCAAGATCCTGCAGGGCAACGGCCTGGTCGTGGCGATGCGCGACGGCAACCGCACGCGCTTCTTCAAGCGCTCCGAGGCCTTGAGCCAGGACCAGCAGCGCATGGTGGTGGCCCAGCGCGGCGAGCAGACGCGCCGCATCCTCGAGATCGTGCGCGCCAAGCCGATGATCCACCGCAAGGAGCTGGCGCGCTTGCTGGCCATGCCGCGCACCACCGTGAACTGGCACGTGGACCGCCTGATCCAGCGCGGCCTGCTCGCGGAGCGGCGCGCGGGGCGGTACTGCCAGTTGTTCCTCCCGCTGCAGCACCAGGGCCCGGGCCCGTCGCCCGGCGCGGTGCCCAGCACGGTCCCCGCCTGGCCCCCGCCCGCCTTCAGCGCGCCTCCCCCGGCGCCCTCGGCGCCCGTGCCCGCGACCGTCGCGCAGGAGCGCGACGCCTCGGCAGCCGAGTCGCCCTAGCGGGGCTCCCCCGCGCGCCCCTCGCCGGCCTCGGCCTCGAGGTCGTCGAGGGTGCGCTCCCAAACCTCTTGCGAGCGCAGGCTCTTCTCCGTGAGGCCGCGATCCTCCAGGCTCCAGGCCCGCGTGTCGGGCGCGATCTCGTCGAGGAACGCGCTGAGCTCCTGCGCGCTGCCGGCAGAGATCTCGACGTCGAGGTCGCCCAGGGGCCCCTCGCGCGCTGCGAAGTTGAGCCGCCCCGCCGAAGCGGCCTGCTTGCTGACGCGGAAGCGCGTCGCGGCGCCCTCCTGGCCGCGCAGCAGCACGCCCCGCGCCGTGTCGGGGATGCGCTGCTCGCGGACCAGCTCCGCGAACCGCTGGAGGCTGCCGGCGCTGCCTTCGACGCCCCACGCCGAGCGCGCGAGCTCTGCGCGTGGGAACACGGCGCGCACCGCCGCCTCGACGCGCGCGAAGCTCTCCGTGGGCTGGACCGGAGCGCGTACGCGGCCCTCGACCATCGCGGCCGGATCGCAGCCCGGGGCCAAGAGCCTTCGGGCGCAGGTCAGGCCGGGCCGCCGCCGGGGGCGTCCCAGCGCCGGCTCAGCAGCGCCTCGACCTCGGCGCGGAACGTGGGCTCGTCGGCGCCGTCGTTCACCAGCACCACATCCGCCTGGGCGATGACCTGGGCCACGCCCCACGCGAGCTCGCGGCGGTCGCGCTCCTCGGACGCGGCCGCGCTGGCGGTGTCGTCGGGTCGCGCGCGGCCGCGCAGGCGCGCGTGCCGCACCTCCGGGGAAGCGTGGATGGCCACCAGGTGGAAGTCGCGGCCGAGCGCGCGGTGGAAGGCCTCGACCTCGGCCATGCTGCGGATGCCGTCGATGCACACCTGCTCCGCGCCGAGCTTCCGCACGCGCTCCAAGGTGCGCTCCGCCCACACGGCGGGGCCATGGCGCGCGCGCATCTCCTGCGCGACGCGCCCCACGTGCTCGTCGGTGAGCGGCAGGCCGCGCGCGCGCACCTCCTCCCAGACGCTGTCGCCCATCCGCACGACGGGCACGCCGCGCTGGCGCGCGACCTCGGCGGCGATGCTCTTGCCGGCGCCAGGCATGCCGGTGAAGCCGAGCACGCGCACGGGCGTGCAAGGGGCTGAGTGCTAAGAAGGCTTCGGCCTTGGAGCGCCGCTCCGCGGGCGTTCCACGACGCGCATGTCCCCGCGAAGGCTCAGGCCCCCAGCGCGTGCGGCGCGGCCGGCGCGCCTCGATCTCGGCCGAGACGGAAACTCGTTGCTTCGTTTCACCTTGCAAAAGGTTCGCCGTCGGTTTGCTCACCACCACACGCCGTGCCACCGATACCGTTTTTCGTCATCGCGTCCAAGCTACGTCCGGAGGGTGGCAGCATGTCCAAGGATTCTGGCGACGCGGTCCGGCTGCGGATCTGCCAGTTCGTGCGCGCGAACCCCGGCGCGCATTTCCGCGCGATCCAGCGCGGCTTGGAGCTCAGCCCCGGCCAGACGGTCCACCACCTCCGGCGGCTCGTGCAGGACAGCATGCTGGCCGAGCGCCGCGTCGCGCGCTACACGCACTACTTCCCCGCCGGCGCACCCCAAGGGTCGCGGGCGGCCGTCGGGGCGCTGCGGCAGAGCGCGCGCCGGGCCATCGCCGAGCATGCCGCGGAGCAGCCGCGCACCACGCGCGAGCTCGTGGCCGCCACGGGCCTCGCGACGAGCACGCTCCACCATCACCTCCACGTGCTGCTCGAAGCGGGGGTGCTGCGCCCCGAAGGCCCGCGGCCGATGCGGTACGCGCTCACCCCCGAGGGCCACGAGGCGCTGCAGCTGCTCGCCGGCCTGCCCGTGGCCGTGTCGGTGGAAGCCTCCCCCGCGGGAGCCCAGGCGCTCGCGTACCTGGTGGGCGGCGAGGACGCTGGGGAAGCCGTGGGGGCCGAGGCCCCGCCGTCGGCGTTGCCGCCGGCGTGAGCGACAGGTTCTCGAACCCGGCCGCGCTCCGCAGGGTGTGCAGCCCCTCGCCGGCCGGCGCATCGTCCTCGGCATCAGCGGCAGCATCGGCGCGGTCCAGGCTCCAGCCCTCGCGGCGCGGCTCGTCGCGCTCGGCGCGGAGGTGCAGGCCGTGGCCACGCCGGCCGCGCTGCGCTTGGTCGGGCCCGCGGCGCTGCGCGACGCGACCGGCCTCGAGCCGGTCGCGCAGCTCACCGGCCGCGGGGAGCACGTGCGCGAGCTGCTGCCCGACGGCGCGGACCTGCTGCTGCTGGCGCCATGCACGGCCAACACCCTCGGCAAGGTCGCGCTCGGGCTGGACGACAGCCCCGTCACCACCTTCGCGTCGGTGCTCCTGGGGCACGTGCCGGTGGTGATCGCGCCCGCGATGCACGCCACCATGTGGGACAACGCGGCGGTGCGCCTCAACCTGCAGCGCGCGCGCGACCTCGGCTGCGTCATCGTCGCTCCGCGCCTCGAGGAGGGCGCGGCCAAGATGGCGCCGCTGGACGACCTCGAGGCCCACGTGTTGCGCGCCTTGGGCGCCGGCACGCTCGCGGGCCGGCGTGTGGTGGTGGTGGCCGGCCCCACCTCGGAGCCCCTCGGCGAGGGCCTCTGGCTGAGCAACCGCTCGACGGCCGGGACGGGGCTGGCGCTCGCGCGCGAGGCGTTCCGCCAGGGCGCCGACGTGGAGCTGTGGCTGGGCGCGGCGACGCCGGACGCGCCGGCCGGCTGCACGCTCCGCCGCTTCACGACCGTCGAGGAGCTGCTCGCGCTCGCGCCGCACGCGCACGGGGCGGATGCGGTGCTGGTGCCCGCCGCCGTCGGCGACTACGCTGCTGCGGGCCCGCGCGACGCGAGCGGGCGCGTGCCGCTGCGTCCGACGCCGAAGTTCGTGGACGTGCTCCGCGAGGGCTTCGACGGCGTCCTCGTGTGCTTCAAGGCCGAGAGCGGCCTCGACGACAAGGCGCTGCTCGCCAAGGCCCGCGCGCTGCAGGAACGGACGCGCGCGGCGCTGGTGGTGGCGAACGACCTCGAGCGCGTGGGCCGCGCGGCGACCGAGGCGCTGCTCGTCGAGCCCGAGCGCGCCACGCCGTTCCGGGGCCCACGCGACGAGCTGGCGGCGGAGGTCCTGCGCCGCGTCGCGGGCGTGTTGGCGCCGCGCGACCCGCCGAGGATCCCCTGAGAAGCCCGGGCTGGCGCCGCCGAAGGCCAGCAATCTTTATGGTCTGGCAAGGGGAACCGCGGCGCGGGTGGCAGAGGCGATGCGGAAGTTCCCAGCCCTCGCGCTCGCCGCGCTGGTGGCCTTGCCGGCGCTCGCGGCGCAGGCGCAGCAGCCGTTCCCGCAGTGCGGCGCGGTCAGCCTGATCTTCATGAACCCCGACCTGCGGCCGCGCGACGACGGCTACGTGCACGCGAGCGGCACGTTCTTCATCCAGTTCCAGGCCATCGGTGACCGCGCGGCCGAGGTGGCGAAGATCGGCTTCAGCTTCGGCAAGCCGCTCCCCGACGCGCTCGCGACGTGCGAGCCCCCGGCGCCGCTGCCGCCGCTGACGGGCGTGTACATCCCGCAGTACCGCAGCGACGCGACGCCCGAGGACGGCTTCTTCGTTCCGATCAACACCACCCTCGTGCCCGACGACATCTACGGCGCTGCGCTCGATGCCTACACGGCGGACGGCGCCGTGCTCGCGCACCTCTACACGCAGGCCGTGGTGGAGAACGGCGCCAACTGCTTCCCCACCGCGGATCGCTGCGCCGACCACACCGCGCCCTGGCCCATCGTGCTGCCCGGCGACGGCGCGCAGACCAACCCGGTCGGGGGCATCACCATCGAGTTCGCCGAGGGCGTCAGCGACGTGCTGGTGCGCATCAACGGCGAGCAGGTCGTGCCGGAGCCTTGGACGCCTCCAGCCCGCGATGACGACGCGCAGCCGGACAACGACGACGCCGACTGCAGCGCGCTCCAGGGGATCACCGACCAGACCCCGCTCGGCAACAATTACGTCTGCCACCGCACGATCTGGGGCAGCGGCTTCCACCTCGCTCGCGAAGCGAAGGCTGGCGACGTCATCGAGGTCCGCGCGCTCGACCAAGCGGGCAACGAGGCCACGAAGGTGCTCACCATCGGCGGCGCGACCCAGGGCGGTGCCATCGCGCTGCAGGAGCCCGAGTTGCAGATGACGGTGGACGCCGTCGAGCAGGAGGTCGAGGCCGGCCAGGCCGCGCAGTGGCGGCTCAAGCTGATCAACGTGGGCCAGGGCGACGCCGAGGCGCGCATGACGGTCCAAGCCCCGGACAACGTCAGCGTCGAGTGGGACGCTCCCACCGTGACCGTCGCCGCGGGCCAGGAGCAGGTCGTGGTCCTCAAGGCCACGCCGGCCCGCGACGTGAAGCCCGGCAGCTACAGCGTGGTGGCGAAGGCGACCTACAAGAGCGGCACCGACGACAAGGAGCAGCAGCTCCCGCTCAAGCTGGGCGTGCGAGAGTACCGGCCCGTGCCCGAAAGCCCGCTCCGGCAGACGCGCGTGAACACCACGGACAACGAGCCGCCGCCCGAGAACGCGCGCGCGACGCCAGGGCTCGAGCCGGCCTTCGCAGCGGGCGCGGTGGCCGCTGTCGCGCTCCTCGTGGCGCGGCGCGCGCGCCGTGACTGAGCGGCCTTCAAGCTTGGCAGCCACCTGACTGCAGGCGACCACGCTTCGCAGGCAGCGGCCAAGAGGGCGCGCCAGCTTGCCTGCGCCGGCGCGGTCCCGAGGGGGCGCGCCGGTGAACCCTCATGTTCGATGTCCGTGGATTGCTCCTAGCTGCCTTGCTCCTGACCCCGATCGTCGTGGTGAGCGCGACCTCGACCGACCTTGCCGCGCCCGATCCCGACCCCGGGACCGAGGTCGTCAACATCGCGCAGTGCCTCGGCAGCGGCCTGGAAGTGCCGTTCGCCGTCGATGAGTGCGGCGACACCATGACCGGCGACCTCGGCTTCACGCCGGGCGACGGCGTGGCGTTCCCGGCCGGCCGCCTCACGGGCGACGGCCAGCTCGCGTTCGCCGGCCAGGCCGTGTGCCGCGCCAACGTCGTCATCAGCGGCTGCGCGGGCGGCGACATCACGGGCGTCATCGCGGGCTCGGGCCTCCTCGGCGGCGGCCTCAGCGGCGACGTGACGCTGAACGCCGACACGAGCGTCCTCCAGGCCCGCGTGACCGGCAGCTGCATCGCGGGCCAGAGCATCCGGGCCATCAGCTCCATCGGCAGCGTCACCTGTGAGACCGACGACAACAGCGGCGGCACCGTGACGAGCGTCGCCAGCGGCGCGGGCCTGACCGGCGGGCCCATCACCACCTCCGGGACCCTGAGCATCGCGACGGGCGGCGTGTCCACCGCCATGCTGGCCAACAACGCGGTCACCGGGGCGAAGATCGACCCCGCCACGACCATCACGGCGAGCGGCTTCGTCTACAACACGCCCGAGACGGGCCGCGTGTTCGCGGACCCCGTGCTCTGCCAGCGGGGCGTCAGCGGCGGCGACCCCCACGCGGACATGCAGGTCTACAACCTGCCTGGCAACGTCTACACGGGCATCGCCCTGACCAGCGCGGCCGCGGCGGGCAACTACAAGTTCTACTGCCCGGTCCCGCTCCCCCACCCGCCTGGCGCGACGGTGACCGTCACGGCCGCGACGCTCGGCCACGGCGACTTCGCCACGGGCTGCCTCGTGGGCGCGGAGCTGCACACGCGGACGATCTGGTTCGGCGGCGTGGGCACGCTGGTCTCGACGGTGTACTCGGGCTCCAGCTCGAGCGACTACCTCTCGGCGGCCGGCAGCCCCGTGCCGAAGGCCTTCCCAGCGTTCACGGCCTTCACCGTGGGCGAGGACCAGCAGGTGTGGGTCACCGCCATCATCGACCGCACGACCACGGGAGGCACCGACTGCCGGTACCTCGGCGCGAAGGTCGACTACACCATCGACCGGGCTTGAGCCGATGGCAAGCGCGCGGCCCACCGCACCGGGCCGCGTCGTTTCTCTTCTCCCGCGCTCGTCGAGCCTCGCGTCGCGAGGCGCGGCGCGCCATCTTCGGCCGGTCGAGGGTGGTGCCCTCCGCGGCCGGCGGAGCCACCACACTGGGTCGTTGGTCGGCAACCAGGCTCCGCAGCCAAGCTCCAAGGCGCAAGACCCTGCATTTGCGCGGGCCGGCAGCCGAGGGGGCAACCGGCTGAGACCATGCTTGACCTACGTTCCCTTCTTGTCGCGGCCTTCCTGCTCCTGCCGGTGGCCGTGGTGGGTGCGACGAGCGACCTAGTTGCGCCTGAGCCGGCGCCGTTGCCCGGCACCGAGGTGGTCAACGTGTCCCTGTGCCCCGGCAGCGGCCTCGAGGTGCCGCTGGCCGTGGACGAGTGCGGCGACACGATGACCGGCGATCTGACCTTCGTGGCGACCCGGGGGGTCGCGTACCCCGCCGGGCGCCTGACCGGCGACGCCGGCCCCGGCCTGCGCTTCGGCGTGGCGGCCGTCTGCCTTTCGGGCGTCGCCATCCCCGGCTGCGGCGGCGGCGACATCACCGGCGTCATCGCGGGCTCGGGCCTGCTCGGCGGCGGCCTCGCGGGCGACGTGACGCTCGCGGTCGACACGTCCACCATCCAGGCCCGCGTCGGCGCGAGCTGCGCCGCGGGGCAGAGCATCCGCGTCATCGACGCGCTCGGCGGCGTGACGTGCGAGGTCGACGACAACAGCGGCGGCACCGTCACCAGCGTCACCGCCGGCGCCGGCCTCGCGGGCGGCGTCATCACCACCGTGGGCACCCTCAGCGTCGCGAACGGGGGCATCACGAGCGCGATGATCCAGGACGGCACCGTCGGCACCGCGGACATCACCAACGGCGGCGTGGGCGTCGCCGACATCAACACCAACGAGGTGCAGCAGCGGGTCAGCGGGTCCTGCCCGGCCGACCAGGCGGTGCGCGTGATCAGCTCGGCAGGGACCGTGACCTGCGACACCGACCACTTCGCGAGGCTCGCGACGGACACCGCCGTCGCGACCACGACGATCACGTTGGCCTGCGTGAACTACGCGGACGCGCAGGTCACCATCAGCTGGCCGAGCTCGGGCCGCGTCGTGGTGGACGCGGACGCCTGGCTCAAGATCAACCACGTGGTGGGCACGCGCGACATGGCGGAGATCATGGTCGGCACGACCAACACCGACTGCGGATCCCCCGCGTTCTACTGGGGCGTGCACAGCATCGCTGCGAACGAGCCCACGGAGGTGTACGACGATACCGTCCACCTCAGCCGCACGTTCGTGGTCGCGGGCGCAGGGTCGCAGACCTACTTCCTGAACGGGATGATGTTCCAGGGCCAGGACGCGAACGACTGGTTCTGGTTCGCCGCCATGAACGCTGTGTTCTACCCCGACGGCGGCAACTGAGCTGGTTTGCCTTCGGCCCGGCGGGGCCGCCTCCCTTTTTGGTTTTTCCCCCCTGCTCCAGCGTGGCGACCGCCTTGCCGGCCCGCGCTCGCCGCTCGCGCGCGCCGGCGTCGCTCAGTGCTGCGTGGGGAAGTATGCCACCATCACGCGGGCCCCGTCAGCGTCGGGCTGGATCTCGTGCGTGCCCTCGTAGATGCCGCAGACCTTCGCCTCGCGGAAGGAGCCCTGCGCCGATCCTCGCCCAAGCTTGGAAAAGGGAGAGGGGCCCCGAGGGACCCCTCGTCGCCGAACGGCCGGCCTTGCGACCGGCAGTGGTCCCAGTGCGTTCGGTTAGCGTGAGAATCAGCTTGAGGCTTTGTGGGACGTCCCTCGCCGAGGCCGGGCGACGGCCTTCCGCCCGGGTCGCCGAACGGCAGGGCAGTGGTCCCAGAAGCCACGGGTCGAAAGGCCCTGTGGGTTCGAATCCCACCCCGGGCGCCGCCCTCACGCATCCAGCCCCAGCACCTCGTCCGCGATGATGATCTGCTGGATCTGGTTCGTGCCCTCGTAGATGCCGCAGATCTTCGCGTCGCGGAAGTACCGCTCGACCGGGACGTCGGTGGTGTAGCCGATGCCGCCGAAGATCTGGACGGCGTTCTCGGTGACGCGCATCGCCATCTTGGCGGTGAACAGCTTGGCCATGCTGACGTCGAGCTTGTGCGGCATGTCGTTGGCCTTCTTCCACGCGGCCTTGTACACAAGGTTGCGGCCCGCCTCCACATCGACCGCCATCTCGGCGATCATCTCCTTGACGAGCTGGAAGTGGCCGATGGGGCGGTTGAACGCCTTGCGCTCCTGGCAGTACGCGATGCTCGCCTCGAGCGCCGCCTGGGCGATGCCCACCGCGCCCGCTGCGACGCTGAGCCGGCCGCCGTTGAGGATGTCCATGGCGCAGTCCCAGCCCTTGCCGGGCGCGGCGATCACGGCCGCGTCGTCGACCTCGACGTCCTCGAGCACCAGCTCCGCGGTGTGCGACGCGCGCAGGCCGAGCTTGTTCTGCGCCCACACGCTGCCGGCGCGGAAGCCGGGCGTGCCCTTCGTGACGAGCCACGCCCCGATGGCCTTGTGGCGGTCCTGCACGCTCGGGTCGCGGGCGTAGATGACCACGACGTCGGCCCGGTCGCCGTCGCTGATCCAGAGCTTGCGGCCGCTCAGCACCCACTTGTTGCCTTTCCTCGTCGCGGTGGTCTGCAGCCCGGCAGCGTCGCTGCCGGCGCTCGGCTCGCTGAGCGCCCACGCGCCGCGCTTCTCTGCTGTACAAAGCTTGGGCAGCCACTGCTTCTTCTGCGCCTCGGTGCCGTGGCGCAGGATCGTCAAGCCGCACAGCGACGTGTTGACGCTGATGGTCGTGCGCAGCGAGCTGCAGCCACGGCCCATCTCCTCGGTGATCATCGCGTAGGTGAGGGCGTCGAGGCCGCTCCCGCCATACTCCTCGGGAATGGGCGCGCCCAGCAGGCCCAGCTCGCCCATGCGTCGCACGACGCGGTCCGGGATCTCGCCCTTCTCCTCCCACTCGTTGACGAACGGCCGGACCTCCTTGTCGACGAACTCGCGCGCGGTGCGCCGGATCATCTCCTGCTCGGGGGTGATCTGGAAGTCCATGCCGTCACCGATGGTCGGGCATCGGGCGCTGGGATAAAGGCGTTGCGCCTGCAGGCCCCGCGATGTCGCGAAGCTCAGTGGATCCCGTACGGCCCCTGGTCGAGCTGGAACACCGCCTCGACCTCCACCGCGAAGTCGAGCGGCAGGCCTTGCACCCCGATGGCGCTGCGCGCGTGCTTGCCGCGGTCGCCCAGGACTTGGACCATGAACTCGCTCGCGCCGTTCACGACCTTGTGCTGCTCGGCGAAGCCCGGCACGCTGTTGACGAAGCCCACCAGCTTGACCACGCGCACGATGCGCTCCAGGCCGGCCGCGTCGCGTGCGATGGCGAGCAGGTTCATGGCGCAGATGCGGGCCGCGTCTTGGCCCTGCTCGATGCTCAGGTCCTTGGGCACTTGGCCCGTGTAGCGGGGCTTGCCGTCCACCGTCGGCCCGACGCCGCTCACGAACAGCAGCTCGCCCACGCGCACGCTCGGCACGTACGCGGCCGCGGGCTTCGGCGCGGAGGGCAGCGTGATCCCGAGCTCCTGCAGGCGCGCCTCGACGGGCCCCGGCTTGGCCATGCCGCGGCAGCGCGCTCGCCCTACATGAACGCTCGCGGAGGCGCTTTGAGGCGCTGCGCCCTTGCGTGGGCCATGCTCGTCGCGTTCTCCTTCCGCGCGAAGCCGGGCAGGGAGCAGGAGCTCGAAGCCCTCCTGAGCAACGCGGACGCCGGCCGCGCGGTCGCGAAGGGTCTCGGCGCGACGCGCAACATGCTCTTCTGGCGCGACGGCCGCATGGTGCGCGTGCTGGAGTTCCCCGCCGGCGCGCCGCGGCGCACGATGACCGACCTCGCGCGCGACGACCCGCGCATGGCCGAGTTCCTCGGCAAGCTCGCGCCGCTCATCGAGGACGGCTTCGACCCCAAGGACCTGGGCTCACTGGACGCCTTCAACCAGCGGATGGGGCTGCGGCTGCTCTACGACGTTCGCACCTGACCCCTCGGCCGGCGCGAGCGTCAGCGCGCGGTGCTCCGCGGGCGCGCGGAACCACAGGTCGAGCGTGTGCTCGGTCAGGAAGGGCAAGCGCCGCGCGCTCTCGCGCGCTTCCAGCAGCGTCCGCACCTCGCCGAGCGGATGGACGCCGAGCAGGCCGACGCCCTGGCGCTCCAGGCGCGTCCGCGATCGCAGCGGCACGATGGCGTGGTCGAGGGGCATGGCGATGTAGCTGCGGTGCGCGGCGAGCTGGTAGTGCATCGCCTGCGCGAAGGCCTCCTGCCAGTCCTGCAGCTTCAGCTCCACCGCGACCAGGTCGTCGTCGCGCGCCACCACCAGGTCGGCGATGCGGCCGTGCAGCGGGACCTCGTGCCGGACGCGGCCGCCCAGCCCTGCGAAGTGGGCGCGGACGGGCTCGCGCAGCGATGCCTCCAACGTGGTGGATCCCCTCCCACCCGCGGGATGGCGCGCGGCCCTAGAAGAACCCGAAGGGGGGAGTGGATCGAAAACACTGAAAGTGCTCCGGCGACGGACCGACTGGTCCATGCGTTGAGCCTTCAGGGTCCGTGCAGCGCGCTGCCGGCAACGTTCATAAGGCTATGGCCCCTCCGGCGCCCCGGGGAGACCTTGCTCGCACGCTCGCCGTTCCTCGCTCTGGCCCTCGCGTTGCTGCTCGCCGGCTGCTTGACCAGCTCGCAGCCCCCACCAGGGCCCAGCGGCCCCGGCGGCGCCGCGCAGGCTTCCTGGGCCTCCATCTGCGCCATCAGCAACTGGGCCGACAGCTGCACGGCCCGCGCGAGCCCCAACGACAGCCCCTCGAAGACGGAGATCGACCTCGCGGTCAACCCCAGCAATCCCCTCAACGTCGTCGTGGGCAGCAAGGACCTCGATCCGCAAGCCAGCAACTGCGTCTGGGCGGTGCCGCAGGTCACGCTCGACGGCGGCCGCACGTGGTCGAGCGTGATCATCGGCGGCCCGCGCGATGCGCGGATGGCGGATCCGATGAACCCGCTGTTCGGGTGGGAGTGCATCACCGACCCCATCATGGTCTTCGACGATGGCGGCTGGTTCTACTACGCGCTGCAGGCGTACAACCTCGAGAGCGGCGGCGCCACGTGCCAGACCGACGGCGCGCTGCCGCCGCTGCCCGCGCCCGTCCCGGTGCCCATCGGTGCGGGTTGCGGCTCGAGCTTCTACCTCGCGCGCAGCAAGGACGGCGGCCTCACCTACGACAACATCATCCTCATGGCCCTCGCCGATGGCGGCGTGGTCTTCCACGACTACCCGCGCATGATCGTCAACCCCGCGACGGGCACGGTCACGACCGTGTGGAACGCCGTCGGCAGCGGCGGCATCAACCCCTACGTGGTCAGCACACGCGACCGCGGCGACACGGTCGACGCGGCGCCCGTGGTCGTGCAGAAGCCCGACAGCCCCCGCGCCACGGCGTTCGCCAGCGGCTTCGCGGCGACGAGCGACGGCACCGTGTACATGACCGTGTGGGCCTTCAGCCCGGCCGAGCTGATCGGCGTCACGGGCGGCGCGGGCGGCGACACCGCGCCGCTGTACCTGGCCGTCAGCACCGACGACAGCCAGAGCTTCGGCGGCTTCCAGAAGATCCTGGACATCAACCCCATCACGTGCCCGCTGGAGAACAGCGAGTTCCGCTGCGGCACTTTCGTGGAGCTCGCGGCCGACACCAGCGGCGGCGCCCACGACGGCAGGCTGTACGCGGTGTGGGAGGACGCGCGCTGGGACGGCCACGACATCGCGGCCAGCTGGAGCGACGACAGCGGCGCGACGTGGACCGAGCCCGTCAAGGTGAACCAGGACACCACCGCGAACGCGCAGTGGATGAGCCGCCCGACGGTGGGCGCGGACGGCACCCTCCATGTCCTGTACATGGACCGCAGCTTCGACCCCGCGGACAAGCTCTACGATGCCGTCCACGCGTGGAGCGCCGACGGCCTCAACTGGACCAGCCAACGCCTGACCACCGTCAGCAGCGATGGCGACCTCGGCGTGCACCAGAACGGCTTCCCCTTCATTGGGGACTATGTGGGGATCGGCATCGTGGGGGACCACCTCTACGCGGGCTTCCCGCAGACCGTGACCGGCAAGGCCGAGATCGCGGTCGCGCACATCGTGAAGAGGTGAACCATGCGCCTGCTGCTTCCGCTCGCGGTGCTCGGCGTGGTGCTCGCGGGGTGCGTGTCGCAGCCCTCCCCTGGCCCAGGCCCCGGCGGCCCAGGGCCGAGCGCGGCCACGTGGACCCAAGTGTGCGCCATCAGCAACTGGGCCGATGCCTGCACGGCGCGCGCGAGCCCCAACGAGTCGCCGAGCAAGACCGAGATCGACCTCATGGTCAACCCCACGGACCCGCTGAACGTCATCGTCGGCTCCAAGGACCTCGACCGCACGGCGAGCAACTGTGTCTGGGCGGTCCCGCAGGCCACCACCGACGGCGGGCGCACGTGGACGAGCGTGATCATCGGCGGCCCGCGCGACGCGCGCATGGCCGATCCCACCAACCCGCTGTTCGGGTGGGAGTGCATCACCGACCCCATCATGATCTTCGACGCGCAGGGCACGGCGTACTACGCCCTGCAAGCGTACACCATCGGCAGCGGCGGGCCGAATTGCCCCACCGACGGCGTGCTCCCGCTGCCGCCGCTGCCGGTGCCCGTCGGCGCTCCCGTGGGCTGCGGCTCGTCCTTCTACCTCGCGACCAGCACCGACAAGGGCATGACGTGGCCCAACGACCGCATCGAGCTCATGGCGCTCGGCGACGGCGGCGTCGTGTTCCACGACTACCCGCGCATGGTCTTCAACGCGGCCAGCGGCAGCGTCAGCACGGTGTGGAACGCCATCGGCCCTGCCGCTGTCAATCCTTGGGTGGTGACGACGCGCGACGGCGGCGCCAGCACCGACGCGCCGGTCATCGTGCAGGACCCCGATCGCCCCACGGGCACGGTGTTCGCGTCGGGCTTCGCGGCCGCCAAGGACGGCACCATCTACATGACCACCGGCAGCGGCGCCGGCCCGAACCAGACGCACGTGCGGCTCGCCATCAGCACCGACGACGCCCGCACCTTCGGCGAGTTCCGCGAGATGCTCGACGTCACCGACATCGACTGCCCGCTGCCCAACACCGAGTTCCGCTGCGGCACCAGCATCGAGCTGGCGGCGGACACGAGCGAGGGGCCGCGCGCGGGCCGGCTGTACGCGGTCTGGGACGACGGCCGCAACGGCAACGCGGACATCTACTGCGCCTGGAGCGACGACGCGACGACCTGGAGCGAACCGGTGCGCGTCAACCAGGACACCGGCACCACCGCCCAGTGGATGGCGCGGCCCGTGGTCGGCGCCGACGGAGCCCTCCATGTGCTGTACATGGACCGCAGCTACGCGCCCGGCGACAAGCTCTACGACGCCACCCACGCGTGGAGCACCGATGGTGGTCTCACGTGGCAGACGCAGCGGCTCACGCGCGTCAGCAGCGACGGCGACCTCGGCGTGCACCAGGGCGGGTTCCCGTTCATCGGCGACTATGTCGGGGTGGGCATCGTGGGCGATCACCTCTACGCGGGCTTCCCGGAGACCGTGACGGGCGTGGCGGAGATCGCGGTCGCGCA
>DASYRW010000011.1:0-5553 GCA_036003985.1 Thermoplasmatota archaeon
GCGGGCTCGATGGGCTTCAGGGTGGTGATGAAGTCGCCGCGGAGGAACTTCTCCTGGGACAAGATGTCGGCCATCTGCGTGGGGTGGATGACCACGTAGTCCATGGGCCCCTGCACGAGCTTGCGCAGCTTGATCAGGTCCGCGTAGCTGAACGTGCCGCGCGCCTCCGCTTCGAAAGCGTTCGAGGCCGCGACGTCGGCGACGCACCTGCCGTACACGAGCTTGTTCTCGAACTCCACGATGGCCTGCACGGCGTCCTTCATCTCCTCCGCCATCATGTCAAAGAGCCGCGCTTCCTCGGTGGCGTAGGTCCACTGCGCCCTCGCTCCCACGAGGAAGGCCTCGCTGCTCTTCTCCTTCCACTCGCCCTGGCCGGTGAGGATGTCGCCCATGTCGCTGAGTTTCATGGCGACGCTCTTCTCCTTGAGCGGGTACTTGATGGTGAGCCCCGACGCACCCACAAGGTCCCGGTTGATCGCGAACACCTTGCGCGCCCAGGCTTGCTCCTCCACGTAGCGGTTGATGTCCCGGCTGACCTTGTGCGGCAGCAGGCTTGCGAGGTCGCGCGCGCCGCTGCTGCCGGTGGCGAGCGCCAGGTTCTCGAGGTTCTGCATGCTTGTCAAGCTCCCACGAACACGTCGCCCTCTGCTCCAGCCGCAATGTCCTGCAGCGCGATGCCGACCTTCTCGTTCGGGTAGAGCACGAAGGGCGTGCTGGGGTCGACCTTCTGCTCGGGGAGCTCAGCGACCAGCCCTGAAGACTCGCCCACCTTCACGGCGCGCCCGGCGCGCACGGCCGTCTCGGCGCGGACGCCCGCGATGCCGTGGAGGACGAAGCCGAGGTGCGGGTGCTCGCCAGGGCCCGTGGTGCGGCCCTCGGCCGCGATGCCCACGGGGTTCTTCTCGCCGGCGGGAGCCAGCACGAGCCAGCCGTCCGCATCGAATGCCACCACATCGCCCTTGGCAATGGCATGGTCCGCCGCCATGGGCACGCTGTGCGTGATGCCCTCGCCCCGGTAGCCCAGCATCAGAGCACCCCCTGCTGGAAGGCCAGGCGCAGCGTGTCCGTGAAGCCCAGGCGCTCCAGGGTGGCCAGGTCCAAGCCCTTCGGCTCAGCCTTCCCCAGGCTGGGCTCGGCGCGCGTCGCCAGCGGCGGCGCTTCCTGCTCGGCCTGGGCTGCCTCCTGGGCAGCCAGGCGCAGCTCGCCGCGGAGCCTGTCGAGGGCAACCAGCTCCAGGCCCGTGAGCTCTTTCTTGCGCGCGTCGAGGTCGAAGTCCTTGCCCGCGGCCAGCTCGAGCTTCATCACCTCGGCCGCGACGCGGTTCTTCGCCTGGCCCAGCTCGAGACGCACAGCCTCGGCCAGCTTGTGGGCCGCGTCCAGGTCCGCGCTCGCCCTCGCGAGGTCGGAGCGCGCCTTGCCCAGATCCGCGCGGGCCTGCTCCAGCTCACGTCGGCTCGCTTCGCTCGCCGCTGCCGCGTCGCGCCGGCTCGCCTCGGCTGCGCGCAGCGCCTCGTCGCGCTGCTCGCGGAGCTGCTCCATTTCACGTCGGCTCGCTTCGCTCGCCGCTACGACGGGTGGCTCTTCCTTCTCGGGCATGGTGGGAACCTTCCTGGAATCGGTGCTCAGGCCGCGTGCAGCGTTCAGCAGGCGCACGAGGCGTGCATTCGGATACTGACCCTGCGGCACGAGGGCGACGTGGTCCACGACGAAGTCCGAGGGCAGGTCGTAGGTGCCGTCGTTGTTCCTCTTCAACTGGGTGGCGTCGTACCGGAAGCCGAGGCTGAACCGCACGTGAGGCCAGAACTCGCGCACGATGTCCACGTACGGCGCCAGGCGCACATCGCCCGTGAAGCGCACTTCCGCGCCCTCGACGCGCGCGCTCCGCACCACGCCCACGCTCGCACCCATGTCCTCGCGGTGCAAGTCGCGCAGGAACACGCCGCCCATGCGCTCTGCGACGAGCGGCAGCAGCTCCGGGCGCACGCGGATCGGGCGGTCGGCGGCATCCACGTACACGCCCGGGCCCAGGGCGATGCCATCGAATGTCACACCGGCTCGTTGCGGCGAGCCGCTACCCGACACGTCGGCTTGCTGCGGCAAGCCGCTTCCGAACGCAGCGACGATGGGAAGGGTGTGGTCCTCGCGCAGGGCGAGCCCGCGGTGGGGATCGACGGACAGGAGGCCGTTGCGGGTTTCGGGCGCGCCCTGCTGCGAGTCCACGCGCTGCCTTCGCCGCCAGGGTGAAAGAAGCGTTTGGAAGGAGTGTCACGAGGCGCCACGCGGCGCGTTGGTCGCGCTGTCAGCGCCCTCTTGGCGTGGCTCGCGATCGTCGCCGCGCCGAGCGGAGCCGGCCCGCAGGCCGGCGGCCGGAGCGAGCGTCGCCCTTTAGGGCAGCGAGCAGAGGCAGCGAGGCGCGGCTGCCCTCCCGGGCGGCATCCACTCCGTCTCGTTCCAGCATGCACAGATGGTACATAGCCGCGCCGTTCCCCACGCCCGCGCTGCCGCCAAGGCCTTGAGCGCAAGTCAAGTCCTTATGGGCCCCCGTGGTCCTGCAACGGACGCGTTGCAACCCCTTCTTGGAGCAACGCGGCCCTCGCGCGCTGGTGAACGAGATGGAACGCAAGACCCGCTGCCTGAAGCTCGCCGGGACCGCCGTGCTGCTCATGATGACCTTCTCCCTTCCGGTTTCCGCCGCCGCGGCCCCCGAGGCCGGTCCCCTCCCCGCAATCCTTGTGGGCCCCGCGTCGGTTTCCGTCTGCTACGGTGACTGCGCCAGCGCGCAGGTCCCTGCCGGGGCCACCGTCCCCCTCACTGACATCGCCGAGCACTTCGGCTTCAACGACTGCGACGTCAATGAGATCGCGCCCCTCATCACCGACTGCGCCTCCATCCACGTGCCGTGGCGCAACTTCATCCTCTTCGGAATCGGCTGGGACCTCACCTACACAGGCACGCTCCAGACGCTGGTCTGTGGGGAGTTCGGAGCCTGCAGCTCGATCCGCTGCGACATCGTCGCGGGCCAGATCATCGGTCCCAACGGTCTTGGCAACTGCGCCTTCGAAGGCATCGTGCTCCAGTGCTGCACCGAGGCGTGGATGCAGCTGGGCCGCTCGAACACCGTAGGGTTCACCAACCTCCGCGGGGGCGTCGGGGACTGGATGGCTTTCGAGGCCCACGGGATCTGACGCTCACAGGCGGCGCGCAAGGAGTCGTCGGGGAGTGCAAGTGTGGGCCAAGCGCTTTGGCGCTCCGCGCATCCAAACGCGTTGCTCTGCATTCGAGAAGCAAATTCACCTGCAACGCCGCGTGGGGACCTCCCGGGAAGCACACGAGGGACCCGATTTCCCCTGGCGTGCGGCTCGGACGTTAGACCCCGGGAGTAGTGCGACGGCGCCGATGGCCAACACGAGATTGGGTGGGAACATTCAGCATTCTGCGGGCGCGCCGGCTCAAACCCCTGGCCCGCCATCTTGAACGTACACGGTGAGCGGGGTTTCCCCGGGCAGTGGCGAGCAAAGCGGGCTGCGCGGGCCGCGGTCATGATGAGCGATGCCCGGAACGTCATCAGGTTCGTCGAGGCGCTCGTGGTTGCCCCGGCGAGCACGACTCCAAGGAGAATCCAGGGCAGCGATCTGGACATGGCGACCACAGGATTAAGAGCCTTACAGACATGAATCCCACGCAACACGCTGGTTGCCGTCGCGACACCTGCCGGTTGCAAGGGCTATATGCGGCCATGGCCCTCAAGACGCGCCATGAAAACCCGACTCGCGTCGTTGCTGGCACTCGGTGCGCTGGCGATGACCCCGTTCCCCATGGCCGCAGCCGTGGAGACGTGCATCACGGCACAGCCGTTCAACATCGACCTCGGCGACCTTGGCGGAATCGGACGTGGAGTGTTGCAGCCGAACGAGGACCAATGGTGGATTTCGCATGCCCAGAGGATGCAAGTGGTGGTCGTCGCTGACCTTCCCATCACAGTGGACGTCTTTGTTTCCTGCAGTTCCACCATCCCGGTGTGTGGGCTGAACGTCCAATTCGTGTGGATCTGCACGCTGGATGCGCCAGGGCTGTTCACGCACTTCATCCAGATTCGCGACGCCGGGACGGGTTTGCCGGTGGATTACCTCGTGCTGGAACGCCCCTTGATCACCATTTGAGGATGCGGCCGCCAGCGTCGGGCACGCGGCTGACATGTTATCCTGGATTCGCCGCGTGTCTGGCGTGGGCCACCGACCTCGCTCTTCTCAGGCGATACTCCCTCACACTCTGACGATGACGTCGCGTGTCGTGCGGAGTCGCGCCCTCCGAAACTGGACAAGCGCCTCCGCTGTCTGTCTGGGGCAAGAGATCCCCGCAACCGCTGCGTTGCGACTAGACACTCGCGCGTACCCAACGGGACCATGCGCGAGACCCGGTCCAAGTCAGTGAGGCAACGGCTTCGCTTGCTGGGCACGCGCGTCGCTTTGGGGTAGTTGGGTCCTGCTCCAAGTGCGCGCGCCGAGGATTCGGGTTCAAGCGCGGCCCCATCAGTGAGGCGGTCTTCGGTTCGGATCGACGCCCAAGGGTCGGGTGTCCTGCGGTAACCTCAGGCCAGAGAAGCTTTGGTGCCGATGTCTTGGAGGGTCGTTGGCTTCCGCACGCCAACAGCTCGGCCCCTGGCGAGCGGGTGCGACCGCGCGCCATCGGAACTCGCCAGTCGCCGCAACGCCCCCGAGGACAGCCAATCGCCTACGGACTGCTCAGCGCAATTCCCACCCATAGGTCGGCCAGTGCGCCGGGCTCGAAGAAGAGCCGCAACTCCCCATGGGGTCCAGGCGGAAGCCCGGCTGTGAGCTGGCCCTGGAGCAAGCCTCCCAGCGCAGCGTTCTTCGTGAGGACGCCGATGGGCTGGCCGCCGGCGGGCCCGCCGAAAACATTCACGGTGGGCGGAGGATGGGCTTGCTTACTCTCGACCAGGAGCTCCACCCTCGCCACGGTTTCCAGGCCCTGTGCCCAGAAGGGATAGTGCTCAGGCCGGAGCTTCAGCGAGAGTTCGGGTCGGCCATTGGCGGCTGGCGGCTCACTCAGGAATCTTGCCCACTCGGACGGGAACTCGTGCCGCACGGAGAGCAGCCGCATGGACCCGGCCGCCTCTGCGTCCTTGATGAGCTGCGCCGCGTGCGCGAGCGCCGCGGTGCGGAGCAGGCCGCCGCCCTCGCGCGCGGTGTAGCGGAGGTGCAGGATCACGTCGCTGATGGTGCCGTAGTCGAACTGGGCCGGCTCGCCCTTGCTCGGGTCAGCCGGCAGCTCCAGCTGCCATTCGCTGACGGCCCCCGCGTGCTCGAACGGCAGGTACCGCTCATCGCGGAGGTTCGTCTCGAACATGCCCGCGTCGTTCTGGGCCGAGCTCGTGACGATGGACTGCACGCTGCCGAAGTAGTCGTCGAAGCGCGCGTCCTCCGTCCCCTCGCGCGCATAGCCGTCCCCGAGAAGCGCGCTCTTCCGGATGCTGCTCTTCAACAGGGTGAGCTTGCAGTTGACGCTCGCGTAGGGGCCGGTCACGCACGGCAC
>DASYRW010000012.1:0-11566 GCA_036003985.1 Thermoplasmatota archaeon
GAGATGCGGCTCGACTGGAGCCGCCGCGACGGTCGCAAGCAGCGCGCCGCGCCGCGGAAGCGCGCGAAGCCTTCAAGGCCCCGCCGCGCGTAGCGGGCGCGAGACCATGCGAGGGCTGAAGGGCAAGGTCGCCATCGTGACCGGCGCGGCGAGCGGCATCGGCGCGGCCATCGCCGACCGGCTGGGCCAGGAGGGCTGCGCGGTGGTCATCGCGGACGTGGACGCGGCCGGCGCCGAGAACAAGGCGAAGGAGCTCCAAGCGCGCGACGTCAAGGCCCTCGCGGTCGCGTGCGACGTCACCAAGTGGGAGGACTGCCAGCGCGCCGCGAAGCACACCAAGGAGCGCTTCGGCCGCATCGATGTGCTCGTCAACAACGCCGGCTGGGACCGCATCTACCTCTTCAAGGATACCACCCCCGACTTCTGGAGCAAGGTGACGGAGATCAACTTCCTCGGCCAAGTGCGGATGGTCAAGGCCTGCCTGGACGCGGCGATGCTCGAGCAGAAGAGCGGCCGCATCATCAACATCGCCAGCGACGCGGGCCGCAACGGCAGCACCGGCGAGGTCGTGTACAGCGGCGCCAAGGGCGGCGTCATCGGCTTCACCAAGGCCATCGCCCGCGAGGTCGCGCGGTACAACATCACGGTCAACTGCGTATGCCCTGGTCCAACGGACACGCCGCTGCTGCGCGGCATGATGGAGAAGGACGAGCTGGCGAAGAAGCTCATGGGCGGCATGGAGCAGTGGATCCCGCTCAAGCGCCTCGCGAAGCCCGAGGAGATCGCGCCCGCGGTGGCGTTCTTCGCGTCCGACGACGCAGGCTACATCACGGGCCAGACGCTGAGCGTGAGCGGCGGGCTCACGATGATGTGATGGTGCAGGTCATCGACGTCCACGCGCACCCGCCCCTCCCCGCGTTCCTGCAGCGCAGCGGGGGCGCGTACGTGCGCGCGGCCGAGGCGTACTTCCGCACGCGCTTCGAACCCGTGGGCTTGGACGCGATGATGAAGCACTACGACGGCCTCGGCATCGGCCGGGCGGTGCTGCTGGGCTGGGATGGCGAGCGGGCGACGGGCCTGCCGGCGCTGCCCAACGACACGCTCGTCGAGGCCGTGCGCGACCATCCGAGCTTCTTCGTGGGCTTCGCCGGCGTGGACCCGCTCCGGTCCAAGGCCTTGGAGGAGCTGGAGCGCTGCGCGCGGCTCGGGCTTCGCGGCGTGAAGCTCCATCCCACAGGCCAAGACGTGGTGCCCGACGACCCCGCCCTCGCTCCGTTCTGGCGCCGCTGCGAGGACCTTGGCCTGGTGGTGCTCGTGCACACGGGCGTGACGGGCCTCGGCGCGGGCGCGCCCGGCGGCCTCGGCTTGCGGCTGGAGCCGAGCCGGCCGCTGCACCTCGACGCCGTGGCCGCGCGGTTCCCGGCGCTGCAGATCGTCGCGGCGCACGCGGGCTGGCCATGGCACGACGAGCTGCTGGCCATCGCGATGCACAAGGCCAACGTGTGGGTGGACGTGAGCGGCTGGGTGCCGCGCTACCTGCCGCAGGTGGTGTGGGACTACGCGAACGGGCCGCTGAAGCGCAAGGTGCTCTTCGGCTCCGACTACCCCTTCGTGGAGCCAGGCCGCGTCCTCGAGGGCTTGCGCGACGTGCTGAAGCCCGAGGTGCAGCCGCTCGTGCTCGGGGAGAACGCCGAGCGGCTGCTGGCGCGCTAGAGGGGCGTGGGCAAGCCGAGGGTGAACACGTGGAGCACGTGCTTGCCCGCGGCGGTGGCCTCGACCGTGATGATGCCGCGCAGGTCGACGGTCCCGTCGGGTGTAGGCACGGGCCCGCAGGTGTCGGGGCACACCACGATGGGGATGGGCGTGCCGAGCTGGATCGGGCCGACGGGCTCGTCGTGGACCTCCGGCGCGACCGCGAGGTACACGATGGTCCGGGTCACGGTCGCGGCGGCGCGCTCGGGGAGCAGCGTGCTGAACGGCCCGATGCACACGAGCCGCAGCGGATCGCACGCCTGCGCGAAGCCGAGCTCCGAGGCTTCGACGCTGGTCACACCGCTGTCGAGGCACGTCGCGAAGGGCAGGCTGGGCACGCCCGCGCCCGTGCCGGCGGCGCAGGCAGCGTTCGAGGGCGAGCCCTCGCCGACGGCATTGAACGCGGCCACGCGGTAGAAGTTCGCGGTGCCCAAGGGTCGCGCAGGGTCCACGAAGGCCGTCGCGTCCGCGGGCGCTTCGCCCACCAGGGCGGGCGCGCTGTCCGGGTCGCCCGCGCGGTACACGCGGTAGCCCAGGATCTCCGCGCCCCCGTCGGTCACGGGAGTCTGCCAGCCGAGCGCCACGCTGCCTTGGTCGACGACGGGCTCGGCGTGCAGCGCGCGCGGCGGCGACGGGGGCGCGGGCGCTCCGAGCGCGACGCAGAGGTCGTCGACCCAGATGCGCAGCGCGGGCTCCGCCGAGTCCTCATAGCCGGCGCTCGCGGCGCCGACCTTGTCGAACCTGAAACCGTCGTCCGCGTGCGAACCGACGGTGTACGCGGCCTGCGCGACCACACCTCCCCCGGCATGGGCCACGGTGACGCCGATCGCGCCGTCGTCGTAGCCCACGGCCACGTCGTACGCGCCGGGGGCCGCCCGCGTCGGGCCCACGTCGATGCGCGGGATGCCAGCGCTGTCCGTGTACCAGATCCACAGGTCCGCGTCCTCGTAGGCCTCGCGCGTACCCCACATCACGGTGAGCACGTCCGCGAAGGGCCGGTCGAAGCCGGGCCGGATGTCGAGCACGTCCGCGCGCGCGAGCACGAGGGGGTACGCGCTCTGCCAACGCCCGGTGTCGGCGATGCTGAACGAAGCGGTGACGTCGAAGCCGCGGAACTCCGTCAGGGGCTCGGGCAGGGCCCACCGCATGTGCTCGTCGCTCGCGTCTCGCCGGTCGCTGTCGACGCGGAGGTGTCCTTGCTCGATCACCGCGGCGCTGAAGGGCTGGTCGTTCTCGCGCGCGAAGTCGGCGTCGCCGCCCTCGAAATCATGGCAGCCGAACGCGCTCGCCCCCGCCGGCGGCGCGGTGAGGACCGTCGTCGCCAGCAGCATGCCTCCCAGGACCCATGCCGCCCGCATAGCCATCTCCAAAGGCGGAAGGGACCCGCGGGTTCCTGAAGGTGCTTCAGCGCCCGGGTTGAGGGTTCAACCAGTCCCTTGCGGAGGTCGACGGAGCCTGGTCACGGCGGCTTGGTCGTCGCCTCGGCGAAGCCGTACTTCCCCACGAGGGGCACGAACACGCAGCCGCCCAGGCCGCGCGTGAACGTTCGATCGTCCTCCTTCTCCACGAGCATCAGCTCCTGTCCCCATCGGTCGCCGACCGGCACGAGCGCGCGGCCGCCCGCGCGGAGCTGCTCGAGGATCGGCGGGGGCACCGACGGCGCGGCGCACGTCACGTAGGCGCGGTCGTAGGGCGCGTGCTCCTGCAACCCCACGGAGCCGTCGCCCACCACGATCTCCACGCGGTCCTCGCCGAAACCCGCGTGCTGCAGGTTCGCGCGCGCCTGCGCGGCCAGGTCCGCGAAGCGCTCGACGCTCCACACCTTGCCGCCCGGCGCGACCAACTCGGCCACGATCGCTGCGTGGTACCCCGAGCCCGCGCCGACCTCCAGCACGGCCATGCCTGGCTGGGCCTGCAGCGCCTCGGCCATGATGCCCACCATGTGTGGCGCGCTGATCGTCTGGCCCTCGCCGATCGCCAAGGGGCGGTCGTCGTAGGCGCGCGCCTCATCGGCCGGGAGGAAGAGGTGCCGCGGCACGCGCCGCATCGCGTCGGCGACGCGCGGGCTGCGGATGGTGCCTTGCTGGAGCAGGCCCTGCACCATGCGCTCGCGCGCCTCGGCCCACGGATCGGGGGCCATGCTCCGCCTAGGCGCCGCGCGAAGCTTGAAGGTGCTGGACTAGGGACCTGCGAAGGTCATGACGCTCTCGGCCACCAGCGCGCTCCCTTGCCACACGCGCTGCTCGCGCACGATCCGGCCGCCGGCCGCGCGGTAGGCCGCCTCGACGATCCATCCCATCCAAGCCTGGATGGGTGCAGAAGGAAAGCACGTGCCGAAGCGCGCCTGGCCGGCCAGCGTCGCCTTTCGAAACTACAGCTCGTCGGCGCAGTGGGTCTTCACCACGCAGTCGCTGCGGGGGCGCGCGACGCACAGCAGCACGAAGCCCCGCGCCTTGTCCTCGTCGCGGAGCGCGAGGGCGCGGTCCTGCTCCACCTCGCCCTCGAGGAGCTTGCCGGTGCAGGTCGTGCACGAGCCCTCGAGGCAGCTGCTGGGCAAGGGGACGCCCTGCTGCCCCGCCGCGGTCCAGATGTCCTGGTCGTCCGCGACCGCGACCGTCTTGCCCTCGGGCTCGAGGCGCACGCGCCAGCGCACGGATCGCCTAGGGCAGCGCGGGCCAAAAGGCTTGGCCTACAGCGGGTAGGGCACGATACACGTCTCGATGGGGCCCGCGAAGGTGGTGCGGTACTCGAGCAGCAGGCAGTCGGGCCCGTCGGCGTCGATGCAGTAGGCCAGCCCGTTGTCCGGGAAATCGTAGATCGGCACGCACACATACGGCAGCGGGCCGGGCGCAAGCGCCGCGGCGGGCGCGGCGGCCAGGGCGAGAGCCATGGGGAGCAGGGCGAGGATGCGCACGGGGAGGCCTCCGGGGCTCGACGGGCCTGGGGTCCCATGAGCTTTATCCCCCCGCGCGCTGGTCGGGGCGCATGGTCTCGCGCGTGATCCAGCTCGATGGAGACGACCTCGCGACGCTCGACAAGCTCGGGGTGCGCTACAAGGACGTGACCGCGCGCGAGCGCCACCTCAAGCTCACGATCAACCGGCTCAAGTGCGACCTCGCCGGCGAGAGCGCGCGCTACTTCGTGGTCGAGCGGAGGAAGCTCGCGCAGTTGAGCCGGGTCGCCACGGCGGCGCAAGGGCTGCCCTTCCCTGAGTTGGTCGCGCGCGCCCCCCAGCACGCGGCGGCCTTGAAGCTGCTGGAGCGAGAGATCAAGAAGCTCGCGCGGACCCAGCCGCGTCGCGGCGTCGTCGGTGCGGAAGGGGGCAAGCCCGAGCGACAGGCGCGCGAGCGCGGGCGGAGCGCGCCGGAGCGAGGGCGCTAGCCCTTCAGAGGCCGCGCTTCTCCTCGGCGAACTGGTAGTTCTTGGCCGTGTACTCCTTCCACTGCTCCGGGACTTCCTCCTCGGGGAAGATGGCCGTGACCGGGCAGACGGACTCGCACGCCCCGCAGTCGATGCACTCGTCGGGGACGATGTAGAGCATGTTGGCGTCGCCCGCGTCGTGGATGCAGTCCACGGGGCAGACGTCGACGCACTCGCCGGACTTCACGCCGACGCAGGGTTCCGTAATGATGCGCGTCATGTCGAAGCACCGCGCGTTGCTCGCGAAGCCGTGAGGGAGCTTCCCCCTTTTAAAGCTTGCCCGGGGGCGGCGCCCATCGCGCGCGCAGGATTCGGCCGCGCCGCGCGCGCGAACCCGCGCAGCCTTATCGCGCCGCGCGCTATGGGGAGCGAGACCATGACCGCGCCGCCGCTCGCGCGCAAGCCCGAGACCCTCGTCGTGCACCCGCGCCGCGAGGAAGGCCACGGCCCGCTCGCGTTCCCCGTGTACCAGACCAGCACATGGCGCGTCGCCGACGCGGCGCAGGGCGCGCGCTTCGCGGAGGAAACCCACCCCAGCGCGTTCTACCACCGCTGGGGCAACCCCACCGTCGAGCTGCTGGAGGAGACCCTCGCCCAGCTCGAGGGCGGCGCCGCGGCGCTGTGCACGGGCAGCGGGATGGGCGCCATCAGCACGGCGATCCTCACCGCCCTCGGCGGCGCGCACCACGTCGCGTCGCAGCGGGCCGTGTACACGGCCACCAACGAGCTGCTGACGGTCATGATGCCGGACTTCGGCGTGCGCCACACGTTCTGGAACCCCTCCGAGCCGGGCAGCCTCAAGGCCGCCATCACGCCGGACACCAAGCTCGTCTACATCGAGACGCCCGCGAACCCCACGATGGAGATCACCGACATCCGCGCCGCGGCCCAGGCCGCCCACGAGGCCGGCGCGCTGTGCATCGCCGACAACACCTTCGCGACGCCCCTCAACCAGCGGCCCCTCGCCCTCGGCTGCGATGCCGTGGTGCACAGCATGACGAAGTTCATCGGCGGCCACAGCGACCTCACCGGCGGCGCCATCGTGGGGTCGCGCGACTTCCTCGGGAAGTGCTGGTTCAACTTCAAGATCCTCGGCCCCACGCTGAGCCCCCACGACGCGTTCCTCGCGCAGCGCGGGATCAAGACGATGGCCTTGCGGGTCGAGCGTCACAACCGCAACGCGCAAGCCCTGGCGGAGTTCCTCGAGGGCCACGTCAAGGTCGAGCGCGTGCACTACCCGGGGCTGAAGAGCCATCCCGGCCACGGCCTCGCGGCGAAGCAGATGAGCGGCTTCGGCGGCATGCTGAGCTTCGACGTGAAGGGCGGCTTCGCGGCCGCGAAGCGGGTCGCCGAGGGCGTGCGGCTCGCGACCCTGGCGGTCAGCCTCGGCGGCGTCGAGACGCTCGTGCAGCACGCGGCGAGCATGACCCACGGGCCCCTCACCGACGCGGACCGCGCCCGCGCCGGCATCCGCGAGGGCCTGCTCCGCGTCAGCGTGGGCATCGAGCACATCGACGACATCCTGGCCGACTTCCAGCAAGCCCTCGCGAGGGCCTGACGATGTGGGACGAGGCCGTCGCGGCGGTCCGCGCACGGGACATCGACGCGTTGGCGCGGCTCGTGCTGCAAGACCCCGAGGTCGTGCACGCACGCGGGCCCGAGGGGCTGTCGCTCCTGATGCTCGCCGTGTACCAACGCGCGCCTGAGGTGGTGGCGTACCTCCGCGAGTGCGGCGTCGAGCCGGACGTCTTCGAGGCCGCGGCGATCGGGGACGCGGACCGCGTGCGCACGCTGCTCGCCCACCAGCCGGGGCTCGTCAAGGCCACGAGCGGCGACGGCTGGACACCCCTCCACCTCGCGGCGCACTTCGGCCAGCAGGAGTGCGTCCGCGCGCTGCTCGCGGGCGGCGCAGAAGTGGACGCGCGCTCGGCGAACGCGAACGGCAACACACCCCTCCACGCGGCCGCTGCGGGAGCGCAGCCCGAGGCGATCGAGCAGCTGCTCGCGCGCGGCGCCGACCCGCGCGCCCTCGACGCGCAGGGCCACACGCCGCTGCACATCGCCGCCGGGGCGGGGCCCGCCGCGAGCTTGGCTGCGCTGCTCGACGCGGGCGCGCCGCCGGCGGCGCGGAACAAGGACGGCAAGACCGCCCTCGACGTCGCCCGCGAGCGCAGCAAGCCCGAGATCGCCACGTTCCTCGAGCACCGCACGCGCTGATCAGCGGCGCCGCGCGCGCACGACGAGCGCGGCCGCGGCGATGCCGGCGAGCACCAGCATCGCGCCGGGGAACGGCACCTTGCTGCTGCCCGCGTCGCCGGGTCCTGCTGGCGCCGGCGGCGCGGCGTTGGGGTCGTAGGGGCCGAGACCCTGGCCGCTCGCCGCGTACGTCGCGGGGCCTTCGGCGCCCGGCGGGGCCTGCGTGAGCGCTTGCTGCGCGGTGGGGCCGGTCGCGGCGCCCGAGGTGCCCTCGGCGGAGGCCGCGTTCGGGCCCGCGGTGGGCGCGCCCGGCGGCATGGCTGCATCGGAGGCCATGGCGCGCTCGGCGCCCGCGTACATGACGCAGCAGTAGCCGCTGCTGCGGCCCGGCTGCAGGCTGAGATCGACGCGCGTCTCGGGGCCCTTGACGGTGACGACCACGCTGTTGCCGAAGTACCCGTCGGCGCCGGCCTGGATCGTGTGCACGCCGGCCCGGCCCATGATGACGAAGCTCCCGTCCTCGTCGGTCTGCGCGTAGCCCCAGTCGCCGGTGTCCTCGTTGTGGATGTTCACCCACGCGCCGGGGATGGCCTTGTGGCTCGTCGCGTTGAGCACGTAGCCGACGATGCGGATGTCCGCGTTCGGCTTGGGCTGCAGCTCCACGCGGTACTCGACCTGCTGGTCAGCTGCGAAGACCGCGCCGCGCACCCACGGATAGTAGCTCTGCTGCCCCTCCTTCGGGGGCGCGGGGTACGGCTCGGGTGCGCGGATGCCTTCGTCGCCCGGCGGCGGGCTGGGCTCCGCGGCGGTGACGTTGCCCTCGCTGCCAGCGCTGCCGCCGCCGCTGCCGCTCGTGGCGCTCGGCTCCGCAACGGCGGTGCCTTGGGCGTAGACGATGCAGCAGCCGTAGTCGGCGCGCACCCACACGAGCGTCCAGCCGGGCTTGGTCTTGAGCGTGAACCTGCCCAGCTCGTCGGTCTGGGCCCCGTTGTAGGAGCCCCACTGCTGGTTCTCCGCGCTCACGTACGCGTTCGCGACGGGCTTGCCGGTGACCTTGTCCACGACGGTGCCGCGCACCACGACCGAGTCCTCGGGGATGGGCTCGAGGGCGATGTCAAGGGTGGTGGTCGCGCCCTCCTCGAGGGTCACGACCTGCTGGAATTGGCCGTAGTTGGGCGCGTACGCGCTGACCATGAACCGACCCGCGTACATGCCCATCTTGTAGTGCCCGCCCTCGTCCACGCTGGTGCTGTTGCCCTCGTTGTAGTAGCAGCAGCGCACCGGCATCGTCGAGGACGCGGGGCAGTCCGCGCCCGGCGGGCAGTCCGCGGCCGGCTCGGGCTCGTAGTACGGCCACGCGTTGACCCACGCGTCGCGCACGGGCTGGCCGGTCTTGCCGTCGGTCACTTGGCCCTGGAGCGCCGCGGTGCGCGGCGGGATGCTGTTGAGCTGGAGGTTGATCGTCGCGTCGCCGTCCTCGGCGGCCTCGAGCTCGGCGTAGGCGTCCTGGAAGCCCTCCTTCCATGCGCGCAGGCTGTAGTGGCCGGGCTCGACGCTGATCGCGTAGCCGCCGTCGCGGCCGCTGACCGTGCTGGTGGGCATCGGCTGCATCATGGCAACGTCGCGGCTCTCCGCGAGGGGGCACGGCGCGTCCGGCTTGCAGTTGTAGCTCCACTGCGCCTCGATGGTCGCGCCCGGCACCGCCTCGCTGGTGCGGCCGTCCGTGACGCTGCCGCGCACCACGCTGCCGGTGTGCTGGAGCACGAGGTCCTCGTCGGTCGCGAGCGAGCCGCCGACGATGATGTCCTTCTCGGCCTCGGCGTGGCCGCGCGCGCTCGCGCGCAGCGTGTAGCTGCCGGCCGCGACGCTCTCGATGAGGTAGCTGCCGTCGGGGTTCGAGACGGCGCTGCCCGCTGTGCTGCCGCTGGCGTCCTCAACGCTGACGATGGCGCCGCCCAGCGGCGCGTCGAGGTCGCTCGTGATCGTGCCCGCGACGGAGCCACCGAGGTCGGTCGCGACCTGGGCGAAGCCCACGGGGACCGAGACGGTCGGGACCGCGACGAGGAGCAGCAGGCTGACGGCGGCGACGATGCCGAGGGAACGCAACCCTTTCACCGAGCCTGGGGATGGGACGCGAGACCTTCAAGGGGTGCGGCTTCGTTGGGGCGCACCCCAACATCGTCGTCGCGAGAGGCCGAAAGCTTCAAGGGGCCCGTGCGTCGCGGGGGGTTGCTAACCTTTCCGTTCCTTGACCACCCAGGGCACCACCGCGCCGCAGCTCGTGCACACCAGGTCCTTGGCGCTGTGGGCGTAGTCCGCGCCCTCGCTGCGCGCGCGCGACACATCGTCGGTCAGCGTCGGGGAAAGGCGCTCGTCGAACTCCGGCTCCTCGCGCGGCGCCTGGGTCGTCTTCGCAGCCAAGGGCCCGCCGCATTCGGGGCAGCGCCGGAGCATGGGCCCGCATGGGGGGGCTGCGCTCTTGAGGCTTCCTGCCCGGGAGGGCGGGGCGTTGGTCCGATGGTGTGACGGGTTCGCCCGGCACCCCGGCCGAGGAGCAGTCCCTGAACCAAGTCCTTTTTGATCCTGCTGGGGTCTTGGCTCTTGGGTGATGCCATGCTCCGCGAGCACGTCGCCGCGTGGACGACCATCGCCTTCGCGATGCTCCTGATCCTGCTCACGATCACCGACCAGGGCGGCGCGACGGCCTCGGTGCTCATCCTCGCGTGGGCGCTGGTCATGCTGGCCCTGTTCGTCGCCGTCGAGCAGACGACGCACCGGCCGCGCCACGGGCCCTGATCAGGCGCGCGACGCCACGCCGCGCTTCAACGCGCCCCATGCGATGCCCGCCAGCGCGAGCGCTGCCAGAAGGTTGAGCTCGACCGTGTAGCCGCCCACGGCCTGGGGCGGCAGGAAGCCTGCGAGGTAGTTGTAGGTCGCGTGCAGCACGACCGCGAGGAGGAAGAACGGCAGCGCCGCCACCGCCGGCAGTCCGCGCAACCGCGCCTTCGCGAGGCCGAAGCCCGTGAGCCCCGTGGCGGCCGGATGGACGAAGGCGCTGCTGATGCTGCGGATGCCCGCGAGCACGAGCACGCCGAGCAGGCTCGCGCCCGCGAAGCCGCTGCTCGTGTCGCCCGCCGCGGCGAGGAGGTACGTGAACGTCTCGACGCCCGCGAAGCCCAGCCCCACCGACGCGCCGAGCAGCACGCCGTCGCGGCGCGTCTGCACGCGGCCCGCGAAGAGCCACACGCCGAAGCCCTTCGCCAGCTCCTCCATGACCGGCGCCAGCACGACGATGAACACGAAGTCGCGCTGCACGTCCTCGTTGATGTGCCGCTCCGCGAAGAAGCCCTGGAATGCGCGCGCCGGGTTGCCCACGGCGAGGGCCAGCAGCACGTACAGCAGCGCCAGCACGACGAGGCTCAGCGTCGCGCCGTAGAAGAAGCCCGGCAGCGCGAGGTGGACGCTCTTGCCCGGGTGGCGCAGCGCCAAGCCCGTGAGGTACACGAGCGCCGGCAGGAACGCCAGCGCGAACAACAGGACGAGCGGATCCTGCAGCGCGCCCTCCAAGGCCACGCGGCCGCATGGGGGGCGCGCGGGCTTGAGGTTTGCGGATGGAAGGTCAGAGCCCCAGCGCGCTGAGCGCGCCGAGGACGACGAGGGTCGTGATGGTCGTGCGCACCATGCTCCCCGTCGCGACGGCGAGGAACGTCTTGGCCGCGGGCAGGCCGATGGCGCGGCCCACGACGCTGCCGCCGATGGCGCCCGTGCCCTCGAGGGGCAGCGTCGCGTAGATGACGAGCCCGAAGAACGCGAGGCGCCGGATCCACTTGCGCTTGACGACGACCGCGTTGCCCCGGCGCTCCACCCAGGCGAGGAAGCGGCCGATGTACGGCACGCGCAGCACGTGGTCGTAGTTCCACACGAAGAACAGCGCCGTGCAGACGTCGATGAAGACGATGAAGGTCCACGCGAGCGCGGGGTCGATCGCCGGCGGGACGAAGAAGGGCCCTGGACCGTCCTGGATCGCGAAGGGAATGCCCACCTCCTTGCCCACCGGATTGAAGAAGTACAGCACGAAGACCGCCGCGAGCTTGTTCGCCACGGCTTCGCCGAAGACCTCGAGGATGAAGAACACGAACAGGCCCGCGAGGGCGAAGGGGATCATCAGCTTCAGCAGCGCGATCTGCACGCGCGGCTG
>DASYRW010000013.1:0-7867 GCA_036003985.1 Thermoplasmatota archaeon
TCGCCACCGACGACGCGGCCAAGTACCCCGTGCCGATGCTCACGCCGCCCGAGCTGGAGATCGTGCTCGGCGAGCGGCCGTGGGATCAGTACGCCTTCGACGCCATCGCCGGGGACAAGCGCCTCCACAGCCCGCTCTTCGACGAGCCCCCCGCCAAGGGCTCTTAAGCTTTGTCCGCAAACGGGCCGAGCGCCGCTCCGGTCGACCCGCGGGAGGGGAGAATCTGCCATTGTGGCGGCGGAACTTGGAAGGAGTCATCATCTTTCTCCACAAGACCACAATGTTAGCCGATGGCTCCGCCGCGCCCGGTCTGGGCGAGGCAGGCCCTCCACGGCGCGCGCCGATCCTCTCGAATACCGAACGAAGGGCCCCGCGGGGCGTGCGTGGAGCGAACCATGCTCCTCTTCGACTGCCAGGCATGAATCTTCGCCGCAAATCGACCCGGCCGCAAGGCACCCGCCCCGCCCGCTCCCGATGTTGCTATTATCTGGTTGCGAGAAAGGCGCGGGGCGGTGATGCGCCTGAAGGCGAACCGCACGACGAGGGCCCGCGGATCCGCGGACCATGCTGAAGTCGGGATCGGAACGTTGATCGTGTTCATCGCGACCATCCTCGTGGCCGCGGTCGCGGCGAGCGTGCTCATCAACACGAGCAACTCGCTGCAGGAGAAGGCCCAACGCACGGGCAGCGAGGCGACCCAGCAGGTCGCCACCAACCTCGAGGTCGTGCGCGTCATCGGCTCCAACGACGGCGCCGGCGGCGACCTCGACACGCTGCGCGTGCTCATCGGCCTCGCGGCCGGCGCGAAGCAGGTCGACCTGAGCCAGGCCATCGTCCGCATGAGCGACGGCGCGACGGAGGTCAAGCTCGCGTACGCCGCCGCGGCCAGCGCGACCGAGTTCGAGGCTGCTGCGATCCGCGACGAGGATGCCAGCTACAGCGCTGCCTCGCCGGTCATGACCCCCGGCGACCTCGTGGAGATCACCGTCGACCTGACGGCCGCGGCCATGGAGCTGCCCCCGCGCAACAACGTGGAGTTCAGCCTCATGCCGGAGGTCGGCGCGCCGATCAGCGCGGACTTCCGCACGCCCGCGACCTACGGTACGGACACCGTGTTCACGCTGCGGTGACCCTCGCCAACGACCCCCCAGGGGCGCCGCCGCGCCGCGACACCACCCGCGGAGCGGCGGGCGCCCCCTCGTTCCTTTCCCCCATCCCCAGGGAGGTTCCGATGACCCTCGCGCGCGCCAAGGTGACCCTGGGCCTCGCCGCCATCGGCGCGAGCCTCGTCGTGGGGGCCATCCTCTTCATCTTCATCGCCGGCGCCGCCGGCAACCTTGGCAGGGGCGCGGACCGCGCCGCCGAAAGCGCGGCCTCGGGCCTCACGCCGGCGGTGGCCGCGCGCGGCCTCACTGCGCACGGCGCCCCCGACGGGAGCGGCCTCGACGAATTGCGCGTGCTCCTCGCGCTGGCCCCGGGCGTCCCGGAGCTGCCGCTCCCCAGCCTTGCGGTCCAGGTGATCGCGGCGGGCGACGAGCGCACCTTCACCCTCGGCGACCCGCCGCTCGGGTATGGCTGGAGCGCCCTCCTCGACCAGTCCCCCGAGATCGACCCGGCCGCGCCCGCCTTGAGCCCGGGCGACGTGGTCGAGCTGCGGGTCGAGACCGGCGCGGCGGGCCTGGCGATCCCGCTGCGCAGCGAGGGCAGCGTGCTGCTGCTCAGTGCGCATTACCGCGCCGAGCGCGTGCCGTTCCGCGTGCCGGCCAGCCTCGGCGGCCAGGACTTGTGGGACATCGACCCCGCTTTCGGCACCGTGAGCTTCGCGACGGCGGCGCTGGTGCCCGCCATGCCCACAAGCGCGCGCGGTTCGCCTGCGCCCAGAGCGCACCGCGCGGACCTTCGGGACTCGGCCCCGCGTTCAAGTGATCCCGCATCGTCAAACCAGCCGGTGAACCCACGGAGGCCCGCTGCTGAGCAGCGCGCCCACCCGAGGTCACCGAGGAGCCAGCATGAACATCCTCGGCCGTGGCAAACCCGACAAGCCTGACCAGAAGGCCGCGAAGCAACCCATCGAGACCAAGCCCAGCGCGCCCGCGGCAGCGCCGTCCGCGCCCGCGCCGGCGCCCGCCCCTGCTGCGGCGGGCCCCGACCCGGCCCTCGAGGCCGCGCTGAAGCGGATGGGCGAGCAGGTCGCGCGCGTCCAGACGAGCGTCGAGACGTCGCGCACCGAGAGCAAGGAGCTGGCGGGGAAGCTCGCGGGCATCGAGGAGAGCCTGCGCTCCATGATGACGCTCAGCGAAGCGCTGAGCAACGCGTTCAACCCGCTCTCGGCGACGTGGCAGGAGGCGCCGGCGGAGAAGCCGGCCTCGCTGCCTGCGACGCGCCTCCCAAGCCCGCGGCCCGCATCCGCGGCGCCGCGCGAGATCGCAGCCGCGGAGCCCGCGCCCGCACCCGTGCGCACCATCGTGCCCGTGCCCGCGCCCCCGGAACCCGAACCGCCCGGCGCCGCCGCGACCGCGTCGGAGGCGCCGCATGTCGAGGCGGCCTCCGTGGTGCGCACGCCTGCCCCCGCCCCCTCGCCCGCGGCCCCGGCCCCTGCACCAGCCGCGCCGACGGTGGACCGCATGCCCTCGATGGCCGAGCTGTTCGAGGTGCCCGCCGCGGCGGTGGTTCCAGCTGGCGCCCACGGGAACGGCCACGGCCACGCGGCCTTCGTGGCTGCGCTGCCGGGCGCGCCCGACGCCGCGCTGCGCGCCATGCAGTGGCTCGACCAGCTCGCCGCGAGCGCCGGGAGCGAGGGCGCGCGCCGCGCGCTGGCCTACTACGAGGCCATCGGCTGGATCGGCCCGGCCGCGCACGCGCGCCTGCTCGTCGTGATGGGCGGCCTCGCCGCGCGCGCGCCCCCGCAGGGCGAGGTGCCTTGGCTGGAGGTCCACGCGGCGAGCTTCGCCGAGCTGGAACGCCTGCGCGCGAGCCCCGAGGCCGCGAAGGCCCTGGCCGCGCCCGTGGCGGGCGACCACCATGGGCATTAGCGGGCCCGTCGCGGCGGCCATCCTGGTCAGCGCGCTGCTGGCCCAGGCGGGCACGCTCGTGGGCGCGTCGCGCAACGCCGACACGAAGGTCGAGGAGGCCCGCCAGGCCTGGGAGCGGCGCCACGAGGACATCGGCGCCCACGACCTGGCCATCGCGAGCGCGACGTGGAACGGCGGCCAGAAACGGCTCACCCTCAACGTGGACAACACCGGCACCGCCACCATGAACGGCGCCCGCGTGGTGGTGCTGCTCGACGGCGCCTACGCGAACGCCAACCTCACCTCGCGCCTCGTGGACGGCAAGACCACCGACGTGTGGGCGCCCGACCAGGCGCTCGCGCTGGTGCTGACGTGGCCGTCGAAGCCCACCGACGCTGCCGTCATCTCGCCGTGGGGTCGCCAGGACGCGGTGCGGGGGATCTGAGCCATGGGCATGGACACGAGCATCACGCAGACGATCTTCTTCATCGCCGCGGTGCTCCTCGCGACCGCCACGGTCGCCATGACCTACAACGCGGTCCAAGGCATGGCCGGCGACATGGAGACCCACGCCGACCTTCTGGGCCAGCGCCTGCGCAGCGAGGTGCGCGTCATCAACGACCCCCTCAACGTGGACGTGAGCCCCGACCTGGTCTTGTTGGTGAAGAACATCGGCGAGCAGACGCTGCATCCGAGCCTGTGGACGGTGCTGCACGACGGCACCGCCTACGCGACGTTCACGGTGGACGTGCTGGATTCGGCCAACGACGACGACCTCCGCCAAAGCGAGACCGCCAGCATCGCGGTGACGGGCCTCGCCCCGGCCGCGGGCGACCACGCGGCCAAGATCGTGGCCGAGACCGGCGTGAGCGACGAGATGGACTACACGGTTTGACCATGGCCGGCATCGCCTTCAAGATCGACCGGGACGAGCTGCACGAGCGCCTTGGCGGCGAGTTGCCCCGAGGCGCGCTGGGCCTTGCGGAGGGCGAGCCGGGCAGCGGCCGCAGCGTGCTCATGCAGCGGTTGGTGTACGGCGCGCTGGCGAACGACTACAAGTGCGCCTACCTCACGACGGAGCACTCCACGACGGGCTTCCTGCGGCAGATGCACACGCTGGGCTACGACGTGGGCCCGCGCGTCGCGACCTCCCAACTCCTGCTGCTGACGGGCTTCCCGGCCTTCGGCGCGCGCGCGCCGCCCGGCGACGTGCTCGCGCGCCTCGCGCAGGCCAAGGCGATGTGGGAGCGCGAGTTCGTCGTCATCGACGACTTTGGCCTGCTGCTGCAATGGAGCCTCGAGGCCCGCGGCGAGGGCGAGACCCGCGCCCTCGCGGACCAGATCGCGCAGCGCATCCGGCAGGTGAACGCGCGCGGCGCGACCGTGATCCTGACCGCCGACCGCGACGGCCCGCACGCGCCCCTGCTCCAGCCGGTCCGCGCAAGCGCAGAGATCCTCCTGAGCCTGAGCGTCGAGCTCGTGGGCGCGTCGCTCGCGCGGCGCATGCTGGTGAAGCGCCTCGCCGGGGTCCCGGACAGGACGGGCGACACCATGGGCTTCCGCGTCGAGCCCGGCATGGGCATCCTCGTGGAGATCCGGAGCGTGACCTGATGGCGGACGGCTTCGACGAGGCGGTCGAGCGCAACCCCCACCTGGGCGAGTACCTCGCCGAGTTGCGCGCGAGGGGCGAGGAGGCGCCGCGGTTCACGGCGCGGCTGGGCCGCGACGACGCGAAGGAGCCCCGGCCGAATGTCATCTACCCCGTCGGCGACCCGCTGTTCATCCACATCCTCGGGCCGCGCCGCGAGGAGGGCGCCCACGCCATCACCAAGTACATCGCCGTGGAGCCGAAGCTGCACGAGGAGGACCGCGCCGCCTACCAGCGCGCGCGCAAGTTCCTCTTCGAGCACGCGCCCGAGGTGGAGCCGCCCGAGACCCCCAAGGAGTTCCAGGACGCCCTCGACACGCTGCTCACGCGCGCCTTCGAGGAGGGCAAGGTGCTGAAGGTAGCGCCCGACCCGGAGCGCGTCAAGGTCGCCATCCGCTACTTCACGCGGCGCGACATCCTCGAGCAAGGGCTGCTCGAGCCGCTGATGCGCGACCCCCACATCGAGGACATCCACGCCCTCGGGCTCAAGCCCGTGCATGTCGTGCACAAGGTCTTCGGCATGGTCGAGACCTCCTTGAAATTCAGGGACGCGACCGACTTGGACGACTTCCTGGTGGGCATGAGCGAGCGCACGGGCAGGCTCATCAGCGACGCGCGCCCCGTGGTCGACTCGACGCTGCCGGACGGCAGCCGCATCAACATCATCAACAGCAACGACGTGAGCCGCGGCGGTCCTTCCTTCACGATCCGCAAGTTCAGCGCCACGCCCCTCAGCATCGCGCAGCTCATCCAGTGGGGCACGACCAACGAGGTCATCGGGGCCTATTTGTGGCTGTGCCTCGAGCACGGCATGAGCGTGTTCGTGAGCGGCGAGACCGCGTCGGGCAAGACCACGCAGCTCAACGCGATCCTGCCGTTCATCCCGCCGGACAAGAAGGTGCTCACCGCCGAGGACACGGCCGAGGTCTTGCCCCCCCACGAGAACTGGCAGCAGCTCATCACGCGCGAGACCGGCCCCGAGGAGAGCCGCGTGCGCATGTTCGACCTGCTCAAGGCTGCTCTGAGGAGCAGGCCCGACTACATGGTCGTGGGCGAGATCCGCGGCGCCGAGGGCGCCGTCGCGTTCCAGGCCATGCAGGCAGGGCACCCGACCATGGCCACGTTCCACGCGTCCACCGTCGGCAAGCTGATCCAGCGCTTCACGAGCCCGCCCATCAGCGTCCCAGCGACGTTCATGGACAACCTCAACGTCGTGCTGATCCAGCAGGCCGTGTACGCGAAAGGCAAGATGATCCGCCGCGTCCTCGCCGTGGAGGAGATCGAGGGCTACAGCAAGATCAGCGGCGGCGTCACCACGCGCCAGGTGTTCACGTGGGATCCCGTCCATGACCGCTTCATCTTCAGCGGCCGCAACAACAGCTTCGTGCTCGAGAGCCTCATCGCCGAGCGCATGGGCTTGACCGACCGCCGCGCGATCTACAAGGAGATGGAGAAGCGCGCGCGCTTCCTGCGCTCCTTGGTCCAGGACAACGTGCTGGGCTACGAGGCTGTGCGGGACCGCATCCAGGCCACCTACCTGAAGGGCGAGCTCCACGAAGAAGCGCCGGAGGCACGGTCGCCATGAGCGATGCCCAGGCCAAGGGCAGCATCCTGAACTGGCCCCCTCACCTGCAGGAGTACGTCGCTGCGCGCCGCGCCACCCACGCCAAGGCGCCGGACGTGGTGAGCTCGCCCGAGCAGGTGCGCGACGAGGCCGCGCTCGACGTGATCTATCCCGTGGGCGACCCGTACTTCATCCACGCCTACCGCGACCCCACCGGCGAGGGCCGCTACATGCCCATCAGCCCCTCCTTGCCGCCCGAGGACGAGGAGGTCGCGAAGAAGCTCCTCGCCCAGCTGCTCGACCTCGGCCTGCGCGAGGCCCCGCCCACCGACCAGGCCCAGCTCGCCAAAGCCGTGGAGCGCCTCGTCGGCGTCGCCGCGAGCCGCGGCAAGTTCCACCTCAGCGAGGACCAGCTCTACCGTGTCAGGCAGCGCATCCTCCGCGACCTCGTGAGCTATGGGCCCCTCGAGCCGCTCATGCGCGACCCCTACATCGAGGACCTGCAGGGCGTGGGCCGCAAGGGGTTGTTCGTGATCCACCGCCACTTCGGCATGCTGCGCGTCAAGGAGGTGTTCCAGGACGACGCCCAGTTCGAGACCTACCTCAGGAACCTCAGCGAGCGCGTCGGCAGGCCCGTGAGCGAGGGCCGGCCCATCGTCGACGCGTCGCTGCCCGATGGGAGCCGCATCAACATCGTGTTCAGCGAGACGGTCTCCAAGCGGGGCGCGAGCTTCAGCGTGCGGCGGGTCTCCGAAGATCCGGCGAGCATCGTGCGCATCGTGCGCTGGGGCACCCTCAGCGCCGAGATGGCTGCCTATCTGTGGCTGTGCATCGAGAACGGCATGAGCGTCTTTGTCTGTGGAGAGAGCGCGTGCGGCAAGACCACGACGCTGAACGCGCTGCTCGGCCTGATCCCGCCGAAGCACAAGGTGTACACCGCCGAGGACACCGCCGAGGTCGTGCCGCCGCACAAGGTTTGGCAGCGGCTCTTGACCCGGGAGAGCGGCCCTGAGGAAGCGCGCGTGCAGATGTTCGACCTGCTCAAGGCTGCCCTGAGGAGCAGGCCCAACTACATCATCGTGGGCGAGATCCGCGGCGCCGAGGGCAACGTCGCGTTCCAGGCCATGCAGACCGGGCATCCCGTCATTGCCAGCTTCCACGCGAGCGCCGTGCGCAAGATGATCCAGCGGCTCACGAGCGAGCCGATCAACGTGCCGGTCACGTTCATCGACAACCTCAACATCGGCGTGTTCCAGCAAGCCCTGCCGATGCGCGGCAAGCTCGTGCGCCGCATCACCAGCATCGAGGAGATCGAGGGCTTCAGCCCGCTGGACGGCGGCGTCGTCACGCGGCCCGTGTTCGTGTGGGACCGGCCGAGCGACAAGCACCGCATGAAGGGCAAATTCAACAGCTACATCCTGGAGCATAAGATCGGCGAGAAGCTCGGCTATGCTGATCCCAGGGCGATCTACGGCGAGCTCGCGCTGCGCACGAAGATCCTCGAGCGCATGGTGGAGCTGGGCATCGAAGACTCCCAGAAGGTGCACGAGCTGCTCGCCGGCTACGCAGTTGGAGGGGCGGCCGCGCTGCCCTTCACGGTGTGACATGAACAAGCTGCAGGAGGCCTACGCCACCATCGGCATG
>DASYRW010000014.1:0-13109 GCA_036003985.1 Thermoplasmatota archaeon
CGAGCGCGAGCGCGCCGCCCAGCCCGAGCGCCGCGAGCGCGCGGTGGTGGCTCGCCGGGATGCGCAGCGCGGTGGTGTGGTCCTTGAGCTCGTCGAGCCGGTACGCGGCCAAGCCCACGCCGAGGGTCAGCAGCAGCAGCTCGGCCCCGTACCGCAGCGGGTCCACGGCTGGCGCGAGGAACGTGCCGAGGGTGGTCAAGCCCAGCACCATGGCGAGCCGGGGCGCGTGGAGCAGCAGCAGCGTCTCGCGCGCGTAGCTGCGCTCGGGCACGACGAGGCGCACGGGCACGGGACCAGCGTGGCGGAGCGGGGCCATCATGGCGCGGCCTCCATCGCGCGCGCGACGACGCGCGCGGGCAGGGCCTCGAGCGCGGCGCGGGCGGGCCCGGCCGGCAAGTGCGCCGCGAGGGCCCGCGTCTCGTCCGCGGCGAGGAGCGCGCGGCGGCGCAGCTCCGCCGCGGGGGGCCCGCCGGGCGGCTGATCCGCCACGTCGTCGGCGAGCTGGTACGCGAGGCCGAGCCGCTCACCATAGGCGCGCGCGACGTCGCGCGCCGGATCGTCCGCGCCCGCCGCGATCGCGCCGAGCGCGCCGGCCAGGCCGAACAGCGGCGCGGTCTTGCCGGCCGCGACCGCCTCGTAGGGCCCCCGGGCCTGGGCCTCACGCCACGCCGCGCGCCAGGTGTCGCGCAGCGCCCGCGCCGCGAGGTCGTGCGCCGGCGGGTCGAGGAGCGACAGACCCCATGCGACCGCGGCGTCGCCCGCGAGCACCGCGAGGCGCGCGCCCACCTGCGCGTGGAGGGCCGGCGCGCCGCGGCGCCGGTCGTCGCCGTCCACGAGGTCGTCGTGCACCAGCGTCGCGGCGTGCAGCAGCTCGATGCCCGCGGCCCAATGCTCCGCGCGGCCCGGCGCCCCGCCACCCAAAGCGTCGTGCACCAGCAGCAGCACCGTCGGACGCAGCCGCTTGCCGCCGGCGATGGCCGGGCCGAGCGCCTCGGCGACGTCCGGCGGTTCCTCCGCGAGCAGGGCCGCCAGCAGCGCGTCGATCCGGCGGTGGGCGTCCTCGGCGAGGTCCTCGGTCACCGCGCCCACCCCCCGCGCGCCATCGGCCGCGCCATCGCCATGCGCACCGCGAGGCCAGGATGGCGGAGCAGCCGGCGCGCCGCCGCGTTCGGGTCGCGGTCGAGCGCCTCGAAGGGCAGGCCATCCAGGGCCTGGACGACGCGCGCGAAGAGCCGCACGTCCTGGACCCCGTCCCAGTAGGACCGCAGCCGCCAGTGCGCGCGGTCGCGGCCCGCGAAGTGGCGCGCGAGCACGGCAGGGTAGTCCTCGAGCCGGCCGGCGAGCGCGCAGTCCGCGAGGAGCCGCGCGGTCTCCATCGCGGGCCCCATGCCGTCGCCGGTCAGCGGGCCGACGGCGCCGATGGCGTCGCCGACCGCCGCGACGGGAACTCCGCTCGGCAGGCGATGCAGCGCGTGCGCCAGGTCGAGGCCGCGCCAGAGCGGGATGTTGCCGCCGACCCAGCGCGTGGTGTCCAAGTCCAGCAGCTCCTCGGTCGCGGCGAGCGCGGCGCGGTGGCCGGGCGGGGCGCGCGGGTCGAGGGGGTCCCAGCCCACGCCGACGTTCGCGATGCCATCGGGCCGGGGGAAGATCCACGTGTAGCCCGAGTAGGGATTGAAGTGGCTCGGCACGACCGCGTGCAGCCACCCGACCGGGAAGCGCGCGTCGGCGAGGGGCACGTTCGCGTAGAACGCCAGCAGCGGCGCGCGGAACTCCTTCAGGAAGCCGAAGCGCTGCGCGCTCAGGCTGGGCCAGCCCGTCGCGTCGACCACGAGCTCGCCTTGCAGCGCGTCGAGGTCCGCCACGCGCACGCGCTGCCCGAAGCGCAGCTCCGCGCCGCGCTTCGCCAGCATCTCGGCCCAAGACCGCTGGACTTGGCCTCGGTAGCTGATGTACGCCTCGCGCGCCGGCAGCCGCGCCGTCACGTGCGCGCCCGGCGCGGGCCAGCTGTGCAGCATGAAGCCCTCGAGCTTGCCCGCGAAGCCGTGCTCGGGGTCCTTGGGCAGGGGGCAGAGCTGCGGCTCGGTCCAGGCTTCGCCGCACGCGTCGAAGCGCGCGGGGTCGCGGTCGTCCTCCCAGACCCGCACGCCCCAGCCGCGCTCCAGGAATTCCCAGGCCGCGCTCAGTCCCGCGACGCTGCCGCCGACGACCTCGACGCGGCGCATGGGGCGCGAGCAGGTCGGCAGCCCAAGTGCCTTGCGGTGGCGCGGAGGATGCGACCACACCGGTCAACCGGGCGCGCGGAAGACCCACGCGTTGCCGCCGAAGCGCATCGGGTCGGGCTTGCGCGCGAAGCCGGCTGCCTCCGCCGCCGCGAGGTGCTCGCCCACGGGCGCGAGGCCCTGGAAGCCCGCGACCGCGAACTCGACCGTGTGGTGGAACCACGTGTGGGCGCGCAGCTCCCACGGCCTTGGGTGAAGCTGCGCGTCGGGCAGCGGCGCCGTCACCAAGAGGAGCTGGCCCTTGGGCCGCAGCACGCGCCTCATCTCCGCGTAGGCGTCGTGGCGGCGGTGGGCTGGGATGAAGCCGTCGTTGAGCGGAAAGAACACCGCGTCGAAGCTGGCGTCGGGGAAGGGCAGGGCGTCGCCCCAACCCTTCCAGGGCTTCGCCAGCGTCAGGTTCGCGGGCACGCCGATCGCGCCGGCGCTGAGGCGGACCCGCTCCTCGACGATGGGGTACGTCGCGTCGGAGACGTCCACGGCGACGATGCCCGCCGCGGGCCAATGCTCCACGATCGCGGCGGTGCTGTAGCCCGGCCCGCACCCGAGGTCCAGGACATCCTGGGGGTCCTCCGGTGCGACGGCGAGGCCCAAGCGGCGCAGCAGCAACTGGTTGGGGCAGCCGAGGACGCCGTCCCACAGCGCCGCGTGCTCGGGGCCCCAGCCGATGGGTGGCGGCTTGCCGCGCAGCACGTCCGGCAGGGCCGCGACGCACGCGCGGTAGAAGGCCAGCGTGCCCCCGAAGAGCTCGCGCCCGTGCGCCTCGTCCTCGGCGGGCAACGCCAGCTCGCGCGCGACGCCCTTGCCGCGCCACACGTAGCTCCCCTCCTTGGCAGCGATCCATTGGATCTCCGCGAGCCACGCGAGCAGGCCCTCGGCGGCGGCGCGCGCGGGCGCCTCCTCAGCCCAGCCGAGGCGTTGCGCGGCGAGGCGCGCGAACGCGTCGGCGGTGATCGTCTTGCGCTCCTCCAGCAGCGCCAGCGCGCCCTCGCGCTCCGCGAGCTCCAGCAGCCAGCGCCCCGCGATGTGGGGGACGCAGTACAGGAAGTCGCCCAGCAGCGCGAGCTCGCCGGGGCTCAGGGCGCGCAGCGCGCGCAGCTCGTCGATGCCCAGCGTGGGCAGCGCGGCCGCGGCCATGCCCGCCCGGAAGCGCGCGCGCTGGCCCGCGGCGCGGCAGCGCTGCGTCAGCGGTCCTGGGGCGACCTTGCGCACGCCCCCGCAAGGCTGCGCCAAGCCATGAGCCTCGCGGTGCGCGGGCCTCGGCCGCGCACGCGAAGGACCGCCGGAACCCTTTTGTGCCGCTCCGGCCTAGGCCCTCCGCTTCGGTGGGGCGTTTGCGCCAAGTCGCCATCGCGGCTGCGGGCATGGCCAAGTTCGGCGTCCGCAGCGCCACGTGGAAGGAGCTCGTCCAGGAGGCAGGCAAGGCCCTCTTCGACGCGGCGCCGGGCATGAACAAGGCGGATGTGGACTCGCTCTTCGTGGGCGCGGCGGAGCCGGAGCGCCTGGCATTCCAGAGTCACGTCGCACCGCTGGCGGCGGAGCAGCTGGGCATCCAGCCGTGGCGCATGGTGCAGCGCGTCGAGCTGGCGTGCGCGTCCGGCCAAGCCGCCATCCGCAGCGCGTGGCTCGCCGTCGCGACGGGCCTCAGCGACGTCGCGCTCGTCATCGGCGTCGAGAAGATGAACATCCCCGACCCCGCCGAGCTGCAGACCTCCATGGCTTGCGTGCTCGACCGCGAGTGGGACGGCGTCCACGGCGCCAGCGCGCCGCCGTTCTTCGCGATGTGCGCGCAGCGGCACATGCACGAGTACGGCACCACCCGCGACCACCTCACGGCCGTGCGGCTCAAGGCCGGCAAGTACGGCCAGCACAACCCCATGGCGCACTACCCGCGCTTCTTCCCCAAGGAGAAGATCGAAGCCAGCCCCATGATCGCGCCGCCCCTCCGGCTGCTGGACTGCAGCGGCATCACCGACGGCGCCGCCGCGGTGCTGGTGACGAGCGCCGATCGCGCGCGCCAGCTCACCGAGCAGCCGCTGCACGTGTGGGGCGGCGCGCAGGCCGTGGAGGGGCACAACCTCGCGAGCCTGCAGAGCTGGAGCACGTGGCTGCCATGCAAGCGCGCCGCGCAGGAGGCCTACAAGCTCAGCGGCATCACCGCGCGCGACGTCGATGTCGCGCAGGTCCATGATTGCTTCACCATCAGCGAGATCATCGTGACCGAGGACCTGGGCTTCTGCGAGAAGGGCAAAGGGGGAGCGTTCATCGCCGAGGGCCAGACCGAGATCGGCGGCGAAGTGGCGATCAACACCGACGGCGGCCTGCTGGCGCGCGGCCATCCCATCGGCGCCACGGGCGTCGCGCAGGCGGTCGAGCTGCTGGCCCAAGTCCAAGGCAAGGCGGGGCCGCGCCAGGCGCCCGACCCTGACGTGCTGCTCGCGCACAACCTGAGCGGCAGCGCCAACGCGCACAGCATCATGGTGTATGGCCGTCAGGCGCGGAGGGGCAGCGCATGAAGCTCTTCCGCGGCGAGGCTCCCGCCGCGCCGCCGCCGCGCCCCTACCTGCTGGACTTCTACCCGCTGCAGGACGAGGAGCACACGCGCATCAGCCCCTTCTTCGAAGCGCTGCGCGAGGGCAAGCTGACCACGACGCAATGCAAGCAATGCCAAGCGCTGCACTGGCAGCCCCGCGTCGTGTGCCCCCAGTGCCTGAGCGACCAGCTCGCGTGGGTGGAGCTTCCCACGGAAGGGACGCTCTACGCGTTCACGGCCCTCGAGAAGGGCGCGCCCCTCGGGATGGAGCACGACATGCCCTTCAGCCTCGGCGTGGTCGAGCTCGACGCTCCTGGCAGAACGCTGCGCATCCTCAGCCGCCTCGACGATGCGGACTTCGGCAGCCTGCGCATCGGCCAGCGCGTGAAGCTGAAGGTGCTCGACCTGCCGGATGGCCGCGTGTTCTACAGGTTCACGCCCGCGTGAGGGTCGACGGCCCTGGGGCGCCCGCGCGCCGGCATCGTGCAGCGGATGACCGAGTCCGCGCCGCGCTGCGCCCACGCCACGCGGCCGCCGTGGAGCTCGACGATGACCTTGCTCAGGTAGAGCCCGAGGCGCGAGCTGCCGGCCGGGAGGCCGTCCTTGCCGGGCGCCGCGAACGGCTCGAACACGCGGCCGGCGTCGCGAGGGTCCAGGGGCGGGCCAGGGAACGCGATCTCGACGACCGCGTCGGGCCCCTCGGTGCCCGCGCGCAGGTCCACGCGGCTGCCGGCGGGCACGGCGCGCACGGCGTGCAGGAGCAGATGCAGCAGGGCTTGGCCCATCCGCGTGCTGTCGAGGTCGGCGGTGATGCCCGCGGCGATCCGGCCTTCGAGGCGCACGCGGCGATGCGCAGCTTCGTCCGCGGCGGTGAGCGCGGCGTCCTGGACCACGCTGCTGAGGTCCGCGGGCGCGCGCACCAGCCCGATGCTGCGCGCCTCGATGCTCGCCACGTCGAGGAGATCAGCGGTGAGCTCCGCGAGGCGGCCCACGTTGCGCGCGAGGATGTCCACGGCGCGCCGCTGCGGCTCGGTCAGGCTCTCGCCCAGGGTGGTTTGCAGCAGGTGCGCCTGCACCACCAGCGGGGTGAGGGGCCCGCGCAGCTCGTGAGCGGCCATGTTGATGAAGTTGTTCTTCAGCCGCTCGACCTCGCGGAGGCGTTCCAACTCCTCCAGCTCGGCCTCGGCCCGCTGGCGCACCGCCTCGCGCCGCTTGCGCTCGCCCACGTCGCGGATCGCCGCGCTCACCAGGGGACCTTGGGCGGTGGCGATCTCGACGAGGCTGACCTCGGCGTGGAACGTCGCACCGTCCGCCCGGACGCCCTCAAGTTCGAGGGCTTCGCCCGGCGCCCGGCCACGCGCGGCGGGCAGCAGCGCGTCGAGGGCCATGCCCCGGAGCGCGGCGGCCGCGCGCCCGAAGAGGGCCGCGGCGCAGGCGTTGGCGAGCACGATGCGTCCGTCGGCGTCGGCCACCAGGATCGCGTCGGGCGCGGCCTCGAAGAGGCGCTCGAACAAGGCTGCCCCTGCAGGATGTGGCGCCTCGTCGCGGGTCGCAGCGGCCCTCCCCATGGGGCGCCGAGCGGCCAGTCGTGGCATCAAGGCTTGTGACGCACGCGCGGACAGCCGCGCCGGTCAGCCGGGCAGCCTCGCACGCGGCGCGCCCTCGCCACTCCCGCTCGCGATGCGGGGGCCGCCGTGGAGGAGGGGCAGCCGGAAGGCCACGGTGGCGCCCTTCCCGAGGCCGTCGCTCTCGACCCAGATGGTGCCGCCGTGCTGCTCCACGATGCCGCGGCAGATGTACAGGCCCAGGCCCGAGCCAGGCTGGGCCACGTCGTTGGGATCGTGGACCTGCGTGAAGGGCGCGAAGAGCTTCTGGATGTCCTGGGACTTCATGCCGCGGCCCGTGTCGAGCACGCGCACCACGGCCTCGGCTCCGTCGCGCTCCACGAGCACGCGGATGCTGCCGTCGCGCGGCGTGAACTTGCACGCGTTGCTGAGCAGGTTGAACATCACCTGGATGAGGCGCTTCGGGTCGCCCTGGACGTGCACGGGCTGGCCGTCGGGCATCTCCAGGCTCAAGCCGGACTCGCGCGCGGGCTCGCGGAAGCTGTCCACGGCCTCGGCCGCGAGCCTGCCCAGGTCCAGGGGCTGGAGATCCAGGGGCAGGCGGCCCGTCTGGAGGCGCGCGACCTCGAGCAGGTCCTGCACCAAGAGGTTCAGCCGCTCGATGTTGCGGTCCATCATGCTGAGGGCCCGCTGCTGCTTGTCGTTCATCGACGCCCACTCGGCGCTCTTGAGGATGTGCATCTGCGTCTTGATCGGCGTGAGGGGCGTGCGCAGTTCGTGGGCGGCGTTGTTGATGAACTGCGTCTTCAGCGCGTCGAGCTCCTGCAGCCGCGTGTTGGCCACCTGGAGCTTCACCGCGCGCGCGGCGCGGCGGCCCAGGAAGCCCACCATCAGCACGGTCGTGGGCACGGTGAGCAGCAGCATCGCCACGTAGCCCATCTCGGGCGGCGCGTACACGAACGCCTGCGCGGGCTGCGCGAAGGCGGCCAGGGCGTAGGCCAGCACGATGCCCGCGCTGATGAAGCCGCCGCGGAGGCCGCCGCTGAAGGTCGCATAGACGACGACCATGAGCAGGATCAGCGAGGGGTTGGGCAGCTCCGGGAACATGCGCGTCGCCAGCGCCACCGCGACGACCGCCGCGAGCGTGACGTAGGGCCCGCTGACCAGCGGCGCCATCCCGAGCTTCGTCGCGTCCGTATCGTCGTCCGGCAACGGTGAACCCCCGACCTGGCGGGCGCGCCCGCGGCGCCATGCTCCGGCGCGGCCCGCGTATGTCCTCGCGCGGCCGGCCTTAAGGTCGCGCGGCCTCGGGACGCTGGGAGAACCGGCGCAACGCCCGCACGGCCGCTGGGCCGATGCGCCCTTAGCGGCGCTTCGAGCGGCGTTCCTCCGGAGCCTTGCGGTTCCGGCGGCGCTTCGCCGCCACCGCGACGAGGCTCCCGGCGAGGGCGAGCGCTGCGAGCCCGCCGACGGCCCACGCGCCCAGGGGCAGCGCGAGGCCCGCCCCCTGGCCGCTCGTGCGCGCGGCCTGCGCCCGCACGTTGAGCAGGCTGTCGTTGGGCTCGCTCGTGAAGCCGTCGAACGTGACCTGGCCGCGGATCGCGTAGACGCCTGGCTCCGCCGGTGTGAAGAAGGCGCTGAGGTTCGCGCTGCGGCCCGCGGGCACCACCAGCGCGTCCGTGTCCAGGACCGCCACGAGCTGGCCGTCGAGGCTGACCTCGCCGGTGAACTTCGCGGCGCTGATGAGGGCTTGGCCGGTGTTCTCGAAGACCGCGGTGACCTTCACGGGTTTGCCGGGGTCCACCCACGGCTCGTGGGCGAGGAAGCGCAGCGCGCCCTCCTTGCCGAGGGTGCCGACCGGCACCACGTGGAAGGGGAGCCGCTCGGCGAGCTCGCCGGGGCCCGTGCTCCGCAGCTCCGCCCGGTACGGCTCGCTGCGGGCCGCGAGCGGCGCGCCGTCGAAGCGGAAGCGCACCGTGGCGGTCTGGCCAGGCCGCAGGCCGAGCTGGCCGGCGTCGCCTGCTTCCTCGAGCTCGCCTTGGCCCGTCAGCAGCAGCGTCGCGCCGTCGGGCGCGAGGATGCGCGCGGTGGCGCTGGGCGTCGCGCGCACATTGCCTTCGTTGCGCACCAGCACCGCGACGTCGGGCATCGAGCCCTGCTCGACGTCGTTGGCCTCCGCGTCGCTCCAGCGCAGCTTGACCACGGCCTCGCCGCCGACGGTGACGTTGAGCACCACCGCGACCGCGTAGCGCAGCGCGAAGCCGCTGCCGGTGGGCTGCTCCTTGGGCTCCGCGATCAATTGCAGGAAGCCCGTGTGCAGGCCATTGGGCGCGTCGCCGGGCACGGCGATCGTCAGGGTGATGGCCTGGTTGGTGCGGGCTGGAACCTGGAAGCCGCTCGCGGGATCGCTGGTGGTCCAGTTGCCCGTCTCGCCGAGGGGCGTGAGGGTGACCTCGGTGGGCGTGTCGAACTGGTTCTGCACCTCGACTTGGACCTCGTAGCCCTCGCCGCGCTGCGCGTCGAGGAGGTCCACCTGCGGCGGCGTGACGCCGAGGCTCGGGGCCTGCGCGTCGCTGAGGGCCAGGGCGGAGAGGAGCAGCACCGCCGCGAGGGCGAGAGGCTTGGCTGCGCGCAGGGGGAAGCCACCGCTCCGGCCTCGGACGGCCGGCGCAAGGAACCTTCGCCCAGGGGCCCTGGGCCGCTGGGTCACAGCCGCTGCGGTCCCGCCGCGCCGACGCGGCGGAAAGGCCCGCTGCGCACCGTGCGGGGCACGCCGCCCCAGCTGGCGCGCTCCTTGAGGGTGCGCTCCATCCAGCCGAGCACCACGCTGGGGTCCCACGGCTTCTGGATGAAGTGGTCGATGTGCGCCGCGTTGACGCCGCGCAGCATCATGTCGAAGTCGCTGAAGGCGCTCATCAGCACGCGGTGGATCTCCGGGTGCTCCTTGCTGACCTCGGTCAGCAGGTCGACGCCGCGGCCGTCGGGCATGCGCTCGTCGCTGATGATGATGTCCCACGCTGCTTGCTGGGCCAGGGCGCGGCCCTCCCGGAAGCCGTTGGCCACCACGACGTCGACGTCGGGGAGGTAGCCAAGGAGGTCCTGGAGGCTCCGGCGGACGTCCGGCTCATCGTCGATGACAAGGATCCTGCGCGGCACGCGGGCCACCTGGCAGCTAGGACACGGGCTTGGAGCATAAGCCCGGCGGCGAGGGGCTTCGGGGCCGTCGAGGACCAGTCCGGCCCTCGTCCGAATCGGCCCTAGCGCGCGCCCATGGTCTCGAGGGTGCGCTGCGTGCCCTCGAGGCGCTTGAGCGCCATGCGCACGTAGAGCAGCTTCTCGTCGCCGCTCTTCGATTCGGCCGCCCACCGCAGCACTTCGGCGATGCCCGCAAGATGGTTGTCGAGGTTGCGCGCGGCCTGCTCGGCGGTGGGGGCTGCGGCGGGGAGCGGGGGCGACCCGAGCTCGGGCGCGGGCGGCGCACGCGCCGGCTCGGACGCCGGCAGGAGCGCGGGCGTCGCGGCGGGCCCGACGATCGCAGGCGCGGGTTCCTGCAGCGGCGCAGCAGGCTGCGGTGCAAGCGCGGGCTGGGTCAGGGCCGGCTGCCCGGGCTCCGGCGCGGGCGGCGCGGGCGCTGGGGCGAGGTGCGGTGCCTGCGAGGGGGCGGGGACGGGGACAGGCGCCTGGAGGGGCGCCGCCGCGGGCGCCGCGACGGCGATGGGCCGAGGCGCGAGGGCACGACGGACGATGGTGAGCGGTTGCTGCGCCGGCGGGGCTTGCGCTGCGAGGGCGGCCGGCGTCGCGCCGTCGCCGCCGATGGCGCCCATGCCCACGCGCTTGAAGGGGCTGTGACGCACGGGGCGCGCGTGGCCCCACGCCGCGCGCTCCTTCATGGTCTTCTCGACCCACTCGAGCACGTGGGTGGGGTCCCACGGCTTCTGGATGAAGTGGTCGATGTGGCCCGCGTTGAGCCCGCGCAGCAGCATGTCGAAGTCGCTGAAGGCGCTCATGAGCACGCGGTGCGTGTCGGGCAGCTCGCGGCTCAGCTGCGTGAGCAGGTCGACGCCGCGGCCGTCGGGCATGCGCTCGTCGCTGATGATGATGTCCCAGCCGCCCTGCCGCGCCTTGGCGAGGCCGTCCTGGAAGCCCTGGGCGATGACGGTCTCGCAGTCGGGCAGGTAGCCCAGCAGGTCGGCGAGGCTCCTCCGGATGTCTGGCTCGTCATCCACGATGAGGACCCTGCCCGCCACGGCGACCACCGGCCCTCGTCTTGGCGGGGCCCGCCATCAAGCTGTGGGAGAACGGCCGGGGCGTCTGCGCGGCGGAATGGGCGGGTCGCACCGACACCCACAGCGGGCGAAAGTGCACTTTGGACAGGCTCAGCCGGCGACGGCCGCCAGGGTGATCGTGCCCGCGTAGCTCCCGGCGGGCACCCCTTCGGGGATCGTCACGGCGAAGTACGCGCTCTTCGAGCCGTCCGTCGCGAGGTTGAACCCCGTGTCGGTCTGCGCCGTGGCGCCGAAGGCCGTCTCGCTGCTCATGTCGCTGCTGCGGCTGTACAGGATGCTCGCGACGGGGATCGTGGCGCCGCCGGGCCCGGTGAGGTCCGTGCCGCTGAACTGGAGGTCGAGGGGCGCGTTCCCAGCGTTGCTGATGGTGACGCTGGCGGGGTCGCTGCGGCTGTCCTCGCCGGGCTGCAGCTCGGCGTTCTCGTCGCCGGCGGGGTTGAGGGTGACGCTGCTCACGCTGAGGGAGAGGGCCGCGAGGCTGCCATAGGTGAAGCTCAGGTACGCGGTGGCGGACGCGCTCGCGCGGTCGGAGGCGGTGGCGCGCACGTAGTACGTGCCAGCCGCGTCGTCGTAGTCCATGTCGAAGCTGTAGTTGTAGGTCCCGCGCTTGCCCGACCCGCCGGTCTTGGTGGCGCTGCCCGACGGGACCTCCACGGTGCTGTTGTCGCTCTGGTACACGGTGACGGTCGCGCCGTCGAGGTCGTTGTGCCCGTTGCCGTCCTCGAAGGTCACCTCGACCCACATGCTGGTGGTCGTGCCGGAGGTGGGGCTCGCGGACGAGGGGATGGCGTCGGAGTAGAGCGTCGGCGCCTTGTTGGCCACGTTGGCGTTGTTGTTGATGGGCGCGCCCGCCGCCAGGGGCAGGAGCGCTCCCGCCAGGCCCACGAGGCCCGCCATCGCCATCGCCAACGCGCGTCGCTGCATGCTCGCACCTCAACCCGAGACGGCCGCGACGGTCAGCGTGCCGGTGTAGTCGCCGCTCGGCACCCACTGGTCCGCGCCGTCGGGGACCGTGAGCTGCCAGTACAGGTCCTTGGAGCTCGACGCGCCTTTCGCGAGGTTGAAGCTGCTCAAGGTGGTGGCGCCGCTGCCCAGCGCGGCGCTGCCGCTCATGTCGCTCGCGGTGCTGTAGGCCATGTTGCCCACGTCGATGCTCGCGCTCTCGGTGTCGTGGGCCAGGTCGGTGCCGCTCACCTGCGCGTCGATCTGGACGTTGCCGGCGTTGGTCACGCCCAGGCTCACGGCGCTGCTCGTGTCGCCGGGGTCGAGCGACGAGCCCATGTCGAGGCTCGCCGCGCCGAGGGTGAGGGCCGCGAGTTCGGCGTAGTTGAACACCGCCAGGCTCGCCAGGTTGGTGCCGCTCGCGCCCTGGCTGTCGGTGACGGTGACCTTGACCTTGTACGTCGAGGTCGTCAAGGCGGGGTCGTCGTAGAAGTTCATGTTGAAGCTGTAGGTGTAGGTCGCGGTGAGGGCCGAGCCGGTGTCGAAGGTCGCGGCCGCGCTCGCGACGTGGGTCGTGGAGCCGTCGGGCTTCAGGACCAGGACGGCCACGCTGCTGATGTCGTTGTAGCCGTTGGCGTCGCTGACGACGATGGTCGTGGCGACGGCGGTGGTCGAGCCCGCCGTGGGGCTGACGCTGCTGCCGGGGAGGGTCACCGACACCACGAGCGGCGCGACGTTGCCGACGTTGACCAGCGAGTCCGTGCCGCTCGCCGTGGGCAGGGCCGTGGTCGCCAGCAGAGCAGCCACCCAGAACGCAACCGCCGCGCCAGGACCGTTCGCCCGCATGGGTTCACCGACAGCCGGCCCTCGGCCGGAGTTCGGCTTAACCGTTGACGCATAGCTTCAAGTGCGGCGAGCCTGCGGGGTCGCGCGCCTTGAACCCTTGGGCGTTGCACCTCGCCCTGGGCCGCGCGTGCCCGGCGCGGACGAACAAGGACCCATCCCTGCGTGGGACACAGGGCTGATGCCGTGGTGGCGCGGCCGTTCCTCGATCGCATGGGGCGGAGGGGCGGAGCGCGCGCATCGGCCAAGGCCCTCGCGGCCCTCGCGCTGCTGCTGCTCCTGCTGCCGGGCCTCGCGCAGAGCGTCGCCGTCGAGGTGCGGGTGGCGAACGCGGTCCCGGTCCTCCAAGGCGGAGCGTGGGCGCCTCTGCCCTTCGGTCTCGGTGCGCTGCTCTGGGCGGAGGTGCGCGACCGGAACGGCGCGGCCGACGTGCGCGACGTTGTGTTCTGGATCCACGGCGACCGGGGTGATCGACCCGTGCACGGCGAGCTCGCGTGGCGCGACGGGACCCTCGCGCACTACCACGCGCGCGCGCTCGGCTGGGCAGGCCACGTGCGCGCTGCGGACGTGGTCGCGCGCGACGCGGCGGGCGCGGTCGCGCAGGCGGAGCTGGCGCGCGCGTCCAGCGCGGCGCTCCTGCGCGCGGGCTGGGCCGGACCGCCCG
>DASYRW010000015.1:0-12979 GCA_036003985.1 Thermoplasmatota archaeon
ACCTCCTGCGCACCGAGACGGAGGTGCACGTGGAGATCACCGACCTCGTCGTGCCGGAGGTGGGCGACGACCTCGCGGCTTGCAGGGAGCTGTGCCAGCGGGTCTACGACGAGTTCGGCGAGCTGATGCCGATCCATTTCCTCCGCTGGCACCCCGACTACAAGATGCTCGACCTGCCGATGACGCCGATCAAGACGCTGGAGAAGCATTACGCGATCGCGCGCGAGGTGGGGCTGAAGTACGCGTACCTGGGGAACGTGCACGGCCACCCGCTCGAGGACACGCACTGCCACGGCTGCGGCCGGGTCGTGGTGGACCGCTGGGGCTTCGAGATCCGCGCGTGGCACCTGACGACCAAGGGTCAGGAGAATTTCTGCAACTTCTGTGGCACGAAGGTGCCGATCAAGGGGCCGCTGAACCCCGCCCACCGCGAGGAGCGGTTCTTCGGCGTCGTCTGACGCCGCCGGCGGCCGCGCGTTGAGCGGTCGGGAGGGGAGGCGGCGGGCCACCGCAAAGCCTATGAGCCGGGTCCTTGCTTCCCGCGCGCTGCGAGGGCCCGATCCGCATGAACAAGGACACGGTCGTCGGCATCTTGGGCGCGGTCATCCTGGTCGCCGCGATGGTGGCCATCTTCTACTACGAGGGCACCCAGGCGCCCGCTGGCACGGCGACCGGCGGCGGCGGCAACCTGCCCCCGGGCACGACCTTCCGCGAGACCAGCGCGGCCGGCCCGAGCGCGTCCGGCAACGCGCAGGGCGGCACGCCGGCCGAGGGCGACATCATGGTCAACGCGACCAACGTCACCGCCATCGAGTTCACCCTCACGTGGATCGACGACGTGCCCGACCCCACGACGGCCTCGGGCAACGACGAGTTCAGCGTCACCATCACGACCCCCGACAACCGCTCGCTGCCCGCCGTGACGAGCAACAACGGCACCGCGACCGTGCTCGTGCGCCCGCTCTGCGGCGTCCCCAACGGCACGATCCCGGCGGGGCCCTGCATGACGGGCACCGGCCGCTACCACTACAGCGTCGAGGTCACGCCCCAAGGCGCGGCGGCGCCCGTGCCCGCGCCGGTGCCCTTGCCGGGCGTCGCCGACGGCGGCAACGACTTCAGCATCGCGTCGCGCGTGAGCACCTACCAGCCCGCGCCGGCGAGCGCCTGAGCGCGCGACCACGCTAGCGCTTGCGCGTCGCGCGCGCGAGGTCGAGCCGCGCCTCGGCCGCGGCCGCGTGGGCTTGCAGGCCTTCCGCGTGCGCAAGCCGCGCCACGTCGGGCGCCACGCGGCCCGCTCCTGCTTGGGATGCTTGCTGCCACTGCACCCACGTGACGAAGTCGAGCACACTGAGGCCCGAGCTGAAGCGCGCGCTGCCTGCGGTGGGCAGGATGTGGTTCGTGCCGGCGCCGTAGTCGCCCATGGCCACGGGGCTCAGCGGGCCGAGGAACACACTCCCCGCGCGCTTCACCTTGGCCAGCGCGGCGCGCGGGTTCTTGACCATCAGCACGAGGTGCTCGGGCGCGTGTGCGTTCGCGAAGGCGAGGGCCTCCTCCAGCGAGCCCGCGGTCAGCAGCGCGCCGTTCGCGGCGAGGGCCCGCTCGATGGTCGCGTGCCTCGCCATCGAGGGCAGCAGCGCCGCGAGCTCGGCCTCGACTTGCTTCGTCAGGGTTTGGGACAGCGCGACGACGACGCTGGCCGCGCCGGGGTCGTGCTCGCTCTGCGCGGCCATCTCCAGCGCGACGAGGCGCGGCGGCGCGGTGTCGTCGGCGATCACCAGCACCTCGCTCGGCCCGGCGAGCATGTCCACGCCGACCTGGCCGTGCACGAGCTGCTTCGCGGCTTGGACGTACACGTTCCCAGGGCCCACGATCTTGTCCACCGCGGGGATCGTCGCGGTGCCCCACGCGAGCGCGAAGATCGCCTGCGCGCCGCCGACGCGGAACAGCCGGTCCGCGCCGGCTTCCTCCGCCGCGGCCGCGAGGAGCGGATGGATGGAGCCGTCGCGCCGCGGCGGCGTGCACACCACCACGTCGGCCACGCCCGCGAGCTTCGCGGGCAGCACGCCCATCAGCAGGGTGCTCGGATAGCTGGCCTGGCCTCCGGGCACATAGACCCCCACGCGATCGAGCGGCACCGGCTGCCAGCCCAGGTCGATGCCTTCGACCTTGACCTTGAACGGCTTCGGTTTCTGCCTCGCGTGGTACGCGCGGATGCGCTTGGCCGCGCGCGCGAGGGCCTTGCGGTCATCGGGCCGCGCCATGCGCGCCAGGGCTTGCCGCTCGCGGTCGCTCACCTCGATGCGCTCGAGGCGCGCGCCGTCGAAGCGCAGGGTCAGCTCGCGCAGCGCGTCGTCGCCGCGCGCGCGCACCTGCTCGACGAGGGGCTCGACGGCCCGCCGCGCCTCCGCGAGCCCCGCGCGGCCCCGCTCCAGGAGCGCGCGGCGCTGCTCGGGGCTCAGCGCTGCGAGGGCGCCGGTGAACCTCAGTCCGGGGAGCGGGGGGACGGGCAACGGGAGCGAGCCAAGCGGCCGGGTTCCTTCAACGTTCCGGTGCCGCGCTGTCCGCGGGCGAGCCCGGCACCCGGCGGGCGTCCGGAGGAAACCTTCAAGCCGACGAAGGGGCATCGCCGCCCGTTGACCCACCCCTCGGAGGAAGGGAGCCCTCCGGCCCGCGACCGCAAGGCGGACGCGGACCCCCAGGACGAGGCCTGGGAGCGGTACTGGGCGTCGTGCGCCGACTACATCAAGCGCCAGCTCATCGTGTACCAGAACTGGCCGCAGCGGCGCTGGGAAGCGACGGGCTACCGCAAGGAGAAGGTCTTCAGCGACCTGAACAACTAGCGCCGCGAGCGGGCCTTCGGGCCACCGGCCCGGGGCCGCCGGACGCGTCCCACGCACGAGGCGAGGCGAGGGCCCTGACGGCCGGGGCCCCGCAGGCCAACCCCGGCCTTTCGGGGAAAACCGGCCTTTGCATCTTGGCCCTCCGAGCAAGCGGCTTCATGGGGAACGCTCCAAGCTGCGCTACCCGCGGGCTGCGGGGCGCTGCGGTCTTGGAGCCGATGGCGCCTGGGGCTTCGGGTCGGCGCGGAGCGCCGGTCGGTGGTGGATTCACATGGCCAAGCAGTTCGATGAAAGCGACGTTCCTGAATGGGGGCTCTATGCGGACGAGAACCGCCGCGACTTGACCTCGCGCAAGAGCATCAAGGTCAAGCTGCCCATCCGGCAGCACATCAAGCTGCACGCGCTGAAGCTGTTCAGCGAGAACAACATCTCGCAGACCGTCGAGGCTGCGCTGGACATGTACTTCGACCGCATGCGCGCCCAGGAGCTCGCGTCGCGCGCGGCCGTGGACGGCGCGGGCGCGACCAGCGCGCCCGGCGGCGACGCCACCGGCGCGGGCGCAGGCCCCGGCGCGGGCGCGCCTGGCACGAGCCCCGGCGGCTCGGGTCTCGGCCCCGTCGGGCCGTCCAACTGAGTTCCCTCTGACGCGGGCGGGTCGCCTCCTTCCGCCTCCCTCCCAAACGGTCCGCCCGCGCCTCCCTCTTCTTTGCCTTCGCTCCTTGCCCGAGCGCAGCCGCGCGCTCGGCGCGCTTCGTGCGTGCGCGCGAACACGCCACGTGGTCTGTGGTGCGCTCCACAGACACCTGCTTATCCGCCCTCGCGGCGGTCGAAGACCGACCGCCATGACGACGGAATCCCATGAGGCCACGGTCGCGCGCCTGCTGCGCGATCACGCGCCCGCGGACGCGGAGCACGCGCTCCGCGAGATCAAGGTCCAGCTCCCGACGCAGCTGGTCATGCGGCTGCACGCCTTCAAGCTCCTTGGGGGCCGGAGCATGGCGAGCACCGTGACGGCGGCGCTGGACGCGTACTTCCGCTCGGAGCCGGCCGGCGCCAGGGGGCTCGAGGTCGCCGTGGCTTCGGCCGGGCCAGAACCTCCGTTCGATGCACGGACCGGGCCGTCGCCCTGATGGCGGCCGGAACGGCCCTGGCTGGGGAAGCCTTGAGCGCGAGGGCCGATGGGGCGAGGGCGGAAGGCTCACATGACGAAGATCTTGCTCGTCGAGGACGACGATTGCCCAGGCGAAGCTCGCGACGATCGCCCTCAACGCCGAGCCCGGCTGGGCCGTGACCCGCGCCGCGACGTTGAAGGAGGCGATGCTCCGCGCGGCGACGGAGCGGTTCGACGTGGCGATCTTGGACTACCGCCTCCCGGACGGTGACGGCCTCGAGCTGCTCGACGCCCTGCGGCGGCAGCGGCCGGAGCTGCCGGTGCTGTTCCTGACGGGCCAGGGCAGCGAGGGCGTGGCGATGCGCGCGATGGAGCGCGGCGCCTCGGATTTCCTCGTGAAAACGACGTTCCGCTACGACACCGAGCTCCCGCGCCGCGTGGGCGCCGTGCTGCAGCAGGCGCCCGACATCGCGCTCGCGCGTGGCCTCCTCGCGCCGGCCGGGCCGCCGGCGGGCGGGGCGGCCGCGGCACCGCGCGGCCCCGCCGCGTCGGCGGCGCTCGACACCGCCGCGCGCTCGATTCTCCAGGACCTCGCGCGTGGCCCCGTGCGTGGCGCGGCGCTCCTCGATGGGTTCGGGCAGGTCGTGGCCGCCCAGCTGCCGTCCGGGATGGTGCCGGAGGCGCTGGGTGCGGCGGTGGTGGGTGGGTACCTGCAGCAGCAGGTGGCTCTGCGCTGCCTCGGCGCGCAGGCCTTGCCGCGCGTCGTGCTGTCGGTGTCCGACGCGGGCTGCTTGGCGGCTTCTGCGCTGCCGGGCGGGCGCTTGCTCGTGCTCGTCCTCGAGCCGACGCTGTCCGCGAACGACGCCGTCGCCCGCGCGCAGGACGCGGCTCGGAAGGTGTGGGAACGCACGCAATGATCCTTTCCGGCCAAGGTCCGAAAGGGCTTCGGATCGCGCCGCACCTGGCGCCGCGCCGCAGGGCGCGATTGTCTGTCGCGCTTGCAACAGACGCCACGACGTGCGCCGGGGCCAGACGCGGCTTGATCCTTGCTGCGCTCCGGAGGAACCCCCGGGCCCGCGGAGACTTGGTCTCGCCTCGTCGCTGGAGATGTCGCTCTTGACCGCCGATTTGACGCTCGGGAAGATCGGAGATTACCGCGAGTTCCTCCAGAACGTGCTGGAGTCCTCCACGGAGTACTCGGTCATCGCCAAGGACCTCGAGGGCAACATCCTGCTGTGGAACGAGGGCGCGCGGCGCATCTACGGGTACGCGCCGGAGGAGGTCGTGGGCCGGATGAACGCCAGCGCCCTCCACATCCCCGAGGACGTCAAGTCCGGCAAGGCCCGCGACGTGCTGCGCGTGGCGCTGGAGAAGGGCAAGTACGAGGGCATCCTCAAGCGCCGCCGCAAGAGCGGGCAGGTCTTCACGGCGCGCGTCGTCATGACGGTGCGGCGCGGCCCCAAGGGGGAGCCGATCGGCTTCCTGCTCGTCAGCAAGGACATCACCGAGGAGGAGAAGCTCACCCAGCAGCTCATGGAGTCGCAGGAGTACAACCGCGGCCTCATCGAGTCGAACATCGACGCGCTGATGACCACCGACACGGTCGGCATCATCACCGACGTCAACAAGCAGATGGAGCGCGTCACGGGGCTCGCACGCGACCGGCTCATCGGCACGCCGTTCAAGAACTACTTCACCGACCCCGCCCGCGCGGAGGAGGGCATCCGGCGCGTGCTCGAGGAGGACAAGGTCACCAACTACGAGCTGACCATCCGCGGGGCGGCCAACGAGCAGACGACGGTGTCGTACAACGCCACCACCTTCCGCGGCGCCGACGGCAAGCTGAAGGGCGTGTTCGCGGCCGCGCGCGACGTCACCGAGCAGAAGAAGCTCGAGGCGCAGATCCGCGAGGCGCAGAACTACAACCGCGGCCTCATCGAGGCCAGCCTCGACGCGCTCATCACCGTCGATCCCGACAACATCATCACCGACGTCAACCGGCAGATGGAGAAGGTCACGGGGTACACGCGCGTGGAGCTCATCGGTTCCAGGTTTGCCGACTACTTCACCGAGCCCGACCGCGCCGTCGCGGGTGTGCAGAAGACCCTCGAGGAGGGCTTCGTCACCAACTACGAGCTGGTGCTGCGCTCGGCCAGCGGCCAGCAGGCGGTCGTGTCGTTCAACGCGTCGGTGTTCAAGGACACCGAGGGGCGCGTGAAGGGCATCTTCGCGAGCGCGCGCGACATCACCGAGCAGAAGCGCCTCGAGGAGCAGATGCGCGAGGCGCAGAACTACAACCGCGGCCTCATCGAGGCCTCGCTGGACGCGCTCGTCACCGTGGACCCCAACCTGGTGATCACCGACGTCAACGAGCAGATGGTGAGGGTCACATGCTACTCGCGCGACGAGCTGATCGGCAGCCCGTTCAAGGAGTACTTCACCGACCCCGCGCGCGCCGCGGCCGGCGTGCGGCAGGCGTTCAGCAAGGGCTTCGTGACGAACTACGAGCTGGTGCTGCGCGCCAAGGGTGGCAAGGAGGCGGTGGTGTCGTTCAACGCGTCGGTTTTCAAGGACACCGAGGGCCGCGTGAAGGGCATCTTCGCGGCGGCGCGCGACATCACCGAGCAGAAGCGGCTCGAGGAGCGGATGGGCGAGTCGCAGAACTACAACCGCGGCCTCATCGAGGCCTCGCTGGACGCGCTCGTCACCGTGGATCCCAACCTCACGGTCACGGACGTCAACGAGCAGATGGTGCGCGTGACGGGCTACACGCGCAAGCAGCTCATCGGCACCTCCTTCCCCCAGTACTTCACCGACCCCGCGCGCGCCGCTGCAGGGGTGCGCCAGACCCTCGAGGCCGGCTTCGTCACCAACTACGAGCTGGTGCTGCGCACGAAGGACGGCAAGGAGGCGGTGGTGTCGTTCAACGCGTCGGTGTTCAAGGACACGGACGGCGACGTGAAGGGCATCTTCGCGGCGGCGCGCGACATCACGGATCAGAAGCGCCTGGCCGAGCAGATCAAGGAGTCGCAGAACTACAATCGCGGCCTCATCGAGTCGAGCGTCGACGCGCTGATGACCACCGACCCCCTCGGCATCATCACCGACGTCAACCGGCAGATGGAGGTGCTCACCGGCGCGCCGCGCCAGCAGATCGTCGGCACGCCGATGAAGGACTACTTCACCGACCCCCGCCGCGCCGAGGATGGCATCCGGCGCGTGCTGGCCGAGGACAAGGTCACGAACTACGAGCTGACCATCCGCTCCGGCGCGGGCCGCGAGACCATCGTGTCCTACAACGCGACCACCTTCAAAGGCACCGACGGCAAGCTGAAGGGTGTGTTCGCGGCCGCGCGCGAGATCACCGAGCAGAAGAAGCTCGAGGCGCAGATCCGCGAGTCCCAGAACTACAACCGCTCGCTGATCGAGTCGAGCCTCGACGCCCTCGTGACCGTCAACCCCGAGAACGTCATCACCGACGTCAACGAGCAGATGGTCAAGCTCACCGGCTACGGCCGCAACGAGCTGGTGGGGTCGCTGTTCCCCGACTACTTCACCGACCCCGAGCGCGCGGCGTCGGGCGTCCGGCAGACCTTCGACAAGGCCGCGGTGACGAACTACGAGCTCGTGCTGCGCAGCCGGCATGGCCGCGACATCCACGTGTCGTTCAACGCGTCGGTGTTCAAGGACACGGAGGGCCTCGTCAAGGGCATCTTCGCGGCGGCGCGCGACATCACCGAGCAGAAGCGCCTGCAGGAGCAGATCAAGGAGTCGCAGCACTACAACCGCTCGCTCATCGAAGCCAGTCCTGATGCGCTGGTCACGGTCGATCCCGACATCATCGTCACCGACGTGAATGAGCAGATGGTCAAGCTGACGGGCTACACGCGGGAGGAGCTGATCGGCAGCTCGTTCAAGAACTACTTCACCGACCCCGACAACGCCGCGGCGGGGGTGCGCAAGACCTTCACGGAGGGCTCGGTCACCAACTACGAGGTGGTGCTCAAGTCCAAGGGCGGCCGCAACACGCTCGTGTCGTTCAACGCCGCCATCTTCAAGGACACCGAGGGCAAGACCGCCGGCATCTTCGCCAGCGCGCGCGAGATCACCGAGCAGAAGCGCACGGAGGAGAAGCTGCGCGAGTCGCAGAACTACAACCGCGGCCTCATCGAGGCTTCCCCCGACGCGCTGGTCACGGTGGACCCGGACTACGTCATCACCGACGTCAACGAGCAGATGGTGAAGCTCGCGGGCTACACGCGCAAGCAGCTCGTGGGCAGCCCGTTCCACGACCTCTTCACCGACCCCGACCGCGCCAAGGCCGGCGTCCAGAAAACCCTGAAGGAGAACCTCGTGACCAACTACGAGCTGGTCCTGCGGAAGCGCAGCGGCCAGAAGATCCCCGTCTCCTTCAACGCGGGGACGTTCTTCGACACGACCGGCAAGGTCCGCGGCGTCTTCGCGGCGGCGCGCGACATCACCGAGCAGAAGAAGCTCGAGGAGCGGATCCGCGAGTCGCAGAACTACAACCGCGGGCTCATCGAGTCGAGCATCGATGCGCTCGTGACCACCGACCCGCTGGGCGTCATCACGGACGTCAACAGGCAGATGGAGCAGCTGACGGGCGTCCCGCGCGAGACGCTCGTGGGCACGCCGATCAAGAACTACTTCACCGACCCGCAGCGGGCCGAGGACGGCGTGCGTCGCACCCTCGCGGACGACAAGCTCACGAACTTCGAGCTGACCCTGCGCGCGCGCAGCGGCGGCACCACCGACGTGTCGTACAACGCGACGACGTTCCGCGACACCGAGGGCAGGCTGAAGGGCGTGTTCGCGGCGGCGCGCGACATCACCGAGCAGCGGCGCCTGCAGGTGCAGCTGGAGCAGCGCAACCGGGAGCTGGAGGTGCAGAACCTGCGCGTGCAGGAGGCCAACCGCCTCAAGAGCGAGTTCCTCGCCAACATGAGCCACGAGCTGCGCACGCCGCTCAACGGCATCATCGGCTTCTCGGACTTCATCGCCACCGGCAAGGCCGGGGCGCTGAACCACCAGCAGAAGGAGTACCTCGGCGACATCCAGAACAGCGGCCGCCACCTGCTGCAGCTGATCAACGACGTGCTCGACCTCGCCAAGGTGGAGTCGGGCAAGATGGAGCTGCTGCCCGAGGCGTTCTCGCCCGCGAAGGCCGTCAACGAGGTGTGCTCCGTGCTGAAGCCCATGGCCGAGGCCAAGCACCTCGTCATCAAGACGGTCGTCTCGCCCCGCCTCGAGACCATGCGGCTCGACCCGCGCCGCTTCCGGCAGGTGCTCTACAACCTGCTGAGCAACGCGGTGAAGTTCACCGACGAGGCCGGCCACGTGGACATCGCCGTGCAGCCCCACGGGGACAAGATGATCGAGTTGCGGGTGCGCGACACGGGCATCGGCATCAAGAAGGAGGACCTGAAGCGCCTCTTCACCGAGTTCGAGCAGCTCGACTCCGGCGCCGCGCGCAAGTACCAGGGCTCTGGCTTGGGGCTCGCGCTGACCAAGAAGCTCGTGGAGCTGCAGGGCGGCGCCATCACGGTCGAGAGCGAGGTCGGCAAGGGCTCGACCTTCACGGTGCTGCTGCCGCACAGCGCGCGCCCGGGGGACTGAGCATGACCCACACGATCCTCGTCGTCGAGGACAACCCGCAAAACATGAAGCTCGCCTCCGTCCTGCTCCGAAGCGAGGGCTACGAGGTCCGGGGCGCGGGGGACGCCGCCTCGGCGCGGCGCCTGATCGAGGCTGCCCTGCCCGATCTGATCCTCATGGACGTGGGCCTGCCGGGGATGGACGGGCTGACGTTCACGCGCGAGCTCCGCGCCGATCCCCGCACCAGGACGGTCCCGATCATCGCGCTGACCGCGTTCGCCATGAAGGGCGACGACCTGAAGGCCCTGGACGCCGGCTGCGACGACTACATCGCGAAGCCCTTCGAGACCATGCGCCTCCTCCAGGCCGTGGCGGACGTGCTGGCCGGCGCTCGCCGGAGTCAGGGTGTGGACCCGTGAGGATCCTCATCGTCGAGGACCAGGCCAGCAGCCGCAGGCTGCTCCGCGCCGTGCTCGCGACCGAGGGCCACGAGGTGCTCGAGGCCACGGACGGCCGCGCCGCCCTCGACATCCTCGCGCGCACCGACGTGGACGCGGTCGTGAGCGACCTCCTCATGCCGGGCATGGACGGCTTCCAACTCTGCGCGCAAGTGCGGAGCCACGACACCCCCACCCGCCGCCTCCCGCTCATCGTCATCAGCGGCACCTACGTCGAGCCCGAGGACCGCAAGCTCGCCGACGCGATCGGCGCCGACGCCTTCCTCGAGAAGCCGCTGTCAGCCAGCCTCCTTCTCACGACCCTCCGGGAGATGCGCGAGCGCGCGCCCTCCGCGGACACGCCGCGCCCGCCCCTCGAGGACCGCGACGCGCTGCGCCTGTACTCCGAGCGGCTGGAGCAGAAGCTGGGCAAGAAGCTCGCCGACCTCGAAAGCGCCATGCAGGTCAGCGCCCTCCGGCGCGAGGAGCTGGACGAGGCCCGCCGCCGCCTCCGCGAGTCCGAAGACGCGCGCCGGCACTTGGATCAGAGCATGGACGCGGCGGTCGCGAAGCAGCGCGCCGAGGTGGTGCGCGGCCTGCGCCACAGCATCCGGCAGCCCCTCAACGTGATCCTGGGCTTCGCGGAGTTCCTCGCCAGCGGCAAGGCCGGGCCCATGACCACCGCCCAGGCGGAGTACGTGCGCGACATCGTCGAGGCAGGGCAGCAGTTGCTCCAGTACACCGATGCGGAGTTCGCCACCGTGCTGCCCGCCCCTGACGCGCTTGCGGTGGGTCATGAGCTGGAGCCGTGAGCGCCATGCGCGCCCTCGTGGTGGACGACCAGCCGGCGGACCGCAAGCTCCTGCGGACGGTTCTCAACGCCGAGGGCATCACGGTCCTCGAGGCCGACGACGGTGTCGCGGCCCTCCGCGTGCTCGAGACGTCTCCGGTGGACGTCGTGCTCTCCGACATCTTGCTGCCCCACATGGACGGCTTCCGGCTCTGCCACGAGATCCGGTCACGCCCTGCGATCGCGGCCGTGCCGGTGCTGCTGGTCAGCGGAAGCTTCCTCACACCGGACGACGCGGGCGTGGGCGCCGGGGTGGGGGCGGACGGCTTCATCCCGAAGCCGTTCTCCGCGCCGGTGCTGCTGGCGCTCATCGCGAGGGTCACGGCCCCCGGCTACACGCGGGCCCCCTCGTCGGCGTCGGAGCCCGTGGTGCTCAAGCAGTACGCCGACCTCCTGCGCGAGAAGCTCACGACCAAGGCGCGCGCGCTCGAGGAGACCCAGCAGGTCCTCCTCCAGCGCAACGCCGAGCTGCAGGAAGCCCTCACCCGCCTGCGCGACCGCGAGGCGCGGCTCGCGGTGCTCGTGGCGAACGTCCCTGCCGTCCTCTGGACCACCGACCGCGAGCTGCGGCTGACCTCCATCAGCGGCGCCGCCATCGAGGCCATGGGCCTGCGCGAGAGCGCCGTCCCGGGCAAGCGCGTGGCGGAGCTCGCCGGGCCGCCCGGGGACGAGGAGGCGACCGAGAGGTTCCTCCGCCAAGCCCTCGACGGCCGCCCGCTGACCGGCGTCGGCAACTTCGGGAGCTTCGCCGTCCAGTTCCACGTCGAGCCCCTCCGGAACGGAGCGGGCGACGTCGTCGGGACCGTCGGAGCGGCGATCGACGTCAGCGAGCGCAAGGCCGCCGAGGCGCGCATCGCGGCGCTGAACGCCGCGCTCCAGCAGCGCGCCGCGGAGCTCGACGCGGCGAACAAGGAGCTCGAGTCCTTTGCCTACTCCGTCAGCCACGACCTCCGCGCGCCGCTGCGCAGCCTCGACGGCTTCAGCCAGGCGCTGCGCGAGGAGTACGCGGGCAAGCTCGACGCGCAAGGCCTCGACTACCTCGACCGGGTCCGCGGCGCGTCCCAGCGCATGTCGGAGCTGATCGATGCCCTGCTGGGCCTGTCGCGGACGGCGCGCGCGGAGATGGCGTCCCGCGAGGTGGACCTGACGGCCGTCGCGGAGAGCATCGCGGCCGACCTCGCCAAGGCGGCGCCGGAGCGGAAGGTGCGGTTCGCCATCGCGGGAGGCCTGCGCGCGCGGGGCGACCCGGCGCTCGTGCGCGCGGTCCTCGACAACCTGCTGCGCAACGCGTGGAAGTTCACCGGCCATCATCCCGAAGCGGTCATCGAGGTCGGCGCGACGCAAGCCGACGGCGAGGCGTGCTTCTTCGTGCGCGACGACGGCGCGGGCTTCGACCCCGCCTACGCGGACAAGCTCTTCCGGCCCTTCCAGCGGCTGCACGCGGCCGGGGACTTCGAAGGGACCGGCGTCGGGCTCGCGACCGTGCACCGCATCGTGCAGCGCCACGGCGGCCGCGTGTGGGCCGAGGGCCAGGTCGAGAAGGGCGCGACGTTCTACTTCACGCTGGGCGAGGGGCGACCATGAGCGACACGATCGTGGTGGTGGAGGACAACCCGGACGACGAGGCGCTCGTCCGCATGGCCCTGCGGCGCAACAGGATCGAGAACCCCGTCGTCTGCGTCCGCGACGGCGTCGAGGCCGTGGCGCTGCTGGCCGGGCCGCGCGCGGACGCGCCCGCGCTCGTGCTGCTGGACCTCAAGATGCCGAAGCTGGACGGCCTCGACGTGCTGCGCGCCATCCGCGCGCCCTCGTCCCCCTCGCGCCTGGCGCCCGTCGTGGTGCTCACCTCTTCGATTGAGCCGGGCGACCTGCGCCGCGCCTACGGCGCGGGCGCGAACAGCTACCTGCGCAAGCCGGTCGACTTCGAGGACTTCGTGCGCCTGGTGGGGCTCGTTGCCGCATACTGGCTCGAGCGCAACGAGCCGCCGCCCGATCCCCAGCGCGAGGAGGCGCTCCCGTGACCCCCACGCTCCGCGTGCTGCTCGTCGAGGACTCCGAGGACGACGCTGCGCTCCTGCTGCGCGAGCTCCGCCGCGGCGGCCACGAGCCCCAAGCCGAGCGCGTC
>DASYRW010000016.1:0-3197 GCA_036003985.1 Thermoplasmatota archaeon
CCGGGGCCGATGGTGGAGGGCCACGTGGCCAGCATCGCCAGGCCCAGCGCGCCCACCACGACCGCGGCCGCCCCCGCGCTGCCGCGCAACGTCGGCAAGCCGCCGAGGCGCGGGGTCCAGGGACAGACCAGCACGAGCAGCGCGAACACGCCTGCGCCCAAGGCCAGGAGGAGCAGCGCCCACGGATGCGCGACCACCATGAGCAGCGCGATGGGCACGGCCGCCGCGAGCCCCTCGAAGCGACCGCGCGCGACCTCCAGGAGCGCGCCGAACAGGAAGGGCAGCAGCGCGAGGTCGAGCGCCGTCGGGGCCGCGAGGCCGGAGCGGAAGATGTGCTCGGGCATGAGCGCCAGCGCGAGCGCCCCCGCCACGGCCGCGACGGGGCCGTGCCACCGCCCTAGGAGCACGCCCACGCCCAGGATGCTGACCGCGCCCAGCGCCACCGGCGCGAAGCGCATCAGGTCGTACAGGTCGCCCCCGCCGTACACCCACAGCACCGCCAGCACGGCGTGGAGCCCCGGAGGATAGAGCTCCGCCGCGCCCAGCGCGGGGTCGAGCCGGCCGTCGCGCAGGTGCTCCCGCACGAGGGCCATGTGCGCGTAGGGGTCCTCGGCGGCCATGACGGGGTTGCTCAAGGGATCGGCCGCGCGCAGCACGATGGCCAGGGCGACCACGGCCAGCACGGCGGCGGCGCCCGCTAGGCGTGATCCGCTCCACCTCCGCGGGCTGTCGAGCAATCGAAGTCGCACCCCATCCGGGCGAGGACGCCCAAGGACCGATTGCATGCCGGTGCATCCGCTCTCTGGGTCGATCCTCAATTGGTGGGAGGAAACGACGACGACGATCAAGGCCGAGGGCCCGTGCCGGTGCGGCCCGACCCGCAGGCCCGATCCTCGCCGGCGCGGCACCTTCGCGATCGCCGACAACGTCATGCGCGATCGTCGAGACTCTCCGCGCACATTGTCGCAAGCCTTAAGGCGCTGACGTCATTAGTCGCATCGCCCCCGCAACCGCGGGCGGTATCATTCCGCAAACCGGGAGGCAGCCCCTTCGGACCCATTGGGTCCGGCGAGCCTACAGGAGCAGCGGGAGGAAGGGAGCGAGGAGGGAGTAGGCTGCCGGGCAAAGGTAGGTTTCATTCGCGAGGAAGCTTCACGATCGTCGCGGCGCTGCTGCTGGCCACGCCGCTCGCCGCGCTGCTGGCGGTGAGCCCGCCCGCTGCGGCCGCGACCACCCCGCCGAAGTTCGGCATGGACCTGGCCTCGATCCAGGGCCAGATCGCCTTGGGCATCAAGCCCGACTACGCGCTGTTCTGGGCGGGCGTGTGGAACGAGAAGTCGGGCTGGGATTACCTCGGCCGGTGGGCCGACCAGGCCGCCGACCAGGGCGTCGCGCCCGTCGTCGAGTGGTTCTACTGGGGCAACGACATCAGCCCCTCCTGTGTCCAGGACGGCTGCTGGAGCACCGTGCACGACGCGTGGAAGAACAAGTCCAACTGGAACCGCGACGCGTACAAGCTCGCCGACGCGCTGCACAACGCGCTCCAGGGCAGGCCGGGCGTGCTCGTCATCGAGAGCGAGTTCAACAAGAACGGGATCAGCACCTGGGAGACCTTCGACGCCATCCTCGCGTCGCACGCAGCGATCTTCCGCAGCCGCGCGCCCGAGCTCAAGCTCGCGCTGGGCTTCGGCAACTGGGGCTCCGGCGATTGGGCGCGCTTCGACCGCGCCGTCGCGGCCGTGGACATGGTGGGGCTCCAATCGCTGCGCGGATCGACCCGCGACAGCGCCACCAAGTACTTGGACGTCATCGACACGCTCCAGGCAGGATCCGCGAAGCTGAAGTCCACCTTCGGCAAGGCCGTGCTGCTCCACGACATCGCCCTCAGCACCTACACGGAGCCCACGTGGTCGGGGCACCAGGAGAGCGTGGTGAAGGAGCTGTTCCAGCGCCTCGGCGAGCTGCGCAGCGCGGGCGTCACGGGGATCGTGTACCGCACCCTGAGCGACAACCCCGACGCGAACCTGAAGGAGTTCTACGGCCAGGGCGAGCGGTACTGGGGCCTGCGGCACAGCGACGGCAGCTGGAAGCCGGCCCTCGACGACTGGGTCAGCGGCGTCAAGGCCGCCCGCGGCTCGAGCAGCACCGGGTTCAGCGCGACCTTCGACCCGCGCAGCGAGATCAACAACTACTGGGTCGAGGTCAAGGTCACCAGCAAGAGCACGATCAGCAAGGTCGAGGCGCGCGTCAACGGCGGCACGTGGATCGCGCTGGCCCTCACGGACGCGGGCACGTGGGGCAAGGGCTTGGAGGCCCAGGACGGCGATCAGGTGCAGTTCCGCGCCACCGACAAGGCCGGCAACCGCGTCGTGAGCGGCCTGTGGCAGTGGGGCCAGTGGACCTACGCGGCGACGTTCGACCCGCTCAGCGAGAACAACAACTGGTGGGTCGAGGTCAAGGTCACCAGCAGCCAGCACACCACCAGCAAGGTCGAGGCGCGCGTCCAGCAGGACAGCTGGGGCTCGTGGATCACGCTGCCGCGCACCGACTGGGGCACGTGGGCGAAGAGCTTCAACGTCCCGGACGGCGCGCAGGTGCAGTTCCGCGCGACCGACAGCGAGGGCGCCGTGGCGCTGAGCATGTTCACCGCGTGGGGTTAGGATCGCGCCGAGGCTACTGCTCCTGCGCTTCGACCTTGCCCAGCACGGGCTGGAAGAGGCAGCGGTTCGCGTTGCAGCTGATGCTGCGGTCGAGGTCGATCTCGAGCGTGAGCGTGGTGTTGCCGCCGGCGCGCACCTCGAAGCTCTTGGCGGTGCGCAGCACGCCCGAGGGGACCGTGATCTCGACGGCGGTGGTGCCGTTCTTCGGCATCGCCTCGACGCGGTCGACGTACACGCGGACTTGCGTGTAGCGCCCGGCCGCGACCTGCGCGAAGCCGAGCGCCTCGGCGGTCTGGTTGGCGTGCAGCGCCAGCAGGTCCACGGTGCGCGAGGCGTTGACGACGGTGATCCAGCCTGCGGTGCTGTTCTCGCTCGCGTTGCCCTCGTCGCTGCCGGCTTGGTGGATCGCCGCGCGCGAGAACGTGACCAGCACGCTGCTGTAGTCCTCCGTGGGCTTGTCGGTGACCATGATCCCGGCCGAGCCCGTGCCGCCGCCCGTGCAGCCGGCGAGGGCGAGGGTCAGCAGCACGAGCGATG
>DASYRW010000017.1:0-3452 GCA_036003985.1 Thermoplasmatota archaeon
TGTGCGCGAACGCGGCCAGGACCGAGATCATCAGCAGGTCGCTGATGTCCTCCAGCTTCGAGATCACCGGGTGCACGACGCTCGCCTGGCCGAAGATGCAGCCCCAGCTCGTCTCGCCGTGCTCGGCCATGAACTGCTGGCAGGTCACGCCGGCCTCGTGCAGGCCGAGGGGGATGCCGAAGGCGTCGGCGAAGATGAACGCCCCGAAGAACAGCGCGATGACGCCGCTCACCGCCAAGGCCAAGCCGATGTCGCGCGCCTCCGGGAGCTTGCGGCCGAACTTGGCCACGAGCCACACGCCCAGCGCGAGCATCAGGAACCCGTAGCCGGCATCGCCGATCATGAAGCCCAGGAACATGGGCAAGACCAGGGCGAGGATCGGCGTGGGGTCGATCTCGTCGTGGCGGGGCACGGAGACCATCTCGGTGAACATCTGGAAGGGCCGGAAGGGCCTCGCGAGGCGGAACTTCGTCGGCGGCACCTCGGCTTCGGTCTCGGCCTCGGCGCCCTCGTGGCTCTGCGCGGCCTCCTGGCCCTGGGCGGGGGCGGCGTGGGCGTGGTGGCCGTGGGCCCCGGGCTTCGCGACCTCGAAGTGGAACTTCTCGCCCACGACGCTGCGCAGCGTGCTGTAGACCGCCTGGACCTCCTCCTCGGGGGCCCAGCACTCGATGACGACCGCGTGGTCGGTCGTGGCGAAGTTGAGCGGCGCCTCGGCCTTCTCGGATTGGATGCTGAGGTGCTCCTCGGCCGCGACGAGGAAGTCGGCGTGCTGCTGGCGGTACTTGCTCAGCTCCTGGCTCGCGGCTTCGAGCCTGGCTTGGAGCTGCTGCAGCTCGCGCGCGATGGCGTCGACGCGGTCGGGGATGGAGCCTTGGCCCTTGGGCGCTTCGAGGAGCTGCCCGCCCGCGCGCGCGACGGCCTCGGCGGCCTTCCCAGCTTGCGCCTTGGGGGCGAAGGCGGCGAAGTGGTTCGTGCCGGGCGCGACGAACACCTCCGCCTCGGGCGCGGCCTGGCGCACCGCGGCCTCGACGGCCGGCGCGGCCTCGGCGCGGCCCACCATCACGGCCAAGGACTGGTACCCGCCGAAGTCCTCGAGCCGCAGCGGCAGCTCCTTCAGGGCTTCGAGCTGGGTGCGCTCCTTCTCCAAGCCATCGACGCTCGCGGCGATGCGCGCGCGGCTCTCCGCCGCGCTGGTGATGTTGAGCTCGAGCTGCTGGATCTGGTCGTCGAGGCGGCGCTCGAGGTCGCGGGCGCTGAAGCGCGTCGCGGGCTCGTGGTCGGCGAGGTCGAGGTGCCGGCTCAGCCCGCGGAGGCGCACGAGGCGCTCGCTCGCGGCCTGGCCCTCGGCCAGGGGCCGGCCGACGCGGAAGCCGTGCATGGCCGGGTCGCGGCCCTCGCTGAACTCCACCAGGTGCACGGACTGCAGCTGGTAGAGCTTCTCGACGATGGGCCGCAGCTCGCGCTTGGAGGCGGTGATGGTGATCTTGGAGAGCTTCGCCGGGCGGAGCATGCTAACCCCGGACCCGCTGCTCGAACTTCTGCACGAGCGTGTCCACGGCGCGGTTCAGGTCTTGGCCCTGCGCCTTCGCCGCGAGGGCCCGCGCGTCCTGTTCGCCCTTCTGGAGGATCGCCTGCTTCTCGCGCTCGACCTCGTGGCGCGCCGCCTCGATGCCCGCGTCGAAGGCTCGCTGGGCATCCTGGTCGGCTTGCACGCGGAGCGCGTCGGCCTCGCGCGCGGCGTCGCGGAGGAGGCGCTCGGCGTCCTCCTTGGCCTTGGCCCGGATGCGCTGCACCTCCTCCTCGGCGCGCTTGATTTCCCGGAGGGTCTCGGCGCTCGGCATCGGGGTCGGGTGGCGATGCGGGTGGACCTATTAAAGGCTTTGCCAGGGCAGATCACGAGGCGGAACGGCTCGCGGAATCACATCATCGCGCCGGCGCCGCGCCGAGGCCGAACGCGCGCGGCGTCGCGATCTCGCCGCGCCGAAGCTGCGCTCCCCGCCACGGATCCTGCGCGAGCAGCCACGCGCCGTCGAGGTCGGCCCATCGCACGCGCGCGAGCAGCTGCGCGGCCGCGCTGATGCCCAGCGAGCTCTCCACCATGCAGCCCACCATGACGGCCAAGCCCGACCGCCGCGCGAGGTCGAGCATCTGCTTGCCTTGCAGCGGGCCGCCGCACTTCGCCATCTTGAGCACGAAGCCGTCCGCGTACTTCTGAGCGGCAAGCCAGCGCGCGTCCTCGAGGCCGAGCACGTCCTCGTCGGCGAGCACCGGCAGCTCCGCGGCCTTTGCGATGGCGGCCATGTCGTGCCAGCGACCGCGCGGCACGGGCTGCTCCAGCAGTTCCACCTCGAGCTTGTCGAGGCCGCGCACGAGGCGCAGGCCTTGCTGCTTCGTCCAGGCCGTGTTTGCGTCGCAGCGCAGCGTCGCGCCGGGCACGGCGTCGCGCACGGCGCGCACGCGCGCGAGGTCGCGCTTCGGCTCCCCGAGCTTGAGCTTGAGGTGCGTGAAGCCCTGCTCGGCGTGGCTCGTGGCTTCGCGGGCCATCGCCTCGGGCGCGTCGAGCACCACCGTCGCGCTCGTCGGCCGCGTCGCGGGCTTGAGGCCGAGCAGCGCATGGACGGCCTTGCGCTCGCGCTGGCCGACGAGGTCGAGCAGCGCCATCTCCAAGGCAGCCTTGGCCGCGCTGTTCCCCGTGGCGCGCCCGGCCAGGCCATCGAGGTCCGCGCGCCATTCTTCGGGGTCCCACGCCGCGACCTCGCCGCGCACCGCGTCGAGGAACGCCAGCACGCCAGCGGGCGTCTCGCCGGTCACGCGGAGCGACGGCGCGGCTTCGCCATGGCCCGCGACGCCCGCGTGCCGCAGCTCGACGAACACGACCTCGGCGGCGGTCATGGTCCCGGTGCTGATCTTGAAGGGGTTCTTGGTCGGGAGCTTGTCCGGCCACGCGCGGAGCTCCATGCGCTCACCGCTTGAGGGGGTAGGCGGGCGTGGCCTTGCGCGTCAGGTTCTGGCTCGCTTGGAGCACCGCGTCCACGAGCTTGCCTGCGCCGTAGCGCACCACGTCCGTGGTCGGCAGGCCCGTCTCGAGCTCGGTGCGCTGGATCACCTTGCGCGCCTCCTCGTCGCTCAGGCCGAGCGTCATCAGCGCGACGCCGACGACCCTGCCGCCGGTGGTCCACTTGAGCAGGTGCTCGTTCATCGCGATCTCCTCGCGCAGCGGCACCAGCGGGAAGCCGGGGAAGCCCTTGTGCTCGTGGCGCGTCGCGTCGTGGCACAGGATGAGCCAGTCCGGGCTCGCGCCGTGCAGCAGCGCAGCCGTGACGCCCGAGTACCCAGGGTGCGCGATGCTGCCCTGGCCCTCGACCCACACGAGCTTCTTGCCGCGCGCGCCGCACGCGATCACCATGTGCTCCGTCGCGCCGGCCATGAAGTCGCCCACGACCGCGTCGATG
>DASYRW010000018.1:0-4257 GCA_036003985.1 Thermoplasmatota archaeon
GCAGGTCCGCGAGGGGCCGGCGCTGCGTGACGAGCCCGGCATGGAGCGTGTCCAGCTCGAGCTTCATCCAACGGCGGAACACGCCTTCGTCGCCGTGCACGCGACGAACCACCCGCTGCGGGGACATGAACCTTGGGCCCCCGCCGCGCGCTCTCCTACGCCTGTCCCCCGGGTGACTGGCGCGCGGTATCAAGGGCACCACCCCACACCCTCCCCATCCGGCCGGGTCCCGCGGCTGTCGCCCCGTCCGGGGACAGGGCAACCAACATGCCCTCGCGGTCCCCCGCCAGGGACGAGGCCCCGGCGGCGCACCGCGGGGCACAGGGGGAACACCGGATGCTGAAGGAGATCGTGATCGAGCTCGCCCGCGGGCGGCCCACCAACCCGTTCACGCGGTACCTCGTCGAGCACCCTGGCCTGGCCGGCCGCGTCGTGTCCATGAAGGTCGAGCGCGACACCGCCTGGGAGATGCTGCTCGTCGAAGGACCCCAGCGCGAGGTCGAGGAGCTGCGCGGCATCGCCGAGCAGAGCCGCGACCAGTACACCATCGACCGCACGGTCATCGACCAGTGGGCCACGGGCATGCTGATCTACTCCAAGTGGAGGCGCCCCGCGCCCGGCCAGGACTTCTCGCTCCCCCACCTGGTGCAGGACAGCATCGGCCCCAAGGCGATCCTGCGCATGGAGTTCGCGAAGGGCGTGCTGCTCTACCGCATCGCCGACGAGAACCACGAGGCGCTCACGCGCTTCTTCGATGTGCTGCAGCGCGAGCTCGCGCCGCGGTTCGAGGTCAAGCTCGTGCGCGTCGGGTACTACGAGAACCGCGACGCCATCGCGCGCGCGATCGGCCCCGAAGACCTGCACCTCGCCAAGGAAGCCCTGGCCCGCGGCTACTACGACGCCCCGAAGCGCGTCGGCGTCCGCGAGCTCGGCTCGGCCCTCGGCATGAGCAAGAGCGTCGTCGCGCGCCGGCTGAAGACCATCGAGCGCAAGGCTCTCGAGAACCTCATCGCCGGCCGCTGAAGGGGGCTCCGCCCCCTTCGACCCCCCGCCTTCAGCGCGGCTCGCTCGCTCGCGGGTCCCTCCCTGGACCCGCTCGCTTGCGTCGCCGCGGCTGTGAGGCGGGCGCACGATCACGGAGTCCGCCGTCCCTCCCACGCCGGCGAGCTCCAAGTCCTGCCGCCCGGTCCCGACCGCACCCCGGGACCGGGCCACCTTTTTCTTCTCCTGGCTTCAGCGGCGGCGCCGCCGCGCGAGCGCGCCGAGCACGGCGACCGCGGCCAGCGCGCCCAGGCCCGGCGCCCCCTTCGGCGCCTCGCCCGCGGGCGGCGTGTCGGCGGGCTGGTCGTCGCTGCCCGGGCCCTCGTCGGCCGGCGGCTCCGGCGCCGGCGCGGCCACCTCGATGAGGTGGTCGCTGAAGTTGCCCAGGGCGACGATGACCTGGACGCCGCCGGACGCGACGTCCACCCACGCCTTGCCCTGTCCCGTGGTGGCGTTCAGCGCTTCGAGGGCGTTCGCCGCGCGCGCGGCCGCGACGCCGTCCACCAGGACGCGCACCTCGTCGGGCCCGCCCACGGGCACGGTCGCCGTGTCGGTGCGCACGACCACCGCCTTGCCGGCCGGGTCGTCGCTGCTCGCGCGCACGCGCACGCGGCCCTCGCTGGCCTCCTCGGCGTGCAGCCGCACGCCGAAGCTCTCGCCATCGGGGACGGGCGCGCCGCCGCCCTCGACGACGCTGATCTCGCCCCCGAGCTGGCCGGCGGCGAGCGCGTCGAGGCGCTCGTGCAGCGAGGCCGCCACGCTCGTGTTGGCAGGGTGGGCGAGGAACACCAGCGTGCCGGGAGCGACGGCCCCCACCACGGCCGCGCCCACGCCCGCCAACGTGCCGTTGCCCGCGATCAGGAGATGAGCGTGCGCGCCGTTCGGCGCGACGAGGCGCGCGGTCTTGTTGGTGATGTTGGCCGTCACGTTCGGCCCCAGGGCGATCTGGAACACCATGCCCGCGCCGCGCCAGGCCATGAGCGCCGTGGGCGCGTCGTGCGCGGTGAGGCTGCCCTTGTCGGTGCCGACCCGGAGCGCCGCGCCCGCGACGTCCTCGGTCACGTTGCCGCCCCACGGCGCCATGTGCACCACCGCGAGGAAGGTCGCATTGGCCTCGATCACCTCGACGTTGCGGACGTCGCCTGCGCTGGCGTTGTAGCCGAACCGCACGAAGCGCCCCGAGGCGGTGCCGTTGCTGGCGGTGAAGCCCGCGAACAGCCGCGCCTGCTCGGCGCGCAGCTGGCCCTCGGCGCGCTGCGCGCTGCTGAGGCTTCCCCACGCCGCGGCCTGGTCCTGCGCCTGCGCGCGCGCAGGTGGATCGGGCGACGCTGGTGGCGCCGGCGGCGGGGGCGGGGCGGTGGTGTTGTTGCCCGGCGGTTGGCCCGGCGGCTGCTCGGGCGGGTCGCCGTAGGGGTCCCCGTACTGCGCGGGGGCGGCGAGCGAGGCGAGCAGCGGGGCCGCGAGCAAGGCGGTGACGAGGAGGAGGGTACGCAGGGCGACCACCTGGCCTGGCATGCATGGAACATGCAAAAAGGATTGCGCGCGCCGCGCCAGGTCGCCAGGCCGGGCCGGGGCGCGCGCCGGGGGGGTTGTCGCTACTGGATCGAGCCCGTCGAGCCTTCGCCGCTGAGGTCGATGTTGAAGTGCCTCGCGCCGCTGCCCGTTCCGTCGGGCTGCGTCGTCGCGGTGCCGCTCGCGCTCATGGCGAACACTCCGCCATCGGGCTCGCCGACCGTGCCGCCGTGGGCCTGGATGCTGAGCACGCGCTCGTCGTCGTCCGCGTTGCCCACGATGACCTCGCTGCGCTGGCCGCGCAGCTGGAACTGGCAGTCGAAGCTCCCCGCCGGCAGGCCCTGGGCGATGCTGCTTGCTTCCTGGGCGTGGAAGCCCACGAGGGCGGTGAAGTTCTCCACCTCGACGTTGTCCGACGTGCGGACCACGACGACGCTGGCTTCCAGGTCGTCAGCGCGGATCTGCACGCCGTTGCCCTGGGGGGTGTATTTGGTCCCGGTGCCGGTGACGTTGATGTAGGCGGTGAACCCGTCATCGGGCCCGCCATTCGTCTGCGTCGCGACGCCGGTGAGGTTGAGCTGGATGGTGACCTCCTCCTGCGTCGGCTGCTCGCTCTCCGGCGCCACCTGCGTCAACGGCAGCGGCACCGACAGCGCGAGCGCGCCGGCATTGACGGTCAATAATCCCAGCACAACGAGCAATGCCTTGGGCATGAACGGATTGCCTCCACACCAACAGAAGCGAGGCGAGACCAAATACATTCTAACGAAATCGTCGTACGGGTGAAAAACAACTCGGAATCGTTGACGATTTCTGTCCGGGCAACGAGTGGGCGCGCGGCCGGGCGCGCCGCACGTCACGCAGCCTTGCCCTCGAGATGCGGCAGGAACTCCCACAGCTTGTGGGCGGGGAGGCCCTCGCGGTAGCAGTAGTGCACGCCCTGGAAGTGGGTGCGCAGCTCCGCCGCGCGCGCCGCGACGCGCTCCGGGGGCTCCCGCTTCACCACCGCGGCCACGATGATCTCCGCCACTTCGCGCATCTCGCCCTCGCGCATGCCGAGGCGCGTCAGCTCCTGCGCGCCCAGCCTCAGGCCAGAGGGTGCCATCGCCTTCTGGTCGCCGGGGATCATGTTCATGTTGCTGATCACGCCGCAGCGCTCCAGCAGCTCCGCGCACGCCTTGCCGCCGCCGTGCGCCTTGACATCGACCGCGACCTGGTGCGACGCGGTGAAGCCGCGGTCCTCGCACAGCACGCGCAGGCCGAGCTCGTGCAGGCCCTGGCCCAACGCCTTGGCGTTGGCCACGGTCTGGCGCGCGTAGGCCTCGCCGAAGTCGAGGGCCTCGGCGAACGCCACGGTCTTCGCGGCGACGTGGTGCAGGTGATGCGAGCTCACGGTGCCGGGGAACACCGACGTGTCGAGCTTCTTCTTGAACTTCGCGTTGTCCTCGGGCTGGTCCGGCAGGTCGGTGGCGACGACGCCGCCCGGCGGGCCCGGCAAGGTCTTGTGCGTGCTGCCGGTCATGACGTCCGCGCCCTCGCGCAGCGGGTCCTGGAACTGCTTGCCGGCGATCAGGCCAAGGACGTGCGCGGCGTCGTACATCACGCGCGCGCCGACCTCGTGGGCCGCCTCGCTGATCGTCTTGACGTCGATGGGGAACAGGAAGAGCGAGTTGCCCACCAAGGCCGCCTTGGGCTTCTCCTGCC
>DASYRW010000019.1:0-8634 GCA_036003985.1 Thermoplasmatota archaeon
CAAGGGCGATGGCGGCGCGCAGCTCGACGTGGCCATGCCGCTGCTGGCTGCGCTGCGCGCGCTGGCCTAGCGCCGCAGACCGACGTAGTCCCCCGCGTACCGCCCGTGCCCGGCGTGACCGTGCCCGACCTCGTCGCGGTACTGCTCGTAGACCAGCAGCGTCATCATCCCGCCCGGGTGGATGTGGTCGTTCTGCAGGTTGCTGTTCACGTGGTCGTGGAAGTCCCAGATGCCCGGGTTCGTGCCGCGCACGTACGCATCGTACCGCTCGCCCGGCGCGATGGCGATGGTGTCCGCCCAGTAAGGAGAGGCGAGCAGCACGCCGTCCTTGTGCGTCACGAGCATGTGGTGGCCATGGAGATGCATCGCATGCAGCTGGTCGCCGGCGTTGATCAGCCGGAGGCGCAGGGTCTCGCCCTCGCCGAGGAAGATCGGCTCCGTGTGCGGGAAGGCGTGGCCGTTGATGACGAAGGTGTTGAGGTCCGCATGGTAGGGCAAGTAGGTGACCGGGTACCAGTCGCGCGCGGGCCGCAGCGGCGTGCCCGTGATGGGCTGCTGCACGACCTGGTTCCGCCCGACGACGTCCTGCGCCGTGCGCTCGCCGTACTGCAGCAGGTCGAACGCATCCCCGCTCTGCGGCTGGTTGCCCACGACCGGCGTGCCGCTCTCCAGGTGGTAGCGGTCCATCTCGTCGAGCATCAGGATGGCTTCCTTGTCATACGCGGGCTCGCTCGCGGGGTCCCGCGGCTCGATGATGAGCGCGCCGTACATGCCCATGTCCAGGTGGTGCTGCGTGTCCACGTGGCAGTGGTACCACATCGTGCCAGCCGGCTCTGCGATGAACTCGTAGCCGCCCTCCTGGCCGGCGGGGATCGGGTCCTGCGTCACGTAGGGCACGCCGTCCTGGCGCCAGGGCACGTGCACGCCGTGCCAGTGGATCGTGTGATCGAAGGCCGGCACGGTGCTCACGAACGTGACCACGACGCGGTCGCCCTCCCGCACGCGCAGCACGGGCCCGGGCACCGTCGCGGTCGCCGGGTCGTCGCTGAGGCTGAAGCCCCACATCGTCATGTTGGCGCCGGGGTACACCTCGTGCGTCATGCGGTGCAGGTAGAGCGTGAACGTGACCGTCGCGCCCGACGGCGGCACGTCGGCGCCGGGCGGGTGCGCAAGCATGTCGGCGGCGCGGCTCGACGCTGCGGCGAGGGGCTGGGCTGGCGTGGCGCACCCCCCGAGGAGGCTGGCGGTTGCGATCAGGACGAGCAGGGCTGGCGCGAGCTTGGCCATGGGGCCACCGAGGCGGCCTAGTCCCTGGGGGGCCTTGAACTCTCTCCGGCCGCGCTCGTCGCGTCAGCCCGCGACGGTGCGGCTTTGCTCGCGCAGGAACTGCTGAAGGTACCACGGCCCGCCGGCGCCGCGGCCCGTGTTGCCGGAGTGCTTCCAGCCCACGAAGGGGTTGCCGCCGACGAGCGCGCCGGTTGTGGCGGAGCGCGCGCGGTTCGCATAGACCACGCCCACCTCGGCCTCGTCGCAGTAGCGCTGCACCTCCGCCGCGTCCTTGCTGTAGATCCCACCTGTGAGGCCGTACTCGGGCCGGTTGACCTCGCGCAGGGCCTCGTCCAGGTCGCGCACCTTCCACACCGCGAGCACGGGCAGGAACAGCTCGCGCGTCGCCAGCTCGTGGTCGTTCGGCAGGTCCACGATCACCGTCGGCTCGACGAAGTTGCCCTTGGCGAAGGGGCCGTCGCGGCGCACCTGGCCCCCCACGAGGACCTCTCCGTCGCGCTTCGCCAGCGCCACCGCCTCCTCGTATTCCTTCACCTTGCGCGCCTCGATCACGGGGCCGAGGTACGTGTCCTTGTCCTCGGGCTGGCCGAGGCTCAGCTTGCGCGTCTCCTCCACGAGCTTGGCGACGAAAGGCTCATACACCGCCTGGTGCACGTACGCGCGGCTCGCGGCGCTGCACTTCTGCCCGCCGAAGCCGAAGGCGGCCCGGCAGGTGCCGAGGGCCGCGACCGCCGCGTCGGCCTTGTCGCTGACGACGACGGCGTTCTTGCCGCCCATCTCCGCGATCACAGGCCCCGGCATGCCCTTCTGCACGAAGGCGCTGCTCGTCGCGAGGCCCACCTGGCGGCTGCCGGTGAAGACCATGCCCTTCACGTCGGGGTGCCGGACGAGCTCGTCGCCGACGGTCGCGCCCGAGCCCGTGACCAGGTTCGCCACGCCCGCCGGCAGCCCCGCGTCGCGCAGGATGCCGAAGAACTGGTGCGCGATGGCGGGGGTCGCGCTCGCGGGCTTGACGACCGCCGTGTTGCCGGTGAGCGTGGCGCCCGTCGTCATGCCCACCAAGATCGCCAGCGGGAAGTTGAACGGCGCGACGATGGCGAACACGCCGTAGGGCCTCAGGACCGAAACGCTGCGCTCGCCGGGGTAGCTCTCGTGCATGCGCTGCTCGTAGCCCTGGTGGACGCGCAGCTGCTCGCTGTAGTAGAACAGGAAGTCGATCGCCTCGTCCACATCCGCCAGCGCCTCGGCGCGGTTCTTGCCGTTCTCGAGGGTCATCCACGCGCACAGCTCGTACTTGCGGTCGCGCACCATCTTGCCCGCGCGCTCGAAGAGCTCGGCGCGGTGCTCCCAGCTCGTGCGCTGCCACGCCGGGAAGGCTGCCTTTGCGGCCTCGACCGCATCCGCGACCTGGGCCGCGCTGGCGCTCGCGAAGGTGCCGATGAGCTCGTCGCGGTTCGCGGGGTTGCGCACGTCGAAGGTGCCCTGGCCCTGCGCATCCTTGCCGCCGATCAGCAGCGCATAGCGCTTGCCGAGCTTGCCGCGCACGTCGCGCACCGCGGCCTCGTAGCGCGCGTGGATCTCGTCGAGCGTGCCGGCCTGCGCGTGGTGCAACCAGGTGTTCTCGTTGCGGAAGGGCATGGGCTCAGGCGCGGTACGCGGCGGGCGGGGAAAAGGGTTTGCGGCCATCGGCCGTCAGCGGGCCTGGCCCAACCCTTTTTGGCCAAGGGCAGCCTTCCGGACGCATGCCCGCGCGCATCGCGCTCGAGCCGCGTCTGGTCCAGGAGATCCTCGGGGCCAACGGCCTCGCGCAAGGCCAGGAGGTCGCGGGCGCCACCGACGGCAAAGCGTGGTTCGGCTCCGGCCCCAAGCTGAGCGTCCGCAGCCCCATCGACGGCACCGCGCTCGCGACGGTGCAGCAGGCGAGCGCGGACGACTACGAGCGTGTCGTCGCGGCCGCCCACGCAGCCTTCCTCAAGTGGCGTGAGGTCCCCGCGCCGCAGCGCGCCGACCTCGTGCGCCACATGGGCGACGCGCTCCGCAAGCGCAAGGATTCCTTGGGAAGACTCGTGACCCTGGAGAACGGCAAGATCCTCACCGAGGGCCACGGCGAGGTGCAGGAGATGATCGACATCGCCGACTTCGCCGTCGGCCTCGGTCGGAACTTGGGGGGCATGACGCTCCAGAGCGAGCGCCTCCACCACCGCATGTACGAGCAGTGGCACCCGCTCGGCGTCGTGGGCATCATCACCGCCTTCAACTTCCCCACCGCGGTATGGAGCTGGAACAGCTTCCTCGCCGCGGTGTGCGGCGACAGCATGGTGTGGAAGCCCTCCTCCAACACGCCCCTGACCGCCATCGTCGCGACGCGCATCTGCAACGAGGTGCTGGCCAAGCACAGCCACGAAGGCGTCATGACCTTGCTCGTCGGCAAGGGCGAGGACGTGGGCGAGCGCTTGCTCCACGACCAGCGCGTGCCCCTCGTCAGCGCGACCGGCTCGACCGCCGTCGGCGCCAGGGTGTACCGCGCCGTCGCGGAGCGCATGGGCCGCTGCCTGCTGGAGCTGGGCGGCAACAACGGCGTCGTGGTCAGCGACAGCGCGAACCTCGACCTCGCCGTGCGCGCGATCACCTTCGGCGCGATTGGGACAGCAGGCCAGCGCTGCACGAGCGTGCGGCGCGTCATCGCGCACGAGGCGATCGCGGACGAGCTGACGCGGCGGCTGGTCAAAGCCTACCAGAGCGCCCGCCTCGGCGACCCCTTCGACGCGCAGACCCTCGTGGGCCCGCTCATCACGGAGCGCGCCGTCACCACCATGATGGAGGCGATCGGGACGGCGCAGAAGCAAGGCGGCAGGGTCCTGGTGGGGGGCAAGGCGCGGCCCGACCTCGGCCCGCATTATGTGGAGCCGACGATCGTCGAGGCGTCGCCGGCGATGGCCATCGTGCAGGAGGAGACCTTCGCGCCGCTGCTGTACGTGCAGCGCTACCGCACCCTCGACGAAGCCATCGCGCTGCACAACGGCGTGCCCCAAGGCCTGAGCAGCTCGATCATCAGCGAGCGCCTGCGCGAGGTCGAGCGGTTCCTCAGCGTCGCGGGCAGCGACTGCGGCATCGCGAACGTGAACCAGAGCACGAGCGGCGCGGAGATCGGCGGCGCCTTCGGCGGCGAGAAGGACACGGGCGGGGGCCGCGAGGCGGGCAGCGACGCGTGGAAGCAGTACATGCGCCGCCAGACCGTGACGATCAACTGGGGCGAGGGCCTGCCCTTGGCCCAAGGCGTGCGGTTCGACGTGTAGCCGACGTCGCGACGCGTGGTCCCGCATCGTCGCACGCGCCGATCCACTCCAGGGACCATGCCCGGTCGCGTGAGGCCCAGGGACGGCACCCTTTTCTCCATGGCCCGAGGAGCTTGTCCCCCGCTGGGAGTGACAGGGTGCGAACCTTCGCAGGGCACGCGGGACTCGTCCTCGCGGCGCTGCTCCTCGCGACGGGGAGCGCGGCCGCGTCGGGGGCCGGCCTTCGCGAATCCCTGGACGCGGGCCTCGCGTTCGGCTCCGGGATCACCGGGTGCGCCGGCGGCGTGGGGCCCGTGGACACCGCCCTCGCGTGGGCGCGGTGCCAGGGCATGATCACCCTCAGCTTGGTGACGGGCGTCGCGGGCTCGGTGTGCGTGAACCACTGGTGCCCGCTCTGACCCGAACGTGGGGGACCTCAAGATGCAGCGGCGTGCGTGGAGCGGTGCGGCGGTCGTGGCCTTGGCCCTGTGGGCCGCGGCCATGCCGGCCCTGGCCTTGGGCGCGGACGACCTCGTCAGTGCGGACCTGCAGGACGCACGCGCGAGCCTGGACGTGGACGGCCTGAGCCTGCCGCGCACGCTCGACGCGCCGAACCCGGTCACGCTGGCCATGGACGGCGCGGACCTCGCGGCCTTCGGCTTGGCCGGCTACGACGACGGCGGCTTCTGGGCCGGCGCCGCGCAGACCCAAGCCCCCGTCGCGTGGTTCCCCGGCGCCCTCGACGAGCGCCACGTCCACGGCGGCTACTTCCTCGCGTTCACGCAGCCGAGCGACGCCATCGCCGCCCAAGCCCTGGGCGCCTACGACGACGCGGCCTCCGGCCCCGTGGCCTTGCCCCAGCCGGACACGGGCCGCGTCAAGAGCATGCCCAACCTCGTCGCCGACCTCGACCTGCCCGAGCTGCGGCTCGACGCGCGCCTCGAGAGCGCCGTCCAGGACGCGCAGGCCGCGGCGGCGCCCCTCGCCTACGCGGGCGTGGCGGGCGCGCAGGACGCGGAGGCGAGCGTCGCGGACGTCGGCGCCGGCATGCCGGCCTGGTTCCCGGCCCGGGACGCGCTCGTCGACGCGCCGGACGCGGCCCTCGCCCTGCACGGCGGCCCCGACAGCGTCGGACCCTTGGGGATCCAGTTCCCCGACTGGGGCTTCCCCGCTCTTCCCGACGGGGCGCTCTGGGCCACCGCCGCGGCCGCGAGCGCGCTGTTCGCCGCAGGCGCCCTCTACCACCTGGTCAACCGGGAGAACATCTTCGAGAACGACATGCGCATGCGCATCTACGAGCTGATCGCGCGCCAACCCGGGGTCACGATCGGCGAGGTCGCGCGGCAAGTGGGGCTGAGCCACCCCACCGTGCGCTACCACATCAACATGCTCCAGAAGAACGAGCTGATCGTGTTCCTCGACCAGGGCAACAAGCTGATGCTCTTCCGCAACCGGCACGAGTTCGGCGAGCGCGAGCGCGAGATCGTGGCGCTCATCCGCTCCGTCGAGGCGATGCGGGTCTACGACTGCATCGCGGCCTCGCCCTGGATCCTGCGCAAGGAGCTGGCCGAGCAGCTGGGCATCTCGCGGACGAGCGTGAACTGGCACCTCCGCTCCCTGATGAAGTGCGGACTCGTGGGCGAGACCCGCGAGCAGGGCAAGGGCTTCCTCTTCGCCAGCCGCGAGGGCAAGGACGTCCTGCAGAGCGTCGCGGCGCGCAGCGGCCAGAGCTACGCGCCCCCGCCACCGCTCGCGCTCGAACCTCCGCCCGCGCTCACCGCCTGAGGCGCCGGCCCGCCAGCAGCGGCGCGACCACCACGGCCAGCGGCGGCACGCCCAGGGCCAGCAGGTCGCCGGCGTGCAGCGCCGGTCCCTCGGCGAGCGTGCGGTCGAGGCTGCCCTGCGCGGCCGAGCCCAGCAGCACGGGCACCGCGGACCGCCGCGCGTTGCCCGCGCCGTCCGTGGCGAAGGCTTCCAGGAGGTGGATGCCCTCGGCGCTCTCCGAGGTGTCCCACACGGCCTCGTAGGGCGCAGCCGTGTCCACGCCGACGGTCGCGCCGTCGAGGGCGAACCGCACGACGAGGATGCCGCTCCCGACGTCCGAGGCCTCGGCCCGCAAGGGGAACGGCGCGCCAGCGGTGAGGGCCACCGCGAGCCGCACGGGGAGCCGCAGCACCTCGGCGCTGGCCACGTAGACCGCGCCGGGCGCGGGGCTCGTCAGCGAGACCTCCGGGGCCACGGTGTCGACGCGCACCTCGAAGGCCGCGAGCGGAGCCTCGTTGCCGGCGACGTCGGCGGCCACGAACTCCACCGCGTGCACGCCGTCGCCGAGGACGAAGGGAGCCTCGTAGGGGACCCAGTCGCCGCCGTCGAGGCGGTACCGGATCGGCCCGGAGCCGCTCACCGCGTCCTCGGAGCCGAGGCTCACCGTGGCCTCGCTGAGGTACCAGCCCTCGGCGCCCGCGATGCCCGCGACGGCGTGGGTGGGCAAGGGCGGTGTGTCGTCGATGGGGATGCGAACGACGCGCGGCGGCTCGCGGTTGCCCGCGGCGTCGGCGCTCCGCAGGCGCAGCACGTGGTCGCCCTCGGTGTCGAAGACGATGGGCTGGGCCTCGAAGGGCGTCCAGGGGCCGGCGTCCACGGCCACCTCCGTCGCGACGAGGCCGCTCGCGGGCCCCACGGCGCGGTCCACCGCCTCGACCTGCGCCTCGACGACCCCCGACCACCAGGCCCCGTCCTGCATGCCGCTGAGGCTCGCGGACGTGCGCGGCGCCAGCGTGTCGGTCACGAAGCCCGCGACGCCTTGCACGACGCGCACGACGCGGTCCACGGGCACGTCGGGCAGCGTGGTGATGGCGCCGCCGGGCCACGCGATGCTGACGTCCGCGGAGGTCGCGGCGCCCAGCCCGACCTCGAGGAGCAGGGAGTTCTGCGAGAGGTAGGATTGGCCCGGGAAGTTCTCGCGCACCTGGGTCAACCCTCCGGCTGTGACCGTCACCACCGCGCCCAGCGCGTCGCGGTTCCCTGTCGGCTGGCGGAGCTGCAGGTAGAGCCAGTGGTTCGCGACGCCGCGACCGGCGTAGAGGCGCGCGGTCTCGTTGCCGTTCGGCACGCTGACCATGTCCACGTCGCCGTCGAGGTCGAAGTCCGCGAACCCGAGGCCGCGATGCGTCTGCTTGGGGCCCGGGAAACCGAGGCCCGTGTCGTTCGACGTGTCCACCCACCGGCGGTCGCCAGGCCCGGCCGGGGAGGCCTCGGCCGCGTTGCGGAAGGTGTGCAGCGGCTGGGCGTAGTTGGCGACGAACCACTCGGTGTGGCCGTTGGCGAGCACGATGTCGAGCCAGCCGTCCCGGTCGTAGTCCACGAACCGAACGCCCCAGCCCACGTAGGCCGAGCCCACCGCGAGGCCGTCCTCGCCGCTCCGGTCCTCGAAGGTGCCGTCGTGCAGATTGCGGTAGAAGCCGTTCTGCTCGGTGTTGTAGTGGGTCATGAAGAGGTCGGGCCAGCCGTCGTTGTCGTAGTCGCCCGCCGTGATGCCCATGCTCGCGCGGGGATCTGCGACGAGCGCGGCCGGGGCGAGCTCGGTGAAAGTCCCGTCGCCGTTGTTGTGGAACAGGTTGTTGGGCGCCTCGTCGTTCGCCACGTAGATGTCCGGCCAGCCGTCGCGATCGTAGTCGAACCAAGCCACGCCCAGCGACTTGGAGCCGTTCACGTCCTCGTGGTAGCCCGCCGCCCCCACCAGCTGGGCCACCTCGCTGAACCCGGCCGCGCCGTCGTTCCGCAGGAGGAAGTTGAACTGCCCGATCTTGCCGAGGGGCCCGCGCTCGTTGTCCGTGAGGGAGGACTCGACGTAGTTGCCGACGTACAGGTCCACGTCGCCGTCGCGGTCGTAGTCCGCCCAGCCGCTGCTCGTGCTGAAGCAGGTGAAGTCCCCGCACGCGCCCTCCTGCCCCACAGGCCCGAGCGCGGCGGTCGCGTTCACGAAGGTGCCATCGCAGAGGCCGCGGTACAGGTAGGAGGGCCCGAAATTCGCGGTGAACAAGTCGAAGCATCCGTCGCCGTCGTAGTCTGC
>DASYRW010000020.1:0-9253 GCA_036003985.1 Thermoplasmatota archaeon
GCGCGACGGAGCGGCCCACGTCCATCCACTGCAGCGCGGGCTCGCCGCAGTGCTTGATGTGGCCCGCGGTGAACTTCTCCCTGCGGCTCCTTCCACCCGTGATCTTGCCGCTGATGATGATCTGGCAGCCCTTCGCGCCGCCCTGCATGATGCGCTGCAGCGTGCTGTGGCCCGCGCGCCGGAAGTGCCAGCCGCGCTCCAAGGCCTCGGCCAGCTTCATGGCCATGATGCTGGCGTTGATCGAGGGGTTGGGGTCCTCCTGCACGTCGATCTGGGGGTTGTCCAGCTTGAAGCGCGTCTGCAGGTCGTCGGTGAGCTTCTTGATGGTGGCCCCGCGGCGGCCGATGACGAAGCCCGGCCGCTCGGCGATGAGGGTGATGCGCGTGCCCATGGGGGTGCGCTGGATGTCCACGCCCCCGAAGCCGGCGCGCTCGGTCTCCTTCTTGAGGTACTCGCGCACCATGACGCGGCGCACGTGCTCGTCCACCAGCTTGCGCTCGACCGCCATCAGGCTGCACGCTCCTCGCGCTCTTGGAGTACGATCTCGATGTGGCACGTGGACGTGTTCCACGGCGTCGCGCGGCCCTGGGCGCGCGGCATGGAGCCCTTGATGGGCGCGCTCTTCTGCATCGCGGCGTGCGCGATGTACATCTTCTCCGGGTCCAAGCCCTTGTACTCGGCGTTGGCCTCGGCGCTCTTCACGACCTGCAGCACGCGCGACGCGGCCTTCTCGGGGAACTGGCCGGGGCCGATCTTGCCGCGGCGGTGCGCCACGTTGCGGAAGTGCCGGAAGTACGGCACGGCTGCTTCGAGGTTCTGCACGGCCTCGAGGTAGGTCTTGGCCTGCTCGAGCTTCATGCCGCGGATGTGCCGGCACACATTGACCACGTGCTTCGGCTTGACCATGACGTCGCGCGCGCTGGCGACGGCCGTCTTCTCGGGGTCCGGCTGGACGGAGTAGCGGTAGGTCATGGTCTCACTTCAACGGCATGAACTTCGAGCCGCGCGTCGCGCCGACGCCGGGCCCGGTGTGCTTGACGCTCCTCCGCGTCAGGACGAACTCGCCCAGGTAATGGCCCACCATCTCGGCCGTGATGTCGACGCGCGTGAACTCCTTGCCGTTGTGCACGGCGAAGGTGCGGCCCACGAAGCTGGGCAAGATCGGCGTGTCGCGCAGGTGGGTGCGGAGGATCGCGTCCGGGCTGCCCTTCTGCAGGCGCTTGAGCAGGTGCTTGTGGTCCTCGCTGAGGCCGCGCTTGAGGGTGCGCCTCGCCCTGGCGGGCAGCAGCTGCGCCAGCTCCTCCAGGGGCATGGCCTGAAGCTGCTCCAGGCTCTTGCCGCGGTAGCTGAACTCCTTCTTCTTGCCCGTCTCGACGCCGCGCCTGATCTTCGGCCGCTTGACTGGAGGGTTGACCATGGCTCATCCCTTCTTGATGCCGGTGCGGCGCGCCGCGATGTGGCCGACCTTGCGGCCGGGCGGCGTGTTGCGCGAGACGGTCGTCGGCTTGCCCTCGTGCTGCTTCTGGCCGCCACCGTGGGGGTGGTCGACCGGGTTCTTGGCGACACCGCTCCCCACCGGCCAGAGCGTGGCCTTGGAGCGCAGGCCATGGAACTTCTTGCCCGCCTTGACCCAGGGCTTCTCCTTGCGGCCGCCGCCGGCGACGACGCCGATGACGGCGCGGCAGCGGGGGTCGAAGGTCTTGAATTGCCCCGAAGGAAGCTTGACCACCACGCCGCTGATGTCGTGGCTCACGATGGTGGCGCTGGTCCCGGGCGCGCGGACGTACTTCGAGCCGTCGCCGGGCTGGCCCTCGATGGCGAAGATCGGCATCGCGTCCGGGATGCGCGCCAGCGCCAGCACGTTGCCGGCCCGGGCCTCGCCCTCGTTGATGCTGATGAGCTGCCCCACCGCGGTGCCCTCCGCTGCGGGGATCAGCGAGCGCTGGACCTTCCCATGGTCGACGAACTTGATGCGCGCGAGGGGGTAGTTGTGCCCGGGGTCGTGGAAGATGTCCTCCACCACGGCCTCGACGGGCTCCCGCGGCATCGGGATCTTGGCCGGGCCCGCGAACCTGTGCCCCGGGGAGCGCCAGTTGTTGTGGCCCTTGCCGCGGCGCCGGACGATGATGCGCTTGCCCATTAGAAGATCCCCACCCGCATGCCGATGTCCTCGGCGCTCACACCTTCGGCGAACTTGACGTGGGCCTGCTTCAGGCCCTCGGTCGTGATCTGCGTGTTGACGCTCACGACCTTGGCGTCGAACAGCTTCTCGATGGCCCACTTGATCTGGGGCTTCGTGGCGGTGCGCGCGACGACGAAGACCAGCTTGTTCTCGGTGCTGGACTCCATCTTGCCCATGAGCTTCTCCGTGACGCGCGGTCGCAGCACGATGTCGTGGGGGTCGAGGGTCATGCCAACACCTCCGCGAGGCGCTTGAGGCCCATCTCCGTGATCAGCAGCAGGCGGCCCGCGTCGCCGCCCGGCGCGACGACCTCGGGGTTGAGCTGCTCGGGGGTCGCGACGTCGACGCCCGGCAGGTTTTGGGCCGCAAGGTGCAGCTTCGAACCCTGGGGCGCCACCACCAGCAGCGAGCGCGGCGTGCGCATGCGGCGCCCGCGGAGCTTGCCCCGCCCAGCGCGCTGGTGGGTGCCGGCCCGCGCGCGGTCCACGTCGGCCGCCACGCCGAGCTTGCTCAGCACCTCGACCAAGTCGCTGGTCTTGGCGATGTCGTGGAACTTGTCCTCGACGACCACGGGCAGCGAGAGCCCGTCCTTGAACTTGTGGCCGCGGCCCTTCACCAAGGCCGACTGGGAGCTGGCCGCGAGCGCGGAGCGCAGCGCCTTGGCCTTCTCCTTGCGGTTCATCTTCTCCGCCCAGACCTTGGCCACCTTGGGGGGGTGGGAGCGCCGGCCCTTGCGCGTGTTGGGCGCGAAGGCGCCTTGGCTGCCCCCGACGGCGCGCGGCGTCCTGCTGACGCCCTGGCCCGGCCCCCACGTGTGGGCGACCTGCTTCTTGCCGGCGTCGCGGTCGCTGCCGTAGGGCTGCCGGCGGTTGGCCTGCGCCACGCTGACCGCCTTGCGGATCAGGTCGGGGCGCAGCGGCTCCGCGAAGGCCTCCGGCAAGGAGACCTTGCCCTTCACGTTCCCGTCCACGCCGTAGACGTTGACTTGGCTCACAGCTCAGCCCCCCTGCTTGCTGGCTACGCTGACGTACGGCAGCTGCGGGCTCTCGGCCTTGACGCCGCGCGAGTACCGCGCCGCGTCGCGCAGCCGGATGAGGCGCTTGGCAGGGCCGGGGATCGAGCCGTGGAGCATGACCCACTTGTTGCGCACGACGCCGTAGCCGATGAAGCCGCCCGCGGGCGTGATGGCCGCGCCGTCGTCGCCGACCTGCAGGACGCGCTTGTTGTACTCGGTGCGTTGGTGGTAGCCCGTTTGGCCGGGCATCGGCACCGTGGGGCGCACGTAGCCGGGATTGAACGGGCCGAGCGGCGTGGTGTCGCGGCGGTTCTTGCTGTTCTTGTGGCTCTGCAGCTTGACGCCCCAGCGGACCGGGGAGCCCTGGAAACCGAAGCCCTTCGTGACCGCCGCGACGTCGATCATGTCGCCGGGCTTGCAGAACTGGCCCACTTCGACGTCCTTGCCCAGCAAGCCCTTGCCGAAGTCGAGGCGTCCCTGGACAGCACCGCCGGCGACGCGGATCTCCAGCACTTCAGGAATCTTGCGGGGCACGCCCGTGACCTTCTCGGGCCATGTGTGGGCGAGGACGCGGACGTCGTCCACGTCCTTCAGCTCGGGCCAGGCGTCGGGGGCCTTGGGCACGGGCAAGCGCTCCTTGAGGCGCGGGCTCACGTCCTGGGTCCAGACCTCGGTGACGCACTGCAGCCCATAGGGGCCCTCGCGGTACGCTCGCACGGCGGCGACGCGGAGTGGCGGAGCCTCGACGATGGTGACGGGGATCTGGACTTCCTGGCCCGTGGTGATGCTCGTCGGGCGGTAGTCCACGAGCAGCGCGTGGGTCATGCCGACCTTGTAGCCCGCGAAGCCCTGCAGGCGGGGCTCGCCGCCCTCGGCCTCGGGCCACGAGCTGAAGCGCGGCACCTGGCTGGCCGCGCGCTTGCGCGGGCTGAACCCGTGGCTTCCTCGGTGGGGGCTGTGGGCGCCACTCATGGTCTCACCTGGGGGCAGTCGGAGACGAGCGGCGGGGCCGCTGCGGCTCGTCCAACCGTGACGCTTCCCCGGCGCCCAGAAGGTTGGGCCGAACCGGTTGCGGGGACGGCCCCAGGCCGTTGCCCCTCGCGTCTGGTCAGGACTGCGCGGTTTGCCTCCCTTGCCTGGCAGGGGAAGCGACGCTGCAAAGCGCTTGGTCTATAAAAGGGTTGGGCCGCCGGGGATCGCCCGGCGAGCGCTGGACTAGTTGTTGTCGCGGTCGCGCCGCTCGAAGAGGCGGCGGTCCCAGTACTCGGCGAGTTCCCGCGGTACCTTCGGCTTCTTGCGGGTCGGCGCGTGCATCCCGCCGGCGCATGGCCCCCGCGGGCCTAAGTGGCTTGCGGCTTGCGCAGCGCCGTGAAGCGCGGGCTTCCTCACGGCGCGACGACGCGGAACGTGCCGACGTAGCCGTCGCCACCGGCGGCCAGCGCGAGCAGCAGCCGGTCGCCGCCGCCGCGGAAGACGCCGTCCGCGTCGTTGCGCGTGTCGCGCGCGCCGCGCGTGTTGTAGGGCGCCCGGGCCATCACGGCGTCGCTGAAGGCGTCGTCGGCGTAGAGCTGCGAGGTGAAGGACGTGCCCGCGCTGCGCACCTTGACATGGATGTGGATCGCGCGGCCCGGGTACCAGCCCGGGTAGATCGTCGTGAACGTGACGTTGCCGCCGCTGTCCGTGGGCTGGTGGCCGCGGAGGAAATCGTGGCCCGCCTGCGCCTCCACGCCCGAGTACGCGCCTTGCGCGCTCGCGTGCCACACGTCCACGCGCGCGCCCGCGAGCGCCGCGCACGTCCCGGCCTTCACGACACTCAGGTCCAGCCGCAGCACCGCGCCTTCTTGCGGCTGGCCCGTCGCCGAGTCCGCGCGCAGGTCGGACCGCTCTGGCACGGCCTCGACGAAGTACGGTCCTTCGGTCTGAGCGGGCGAGGCCACGCAGGCGCCACCAGCGGGAGCCTGGCGGGCCCGCGCAGCCGGCGAGCAGGAGCGCCAGCACGAGGAGCGATCGGCGGAGCACCACGGGCCCGCAACGGCGGCGGCCCTCTTGAGCGCTGCCCCTTTACGCAGCGAGCAGCAGCGCGTCCGCGCCGATGGCCGCGAAGAGCAGCATGAGGTAGTAGATCGAGTACGTGAACAGCTTCCGCGCCGTCGCGGTCGAAGGCGCGCGCAGCAGGCGCCACGCGTACCAGCAGAACAGGCCGCCGAGCACGAGCGCTGCGAAGAGGTAGAGCTCGCCGAGCACGCCCAGCGGCCAGTAGAACAGCAGGCTTGCTGCGACGAGGATGAGCGCGTACCACCAGATCTCGGCGCGCGTGTGGGCCTCGCCCTTGACGACCGGCATCATGGGGAAGCCGCCGCGCGCGTAGTCGTCCTTGTAGATCAGCGCCAGCGCCCAGAAGTGCGGTGGCGTCCAGAGGAAGATCAGCGCGCCGAGGAGCATCGCGGGCACGCCCACTGTGCCGGTGACCGCAGCCCACCCGACCAGCGCGGGGAACGAGCCGGCCGCGCCGCCGATGACGATGTTCTGCGGCGTCAGCTTCTTGAGCCACAGCGTGTAGACCGCGACGTAGAAGAACAGCCCGCCCAGCGCCAGGACCGCGGCGAGCAGGTTGACCAGGAGCGTGAGCAGCACGAACGCGCTCAGGGCCAGGAGGGTCGCGAAGGCGAAGGCGTGGCGCTCCGGGACCCTGTGAGAAGGCAACGGCCGCTTGCGCGTGCGCAGCATCGTCGCGTCCGTGTCGCGCTCGAGGTAGTGGTTGAACGCGTTCGCCGCGCCCGCGCTCAGCGCGCCGCCGACGAGCGTCGCGGCCCAGAGCACGGGATCGACGCGCGTGCCCGCGGCGAGCACGAGGCCCGCGAGGCCCGTCAGGACTACCAGGAACAGGATGCCGGGCTTCAGCATCAGCGCATAATCACGCGCGCTCGCGGCCCGCGACCGGCGGGGCGTCGCCTCGGCCGGCCCGAAAGGAGGGCGCCTCCGCCTCCTCGACGCGCACCGGGCGCGGGCCGATGTGGGCGAAGATGGCGGTCGCGACGATGGCGCCGAAGAGCGCCGCCGCGACGCCCATGTGCGCCGCGCTGAACACGGGGTTGAGGCCTTGGAACACCGTCACCGCGCCCAGCCCTGCCTGGACCGGCAGCAGCAGGAACGCGGCCGTTGCGGCCAGGAGCAGCCGGCGGTCGTGGCGCTTGTAGCGGATCGCCGCGAGGAAGGTCGCGAGGATGGCGAAGCCCGCGAGGGCCGCGACGGTGCGGTGGGTCCACTCGATGAGGGCGTGCACGTTGGCAGCATCGGGGAAGAACTGGCCGGGCTCGCAGCCGGGCCAGTGGCTGCACCCCAGCCCCGAGCCGGAGCCGCGCACGTACGCGCCGGCGACGATGGTGCTGTACACGAGGCCGACCGTGAGGAGGGCAAGGGCGCGGAAGAGCCGCTCGCCCTGCGCCATCAGCTCACCGTCAGCGTGCCTTCCATGCCGAGCTGCCGGTGGCCGGGCACCGCGCAGAAGTACGTGTACGAGCCGGGCCGCAGCGGCGCGGGGTCGCCACCCGGGGGCGCGGCGATGTAGACCTTCGCGTTGGCGCCCGGCGGGACGAGGGAGTCCACCTTCGCGAGCACGGGGCCGCTGGTGCCCTCGACGAGGGTGATGTTGTGCTGCGCATTGTTCGTCCCGGGGTTGGTGAAGCTGATGCCGAGCTTCTCGCCGGCCGTGGCGGTGATGGTTTCGGGGTTGGCGCTCCATGGCGCGCCCCCGCTCTCGGGGAAACCGATGTCGAGCAGCTGGTCCACCTTGGTCGGGTCGAAGGCGACCGTGACGGCGCACCAGCCCTTGGGGCAGTCCGCGGCCGGCAGCACGTGCACCGAGGTCCGCATGTTGAAGTGGCCGACGCCGCAGTACTCCATGCACTGCACCTGGTACTCGCCCGGCGCGTCGGCCTTGAAGTAGTAGTGGTTGAGCCGGCCCGGGATCGCGTCGATCTTGACCCCGAGCGCTGGGATCGCGAGCGAGTGGATGACGTCGGTGGCGGTGACGTTCATCTTCACGACCTTGCCCGCCGCGACGCGGAGGACATTGTCGAGCGGCGCGTTCGGCGGGTCGTCGGGGTAGCGGAAGCCCCACGAGAACTGCGACGCGATCACGTCGACGGTGAACGCGCCCGGCTCGTTCGGCGGGTTCTCGATGGCGGTGAGGGTCTGCGTGCTGAGCAGGCCCACGACGAGCAGGATCACCGCCGGCGGGATCGTCCAGCCGATCTCGAGCTTCGTGTGGCCGCGCTCGTGCTCCTGCGTGACCTCGACCTTGCCGGGCCTGGCGCGGTAGCGCAGCACGGCGTAGAGGATCAGCACCTCCACGAGGATGCCGATGAAGATCGAGATGGGCAGGATGAGGTAGTAGAGGTCGTTGATGCCCTTCGCGCTCGCCGACGCGGGCTGGTCGAAGTGCTCGAGCCGGCCATCGACCGACGCCTGCGCGGCCGCCACGCCGCTCAGCACGAGCAACGCGACGCCGAGGCTCGCCGCCAGCAGGCTGCGCCGGGCCACCATGGGACTCGGTTCCGCAAGGGGAACGGGCTATTAGAGGGTTTTGCATGGACGCGCGCGGGCCGTCATCGGCGCGCCGCGAGCACTCCGCGACCGCCCATTCCGCGGTGCGCCGCGCGCGCCCGATGCGACCGGCGCGCCGGCCGCCCGCGCGCCCGAAGATGCACGACGAAACGTTTTTCCACCCCCGGCCGCTTCCCCGCCCCGATCCCATGGCCGAGCACGCGCACGCCGGCGCGGGGCACGCGCACGTCCCCTCGGGTGGTTGGAGGCGTTGGGCCTTCACCACCAACCATCAGGAGATCGGCCTGATGTACATCTGGACGGCGTTCTTCTTCTTCATCGTCGGCGGCATCCTCGCGCTGCTCATGCGCGTCGAGCTCGCCGCGCCCGGCTCGACCATCATGGACGCGCAGGCGTTCAACGAGCTCTTCACTATGCACGGGACCACCATGGTGTTCCTCTGGATCATGCCGGTCTTCGCCGGCTTCGGCAATTACTTTGTCCCGCTCATGATCGGCGCGAAGGACATGGCCTTCCCGCGCATCAACGCGCTCAGCTACTGGCTCATCCCGCCGGCTGGCCTGATGCTCTTCCTCGGCACGTTCCTGCCGGGCCAGCGCCTCGCCGACGCGGGCTGGACGGGCTACGTGCCGCTGTCGCTCACGAGCCCGGGCCTCGGCCTGGATTTCTGGGTGCTGGGCCTGCACCTGCTCGGCGTCGCGTCGGCGCTGGGCGCCATGAACTTCATCGTCACGATCTTCCGCATGCGGGCCCCCGGCGTGACGTTCCACAACATGCCCCTCTTCGTGTGGGCGCAGCTCACCACGGCCTTCCTGCTGCTGTTCTCGCTGCCCGTGCTGGGCAGCGCGCTCGTCATGGCCTTCGCCGACCGCGCGCTCCACACGCACTTCTACGACCTCGCCAGCGGCGGCGCGATCCTGTGGCAGCACCTGTTCTGGTTCTTCGCGCATCCTGAAGTGTACATCCTCATCCTGCCCAGCATGGGCATCATCAGCGAGGTGCTGCCCAAGTTCAGCGGCCGGCCCATCTTCGGGTACAAGGCCATCGCGTACTCGACGCTGGCCATCGGCTTCCTCGGCTACATCGTGTGGGTCCACCACATGTTCGCGACGGGCATCCCGGCCGCGGTGCGCACGGTGTTCATGATCAACACGATGATCATCGGCGTCCCGACCGGGGTCAAGATCTTCAACTGGGTCGCCACGATGTTCGGCGGCAAGATCCAGCTGCGCACGCCGATGCTGTTCGCCATCGGCTTCGTCGCCAACTTCCTCATCGGCGGCCTCGACGGCATCTTCCTCGCGTCCATCCCGGTCGATTACGCGCTCACCGACACCTACTGGGTCGTCGCGCACATCCACTACGTCCTCTTCGGCGGCGCCGTGCTGGGCATCTTCGCGGGGATCTACTACTGGTTCCCGCGCATGACCGGCCGCATGTACAGCGAGAAGCTGGGCATCGCGCATTTCGCGGTCACGATCGTGGCGTTC
>DASYRW010000021.1:0-6367 GCA_036003985.1 Thermoplasmatota archaeon
TGCTGTCGTAGAGCTCGATGAGCTTCTCGACCGGGATCGCGCCAGCCTGGCCGAGCTTCTTCGCCTCGCGCTCGACGAGCCGCGTCCCTTTCTCGAGGGTCTCGCGGTAGCGCTCGGTCTCGAGATCGGCGATCCGCATCATCGTGTCCTTGTTCACGCGCAGCTCGGGGAAGTCCTTGCCCAGGACTTGGAGCTGCAGCTCCAGCAGCTCAGTGAGCTTCATGTCCATCTTGAGCTCCTCGAGCAGCCGCAGCGTGCGGCGGAGCACGAGCCGCGCGAGGTAGCCGCCCTTGACGTTGCTCGGCACGATGCCGTCGCCGAGCATGAAGGCCAGCGTGCGGCTGTGGTCCGCGAGCGCATACAGGGACTCGAGGGGCCGCAGCGTCGCATCCAGCTCCTGCGCAGTGATCGCCACACCCTCGTCGGCCAGCTTGCGCGCGACCTCCTCGCGCAGCGCGAGCAGCTTGGTGTTGGTCTCGACGCTCATCATCCCGCTCAGCTTGACCGTGTGCGCGAGGATGTTCTGGAGCTTGGGGTCCGCGAGGTCGTGGTCGAGCTTCGCGCGCTGCTTGAGCTGCTTCAGCAGGTCCGGCCAAAGGGCCTCATAGAGGGAAGGCGCGCCGTTGCTGGCCCACACCAGGCGCTCCAGGCCATAGCCCGTGTCCACGATGCGCAGCGGCATCATGCTGTACTTCTCGCCCTTGAGGTCGATGCTGCCCTGCGGGTCGATCCGCATGTTCATGAACACGAGCGTCGCGACCTCGAGGCCGCCGACGAGCACCTCGACGGCAGGGCCCGCGTTGCCGCCGCCGGCCCACGGGTTCTCCTTGTAGCTGATGGCCTTGCCCTCGATGCCGAGCGCCTTGGTGAGGAACTCGTGGCACAGCTCGACCGTGCGGTCCTTCCAGTAGACCTCCTTGTCGGGCGTGTTGAACACGTGGTGCGCCATCATCTCGAAGCACGTCAGATGCCGTCCGGAACGCCCGACGGAGTCGAGGTCGTTGAGCCGGATGCACGGCTGCGAGATGCACAGCGGGTTTGCCGGGGGCGGCACGACGCCGCTCGTCACGTGGGGCTGGAAGTCGGCGATGCTGGCGATGGTGAGGTAGATGTCGTCGCGCCAGCGCGCGACCACGGGATAGCGCGCGACGCGCTTGTGGCCGCGCTCCTCCAGGAAGGTCAGGTACTTCTCGCGCATCTCGGTGAGCGTGTACTTCCTCTTCGTCACGGGCTTGCCGATGAACTCGTAGGTGACGCAGGGCTGGTCGCCGCAGCGCTCCCTGCTGGGGTCCTGGCACCAGAAGGGGCTCTGGCAGCTCGGGCAGATCCGGCGCTGGAAGCCGTTGCGCTGGAAGAACTCCAGCCGGTATTCCTGCTCGAGCATGCGGGCCGGGGGCGGTATCCCGGGGGGCAGGCTATAAGGGTTGGCCCTTCTGCCGCGGTCGTCAGGCCCGGCGCAGGGGCACGGTCGCCGTCAGGGCGCCCGTGGGGCACGCGAGCACGCACACGTTGCACTCGTCGCACGTGGCGCCGATCGTCAGCACGCGCGCCGCGCGGGGCGCGCCGGCCGGCTCCAGGATGGTGATGCAGTTGACGTGGCAGGCGCCAACGCAGCCGCCGCAGTCGGCGCAGAGCGCGTCGTCGACGTGCACCACGGCCCGCGCAGCGCGCTGGGGGGTCAAGTACCTGCCCGGGGACGTTCAAGGCACGCGGCGCGCGGTGCCCTCGCTTGGCCCCGGCGGGCGCTGGCCCTCCGGGCCTTGGCCGCGGGCGCAAGGCGGAAGAGCCGGGGGCGATCCCTCCGAACCCCATGGACGACGCGCTCCCCGCGTACACGCTGGTGCTCGAAGCCGCCCGCAAGGGCGCGCGGTCCTGCCTCGCTTGCCGCACGGCCTTCCCCAATCGGCTGGGGCTCCTCAAGCACGAGATGGCGGGCTGCGGCAAGGCTGCGAAGGCGCCCGCGCGATCGAGCTAGGCCCGCGTGCCGGTGGCCACGAAGACGTGGACCTCCGCCGTCTTCACAGACCCGTTGACGATGGTGGCCGTCAAGGTGCCGGCGTCCTCGACCTGCACCTCGGTGAGGCCCGCTTCGGCCATCCAGCGGCGCACATCGCCTTCCTCGAAGCCCAGCCACGCGTCGGCCATGTCGTCGCGGAAGTACGTGTAGCCGTGGGGCCGCAGGTCGCTGAACACCACCCTGCCGCCCGGCCGGGTGACCCGCGCCATCTCGGCGAGGCCGGTCCAGGGCTCGGCGAGGTGGTGGAGCACCATGTTGCTGACCACGCTGTCGAAGCTCGCGTCCGTGAAGGGCAGCCGGCGCGCGTCCGCCAGGCGCAGGTGGAGCTTGTGGCCGTTCTCGAACCGCGCCTTGAGCAGCGTGATCATGGAGTTGCTGAAATCCGCGCCGAAAACCCGGGGAAACCTGGGGCTGGCGATGGCCTTGGTGAGGAGGAAGCCAGGCCCGCAGCCCACGTCGAGGAGCTTGCCCGGCGCGGCCCGCTGCAGGATGAGGTCCGCCACCGCGTCGCTGTAGTAGGTGCGGCGAAGATCCGCCCAGTCCCCGGCGTGGACCCCGTAGTAGGCCCGTGTGCTGCCCATGAGAAGGCTCACGGAATGCCCCCGAAGGAGAAGTGCGGACGGAAGTGCGAACCCAGGGAGGGCCAACGTGACACTTCGGACGGCACCTTCGCGCGCAGTAGCATCGCTGAGGAGAAAAGCATTGCGCCCCGGGGACGTGTGGGACAAGTGGGCGTTCGCGACGCGTGCGCGGCCCGCGCTCACGCGCCGTCCATCTTGCGCACGTAGGCGTGCTCGGGCGCGGCGCGCGGCCAGGCCACCTCGCGCTGGAGCGCGCGCACCTCGTAGTCGGGGCCGTCGATCGCGACGAGGATCTCCACGGCCTTGTGCCTGCAGAGGAGGAGGTTCTCCCCCTCCTGGATCTTCGTGCCCGCGTTGATGACGGTCCGGACCGCGTCCTGGTCGAGGCCGAGCTGCTCCATCTGGGCAAGGGACGCGTCCGTGAAGTGCAGGCGGTAGCGCACACGGCGCCATGCGCGGGACCTAGAAAAAGGCAGCGGCCCTAGGCTCGGCGGCGCCCGACCACGAAGGCGGCGCCCGCGAGCACCGGGAGGAGCAGCCCCAAGTCGAGGCCGGGCACGCTGGCGTAGTCCACGCCCACGGCGTCCACGGCCTGAGCCTGGTAGGCCATCACAGCCTGCGGCGGGAGCTGGTTGACCTGGAGCTGGTGCGTGCCGGGCTGGGCGGGCGCGTAGGCGAAGGCGACCCACGCGGCCTCGCCGGCCGGGGCTCGGACAGCTTGGACTTCGACCAAGCGGCCGTCCTCGCGCAGCTCGGCGCGCAGCACGCGGGGGAGGGGGTCGTCGTTGCGCAGGAGGGCGCGGACTTGGCCGCCTTCCCCCACGGCCAAGCGGGCCGGCGCCTCCAGGTGGGGCTGGGGAGCAGGCTCCGGGGCCGCCGGTCCCGCAGGGCCCGCGCTGGCGAGGCCCACGTGGACCACGCCGTCGAGCACGTAGCCCGTGCGCGGGAGCACCTCGAGGGAGGTCTCGGCCGGCACCCAGCCCTCGCGGCGCACCTCGACGTGGTAGCTGCCGCCGAAGGCGAACTGCAGCGGGAGCCAGCCGTCGGCGCCGGTGAGGCCGACCTCGCGGCCGTCGAGCAGGATCGCGGCCTTCTGCACCGCGTTGGGCTCCTTGCCGAGCTCGAGGGCGCGCACGCGCACCTCATCGCCCTCCCAGTGGGGGCCCGGCTCCACCCACAGGCGCAGGCCCGGCTGGACCAGCACGCGGCCGACCTCGACCTGGCCGGCCTTGATCACGAACTCGCCCGTCTCGCGCGGGCGCACGCCGAGCTTGCCGGCGCCGGTGGTGTCGGTGGTGGCCCTGGCCACGGCCTTGCCGTCCTGGCCGATCAAGCTCAGGGGCGCGCCGGCGCGCGGGCCCTGCAGCGGATCGTCGACCACGACGCGCACGTCGGTGCGCACGCCCAGGGCCAAGAGCGCGGGGCCGAAGGCCACGTGGGGCTCGGGCGCCTGCAGCTCGCCCTCGGCGGGGGCGTAGCTGCTGCCGGGCTCGGCGGCCTTGAAGCGGAACGCGACCTTGTCGGCGGCTTCGCCAAGGTCCAGCACGGCCTTGCCGTTGAGCACGGGCACCTGCGCGAGCTCGCGCCCGGTCTCGGCGTCCACGGCCTGGACCAGCCCGCCCTCCACCGGCGCTCCGCGGAAGCGCACGTCCACGCTCACGCGCGGCGCGTCCACGCCCGCCAGCAGCGTGGGCTTCTCCGGCACGACCTCGACAGGCTGGGCGCGCAGCGGGAGCAGCGCGTCGGGCAGGCCGGGCTGGCGCGCCAGGAGGTAGTGCACGCCAGGATCGAGGGCCGCGCGGAACGCGTAGCTGCCCGGGGCAGGGTGCTGCACGCCCGGCACGGCGTGCGCGTCCGGCGGGAGCTGGCCCGTGAGTTGGAAGTCGGCCGCCTGGTCCGCGTCGAGGAGGAAGAGTTGCGCCTGCTCCGCGGGCTGCCGCAGGCCGAGCACGCCAGGCTGCGAGACCTCCGCGGTCCAGAGGGCGGCCTCGCCCGCCGGCACGATGGGCTCCCCGACGTGCATCGCGAGGCCGGCGTTGGCCGTCAGGGCCAGCTGGAGCAGGAGCAGGCCGAAGAGCCCCGCCGCGATGAAGGTGCCCATGAGGAGCACGAACCGCGCCGAGGCGGGCTGGAGCACGTAGTGCGCCGTCCTCGTGAGTTCATAGTAAACGAACTCGCGTTCCTCGCTCTCGTCGCGCTTGATCAGGCCCCCCTCCACGAGCTTCGCGAGGTGCTCGTGGACGGTGCTCTTGTTGAGGCTGAGGGCCCGCGCGAGCTCGCTGACGGTCATCCGGCGCCGCTCGAGGTGCTTGAGGATGTTGAGCCGGGTGTCGCTGGCCAGGAGCTTGATCGCTTCCTGGCGGATGGGCACCTCTGGCCGCTCCCCGAAACGCTCCCGCAGCGACTCACCGAGCAGGACACCAGCTCCGCGCGTTGGAGCACGTTAGGAGTTGAACCTTTTCAAGCTTTGCCGGGTGTTCGGTGGGCACCGAACCCGGGCGAACCTCGAAGAATCGCGGCCGGACGCGCAACGTTGGCGTGTCGCGTCCCCGCGAAGGGTCCGCAGGGGCGATGGGCCGGTTCGGCCCCCCCGACGGGTCCTGCCGGGGCGATCTCAGGAAAAGCGGCGCCCACCGGACCGCCAGCCGGCCGGCCAGGCGCTCAGACGACCCGGACGCCCTCGATGAGCTGGCTGATGTCGGTCGAGGGCCTGTTTTGGTCATCCCAGTACCGCTGCTTGGCCGGCGGGTTCTCGAGGTACGTCGGGATGCGGCCGACGAGGCGCTCCTCGTAGGTGGGCATCTCGATCTGGTAGAACGCCCCGATGGGGATGTCGTCGCCCCACTCCATGCTCTTGAGGAAGGCCTGGGCCTTCTTCTGGTTGACCTCGTTCTCGTCCGTCGGGTCGCGCACGCGGCCATCGAAGCCGCGGTCCTCGAGCTTGTACACGCGGCTCTGCTTGTTGGGCCGGTCCTCGCCGCCGTACCACTCCTTGGTCTGGAGGTTGTTGTACGTCGGGCACGGCTGCAGCACATCGAGCAGCGCGAGGCCCTTGTGCAGGATCGCCTGCTTCATGAGCTCCTTGAGGCCCTTGATGTCGTAGGCATACCCGCGGCCGATCCACGTGTAGCCCGCGCTGAGCGCGAGGGCGAGCGGGTTGATGCCGTCGTTGATGTTGGGCAGCGGCAGGCTCTTGGTCTTCACGCCCAGCTTGAGCGTCGGGGAGGCCTGACCTTTCGTCAGGCCGTAGACGCCGTTGTCGTACACGATGTAGGCCATGTCCACGTTGCGCCGGCCCGCGGCCATGAAGTGGCCTGCGCCGATGCCGTAGCCATCCCCGTCGCCGCCGACGCCGATGACCTCCAGCTCGGGGTTCGCGAGCTTGGCGCCCTGCGCGAAGGGCATCATGCGGCCATGCAGCGTGTGCACGCCGTACGTCTTGACGTAGTGCGGCGTCTTGCCGCTGCAGCCGATGCCGCTGAAGACGGCGGTCTTGTGCGGCGCGAGCTGCAGGTCGGCCAGCGCCATCTGCAGCGCGCTCAGGATGCCGAAGTCGCCGCAGCCGGGGCACCAGTCGTTGTGCACGTCCTCCTTGTAGTCCTTGAGCTGGAGCTTCTGGCCACCGGGGCCGGGCCCGGTCGCGCGAGCTGGGGCAGGGGCCCCAGCGGGCCCTCGCTGTTCAGACACCATGGGTCAGCACCACCTTGGGAGCGCGCCTCTGGACGTGTTGTTCCACGGCCTTCACGACCTCGTCCTCGGTCATGGGGCG
>DASYRW010000022.1:0-6690 GCA_036003985.1 Thermoplasmatota archaeon
CGCTCACCAGGTCGCGCGGGTGGGTGAACTTGCCCTCGCCGCTCACGACCCGGCCTTGCCCAAGAGCCGGTCGAGCTCGCCGCGGTCCAACCAAAGGCCGTCGCACCGCGGGCATGCCTCCAGCTCCACGCCGCGCGCGTGGTCGAGCTCCATCCGCACATGGCACGTGGGGCACAGCCGCGCCGAGCGCTCGTCGTGGGCGGAGCGGTCGCGCAGCGGCCCGTTGAGGGCATGGTCGCCCGAGAGCGCCAGCAGCTCGTCGGCGTCGAGGAACACGCCGCCGCATCGTCCGCACGCGTCCACCGTCACCTGGGCCGTGGCCCCTGGCAAGGGAGTCTCGACGAGGTCGGTCTGGTCGGCGGGGCACGTGCGGGCCATGGGGGGTCCCATGGCCATCCCCCGCTTGAAGGTTTGCCGCGAGGCCTTGGCTACGCCACCACCGGCAGCGCCACCTTCGGCGCGGGCCGGATGGCGTCCTGGTACATGCGCCGCGCCTCGCTGCCGCTCACGAGCGTACGCGGGTCGGTGAGCTTGCCCTCGACAGCGGTCGCCGCGGCGGTCGCGGGGCTCACGAGGTAGCTGAGCGACTCGGGGTGCCCCATCCGGCCGACGTAGTTGCGGTTGCTGGTGCTCACGCACACCTCCTTCGCCGCGAGCACGCCGCCCATGCCGCCGAAGCACGCCCCACAAGCGGCGGCGTTGAACACGCCCCCAGCCTCGGTGATGCTCTGCACGAGGCCTTCCTTCAGCGCTTGGAGGTAGATCGTGGTCGAGGCGGGGAACACCACGAGCCGCGTGCCACGTTTGACGGTGCGGCCCTTCATGATGCTCGCCGCGACGCGCAGGTCCTCGAGGCGGGCGTTGGTGCAGGAGCCGATGAAGACCTGGTCCACGCGGCCGAGGTCCACCTCGCGCACCGGCTTGACGTTGTCCGGCGTGTGCGGCAGCGCGACCTGCGGCTCGAGGTCCGCGGCGTCGAAGGACAGCTCGGTGTGGAACGCCGCGCCGGCGTCGTCGCGCAGGTCGGCATGCCGTGCGACCTCGGCGCCGCGGCCGTTCTTGATGTCGCGCTCCCTGAGGTATTGCATGGTCTTGCCATCCGCGGGGATGATGCCGGTCTTGGCGCCCATCTCGGTGGTCATGTTCGTGAGCGTGAAGCGCTGGAACATGTCCATGGCCTCGATGCCGGGGCCCTGGAACTCCACCGCGCGGTACCGCGCGCCGTCGTCGCCGATGGTGCCGATGATCTTGAGGACCAAGTCCTTGCTCATGACCGGGAACTCGACGGGGCTGTTGATGGTGAACCGCATGGTCTCGGGCACGCGCAGCCAGATCTCGCCCGTGGCGAAGACCGCGGCCATCTCCGTGGGCCCAATGCCCGAGGCGAAGGCGCCCATGGCGCCGGCCATGTTGGAGTGGGAGTCCGTGCCGACCATGAGGTCGCCGGGCAGCACGAAGCCCTCCTCGACCATGATCTGGTGGCAGATGCCCTGGCGGCCGAGGTCGTAGAAGTGCGGGATCTGGTACTTCTCCACGAACGCACGGATCACTTGATGCAGGCGCGCGCTCGCCTCGGTGCTGGCGGGCACCCAGTGATCGATGGGCACGACGACCTTGCTCGGGTCCCAGATCTTCTTGGCGCCCATCTCCTCGAGGGGCTTGACCACCTGCGCGCAGGCTTCATGCGCCATGGCGATGTCCACGCGCGCGTCCACGATCTCGCCGGCCTTGACCTCGGGCTTGCCGGCCTTGAGGGCGAGGATCTTCTCCGCGAGCGTCATCGCGCGGGGCATCGGGGAGCGCTAGCGTGCCGAGCCTATTTGAGGGTTCGGGGGCTCCGGCCGCGCGGAGAGAAAGGAAGGCCGCCGCGGGGGCGGCGGCCGTCGGCGGGGCCTCAGCGGATGTTCGGGAAGCCCGTGCCCGCGAAGCTCGGGAGCGTGCTCCCGAAGGGCGAGGCGAGCGAGCCGTAGCTGCCGATGGTGTAGGGGTTGTACGCCGAGATCCCCGCGTAGGGGCTGAAGCTCTGCGGGGCCCCGACCCACGGCGTGACACCGGCGGTGTAGGGGCTGCTGTAGCCCTGCGGGGAGCCGATCCACGGGGTCGCGCCCGACGCGGACGGGCCGGCGCCCTGGGCGGTGGTGGGCCACGGGCTGACGTTGCCGAACGGGCTGACGCCGAACGGGCTCGCGATGGCGCTGGACGGCATGCCGCTCAGCGCTTGCGTGCGCGTGGCCTGCGCGAACTGCGCGCGTGGGTCGATCAGCGCCACGGGCGTGACCGCGAGGCGCGCGGCCTCGGGGTGGCCCAGGTTGACGCACAGCGCGGCGAGGTCGTTCTTGAGGACCTCGCAGCGCGTCTCCAGCTCCTTCAGGTTCAGGACGGTCTCCTCCGCGATGCGGGCGATGGGGTGCTGCTGCGCAAACATGTCTTGCACGTCTCCTTGCCGTGTTCTCGGCAGTTCCCCCAACCTAGCGGGGATTCATGGGGCTTGCCCGAGGCATCCGCGGAGGGGCGGACGCTGCGCTGCGGGTTGCGCGGAGGCCCCGTGCATCGACGGGCTCCAGGCAGGGTCGCGAGCGGCGGTTCCCCCGCGTCCGCGCGCGCGCCGGCCGAAAGCTCAAGACCGACCTTCGACATGACGCCGCGTGCCGGGAGCCGAGGTCGCGCTCGCCACGTGCCAGGCCTTGCCAGGATCGTGCCCTGACGACGCGCACCTCGTCGCCGCGCTCGAGCGCGCAGGCCTGCGCGCCACGACAGCGCCGTGGGACAGCGCGACGCGCTGGGCCGACGCAGGCATGGTGGTGATCCGCGCCACGTGGGACTACTACCTCCGCGCGGAGGAGTTCCTCGCCTGGATCGATCGTCTCGAGGCCGACGGCGCGCAGGTGTGGAACCCGCCAGCGGTGCTGCGGTGGAACAGCGACAAGCGGTACCTCGACGACCTCGCGGGCAAGGGCGTGCGCACCGTCCCCACGCGCCGCGTCGCGCGCGGCGACCTGCAGCGGCTGGCGCGCATCCTCGACGAGCAGGGCTGGGAGGACGTGGTGGTGAAGCCGGCCGTGAGCGCGGGCGCGCACGCGACCTTCCGCGCGACGCGCGGCGAGGCGCCGTCGCAGCAGGATGCCTTCGAGCTGCTGCTGCAGGACAGCGACGTGCTCGTGCAGCCTTATGTCCCCGCCGTGCAGCGGGGCGAGTGGAGCTTCGTGTTCATCGACGGCGCCTTCACGCACGCCGTGGTCAAGAAGCCGGCGCGGGGCGACTTCCGCGTGCAGGAGAAGCACGGCGGCACGCTCGCGCGCGGCGAGCCGAGCCGCGCCATGGTGGACGAGGCGACCGCGATCCTCGAGCGGGCTGGCCATGGCCTGCTGTACGGGCGCGTCGACGCCGTGGTCGAGGACGGCTCCCTGACCCTCATGGAGCTGGAGGTGCTGGAGCCCGAGCTGTTCTTCCGCTTCGACGGCGACGCGGCGGCGAAGTTCGCGGCGGCGGTGGGGCGCCGGCTGCGGGCTTGATCGCGCAACCCGTCCCAGGAAAGGCTTAGGACGAGGAAGCGCGCTGAACGCCGGGGAAGGTCATGGACGGCGCTTGGCGACCCAGGGCTGCAGGACTCGTGCTCATCGTCGCGCTCGCCGGCTGCCTCGGCGCGCCCGCGCCGCAGCCCGTGGCGCCCGCCGGCACCGAGCAGGTCTTCGCGCCCTTCTCGCCAATGGTGCCCGACTTCGACTTCGCGAGCGTCGTCGATCCCGACCACGCGGCCCACGCGCTGCCCGACCTGCACACGGCCGGCCATGGCTTGGACGTCGTCGGCCATGTCGCCATCCAGCCCTCCCTGCCGCCGGGCGTGCGCGGCAGCATCACCTCCATCGACATCTGGGACCACTACGCGGTCGTGTCGGGCATGGAAGGGGGCTTGGGCTTCGCCGTCGTGGACATCGCCGACCCCGCCGCGCCCGAGGTCGTGTCGTGGTGGCCCACGGCTGCCGACGGCTGGACCGCGCGGTTCAACGAGGACGGCACGATGATCTTCTACGGCTGCCAGATCCTGGGGCCGCTGACGATCCAAGGCGGCGGCACCCTCGTCGGCGACTGCACCGACCCGCACAGCCTCCACCCCTCCACGGCCCCCATGGGCATCGTCGCAGTGGACGTGAGCGACAAGGCGCAGCCGAAGTTCGTGGACTTCCTGCCCACGAGCGCGTCCCACAACCTGCAGACGGCCCGCATCGGCGGGGTGGACTACGTGTTCACCAACGGCGTCAACGTGCTCGCGTTCGACCGCGCCGCGGGCAAGCTGATCGAGGTCACGAAGCTGCCGGGCCGGCACGACGCGACGGTGCAGCGGAGCCCCATCACGGGCGACTGGCTGCTCTTCACCGGCACCGACGAGCTCGCGATCTACAATGTCAATGATCCCGCGAAGCCCGAGGTCGTCTTCGAGGGCGGCATCGAGGGCGCGGTGGGATGGCACGAGCAGACGCCCATCCCTGGGCTGATCCAAGGCCGCTGGCTGCTCGCGCTCGCGGGCGAGAGCTTCTCGTCCACGAGCGGCGTGCCCGACAAGGTGAGCATCGCCGACATCACCGACCCCGCGAACCCGCAGCTCCTGGGCCAGTGGCAGCCGCCCTTCCAGAGCCAGCTGCCGTGGGTGAGCTACTGGTTCAGCGCGCACGAGATCGCCGCCACGCCCACCGGCCAGATCGCCGTGGGATGGTACCACGGCGGCGTGTGGGTCATCGACGTCTCCACCCCCGAGCGCATGGCCGCGCCCGCGACGCTCGCGGCGTTCCAGCCCCACGACCTGCTGAACGTGCTGCCGAGCACGTTCGAGCAGACGGCGATCCCGGTCGTGCCGTTCGTGTGGGGCGCTGGCTGGGACGCGCGCGGCTACCTCGTGGTGCCGGACATGCACACGGGGGTCTATGTGCTGGAGCCCGAGTGGGGCCTGCACCCTGCGCTGGACAGCGGGCAGTGAGCGGCGCGCGCGCGGGCCGCCGGCTGCCGCGCAGGTCGCCGCGCTGGCCATCCTCGGGCAGACCGATGGCTGGGACCATCGGACGGAACGCGCACCGCCGTCGCTGGCGTGAGCGGCCTACGCCGCGTGGCTCAGGTACCCTGCAGCTGGACCGAAGCTGTTCGCCGAGAGCGTCGCGGCCCAGCGGCCCCAGTCCGAGCCGTCGTCGCCGTACAGCGCGCAGCCGACGTGCAGGCCTTGGTCGGGCCACTCCACGCCGAGGCCGGGCCCGTCGGGGTACCCGCACAGGAACACCAAGTAGCTCTCGCGGTCCAGCTCCACGCCCACGATGCCGCAGCCGAAGGCCGGCGTGGCGCCCGCGCACATCAGCGTGATCTCGGTGATCGCGCCCGCGTGCTCGTAGTAGCCCTGGCAGCCCGGGTAGATCTCGGGCGGCGACGGCATCCACACCGCGAACGCGCCCACGTCGATGCAGCCCGCGTCGCTCGGGTCGCTGCCGGGGAGGGCGACGACCTGCACGGTGCGCGCGAGGGTGTCGAGCCGCACCGCCGCGCCGAAGGGCACGAGCAGGTCCCAGCGCGCGAGCGGCGCGGCGTCGTCGGGGACCATGCTCCAGTCCGCGGCGGGCAGGCGCGCCTTGACCGCGGCGAGCGCCCCCTCGGTGCCCGCGCCGCCGGCGGGGAGCGCGGCGGGCAGCAGCAGGAGGGCGAGCAGGACGGGGGGCGCGAGGCGCATGCGTCCGGAGTTTGGCAGGGCCTTTTCAAGCTTGGCTGCGCGGCGTTGCCGCGCCGTCGCTAGAACTGCCCCGTGCTGCGCTCGCGCTTGCTGCCCTCGAGCAGGTCCGTGGGGACCTTCACCCCATGTTTCGCGGCGATCGCCCAGAACTCGCGCGGCGCGACGCCCTTGTGGTTCTCGTCCCAATCGCGGTAGTGCTCGATGAACTTGCGCACGCCGGCCTTCGTCTCGTTCTCGGTCTTGTCCTTGATCTCGTTCACGATGCCCTGGACCTGCTCCTTCGTCGCGGCGAGGCCGTGCTCCTGCAGCCTTGCTTCGACAGCCCGCGCGCCGGTGTGCTTTCCGAAGACGAACCTGCGCGTGCGGCGCAGGCTCTCGGCCTGGATGGGCTCGTAAGTGAGCGTGTGCTTGATCACGCCGTCGGTGTGGATGCCGCTCTCGTGGGTGAAGGCGTTGTAGCCCGTGACCGGCTTGGAGACCGCGATGGGGAAGCCGCTCAGCTCCTCGACGCGCTTCGTCACCTCGTAGATGCGGTCGATGCGGATGCCAGTCTTGTAGTCGTACAGCAGCTCCAGCGCCATCACGATCTCGTCGAAGGGCGCGTTGCCCGCGCGCTCGCCCAGCCCAGCCAACGTGGTGTTGATCACGGGCACGCCGCTCTCGATCGCGGCCAGGCAATTCGCGGTCGCCATGCCGAGGTCGTTGTGGAAGTGCACGCCCTCCTCCGCGCCGCGCAACTGGATGCGCTTCCGCGCCTCGGCGAACCACCACTTCAGCATCGGCGGGGTCGCGACGCCGACGGTGTCGCAGTACAGCACGCGCGTCGCGCCGGCCTCGATCGCAGCGTTGTAGATGCGGCCCACGAAGTCCAAGTCGGCGCGCACGGTGTCCTCGGTCACGAAGGTGACCTTGAGCCCGTGGTCCTTCGCGTACTGGACCGCATCGACCGCCTTCGCGACCGCCTCGTCCTCGGTCATGCGCAG
>DASYRW010000023.1:0-1787 GCA_036003985.1 Thermoplasmatota archaeon
CGTCGGTCTTGGTGAGGATCCCCGCGAGCCTTCCCTGATCGAGCACCACGAGGTGCTCCTCCTGGTTGTTCGTCATCTGGCGCAGCGCGTCCGTCACCAGCGTCGCCGGGTCGATGGTCGGCGGCGGCACGCGCATGGCGAGCCGCACCGGCGTGAACGCGTAGTGGACGCGGTCGATCTTGCCCAGGTCCGGCAGGCCGAGGAAGCCGATGACGCGGCCGTCGGACTCCACGACCGGGAAGCCCACGTGCTTCGTGTCCACCATGACGCGGAAGGCCTGCTCGAGGGTGTCGTCGGGCCGCAGGATCACGGGGCTGGCGGTCATGAGGTCGCGCACGCGCAGGTTGCCGAGCGTGTGCATCACCTCGACGACGCGCTCCTCCTCGCTCGCGCCCATGTAGATGAAGAACGCGATCAGCAGCAGCCAGATGCCGCCAGGAAGCGTGAAGAACCCCAGCAAGCCCATGGCGAAGGCGATGGCGCGGCCGACCCCCGACGCATAGCGCGTGGCCTTGAGGAAGCTCATGCGCGACGCGAGCAGCGAGCGCAGGATGCGGCCGCCGTCCATGGGGAAGGCTGGCAGGAAGAGGTTGAAGGCCCCCAGGAACACGTTGAGCAACCCTGCCCAGCGCACGAACTCCTGGAACTGGGGCAGGACCTCGGGCACGAGGCCGAGGAACCCCAGCGCCAGCAGGGGAGCGGCGATGACGAAGTTCGTGAGCGGCCCAGCCGCGCTGACGATCAGCTCCTTCCGCGGCTCGCGCGGCATGTCCTCCATCTGGCTGACGCCGCCGATGGGCAGCAGCACGATGCTCCGGACCCGGATGCCGTAGCGCTGCGCCGTGATGCTGTGGCTCAGCTCGTGCAGCGTCACGCACGTGAACAGCACCACCGCCAGCAGCGCGCCCCACAGGTACCCGAAGGCGCTCGGATCGCCGCCCTCGGGCGCGAAGTAGCTCTGGCCCATGACGTACGCGAAGAAGGGCAGCACCAGCAGGAAGGTCAGGTGGAGCCGGATTGGGATGCCACGCACCTTGCCGATCTGGATCGCGGAGGGGATCTCCAAGGCAGGGCACCATGGTCGGCCAAGCCATGAGGGTTTCGGGCCGCGCCCTCACCAGCGCCAGCCCAGCTCGCGGCGCGCGTCGCGGGCGCGAAGCGGAGGCTTGCCGAAGCGGCGGCGCGCGCGGTTGATGAAGAAGCGGCCGAGGGGCGTCGCGAGCATGTAGCCCGTGAGGTCGCGCCTGCGGTCCCAGGCTTCCTCGGACTCCACGCTCATGCAGCGGGTCTCCGCGCTTTGAGGCTTTCGATGCGCTGGCGCAATTCGCTCATCCGCTGTTCGAAGTTGCTCTCGTGGAGCCCCACGGCCCGCTGAGCCGCAAGCAGAAGGGCTCCGCCCAAGGCTGCGAAGCCCACCATGCCCAGCCCCGTCAGCTCGCGCGAAAACAGACTCAGGTATGCCAAGGCGACGGCGCTCACCACGGCGGCCTGGAAAACGCGCCATCCACCGACGCGAGTCTTGTACAGCGCAATGACCTCCTCCTTGCGGAGCATGATCTTGGCGAGGTCGAGCTCGCTGTCGGGATCCACGGGCACACGTGCGCGCGCTGGATCATCAAGGTTCTCCGGCGTTCCCGTGCAGCGATGCAGGAGCGGCCGGCGCCGCCGGGGCGGCCATCGGGGTGGTGGCCGGCTTGTCCGCCTTCACGAACCCGCGCGGCGGCGCGCACGCGATGGCCACCGCCATGCTGAAGGGCAGCAGCGCTGCCCCCGCCCACAGCGGCGCC
>DASYRW010000024.1:0-17476 GCA_036003985.1 Thermoplasmatota archaeon
ACGCGCTCCTCGTGCTGATCGGGGCCGCGGTGGTGTTCCTCGTCGGCGCCATGGTGGTCGTGCGGCGCCGCGAGTTCACGGTCTGACGGGCCCGCGCTCACGAACGCCTGGGCGCGCGCGTCTGCAGACCGTGGCCTCCTCCGACGTCACGTGAGGAACGGCTAACGTGCGGGCGTTGCTTCCTGGGTCGTCGGCGCGGAGGCATGCCGGTCCCGCCTCCTTCCACTCGTCCGACCATGGGGGCCCCGGCGCGCAAGCTCCGGGCCCCCACCCCAATTCTCTCGGGGTTGCGAGGGGCCAGCGTGGCCGCTCGGCGCATCGATGCGCTGGCCGTGGCCAAGCCTCAGTGGTCCCACATGCCTTCGACCGTGTCGGGCAGCACGGTCAAGGTCATGGCGAAGTCGAAGCCGTGGATGCCGACCGCGCCCATGAGGCGGTCGGCGCGCGGCGCGTAGTGCTTGCCCGTGTTGCTGTGGCTGAAGGATCCCTTGCCGATGTACGTCGTGCCGCCGTCCACGCTCATGTCCCAGGCGGCGACGTGCAGGAGCCCGTCGGGCTGCTCGACGATGAGCCAGAAGCGCACCAGGCTCCAGGGCTCGACGGCGTCGTCGAGGGCGGCGCGCGTCGTGTAGATGCCATCCCCAGCGGTCTCGATGACGCTGTCCACGCGCCAGCCGTAGATGGCGTCCAGGCCCGCGACGCGCGCGACGCCCGGGAACACGTACTGCCCCGCGTCGTGCAGGGCTTGGGTGATGGTCTCGTCGCGCGTGGCGATGGTGCTCACGAGGAAGTTGTGCTCCGCGGGCTCGAGGCCCTCGAAGGGCGGCGGCTTCACCGCGAGGGCCACGATGCCCAGGTCGCCCATGTGATGGACGCGGCCGTTGGCCTCCCAGTGGTCGGTGCAGGCGATGCCCAGGTGCCAGTTGCCGGGGCTCGGCAGGCCGGGATCGGGCAGCCCGAAATATGGCCACGTGTTGTCGTACTCGAAGGGCGCTGGGACGCCGAAGTCGCTGCCCTGCAGGCCCGGCACGTTGGGGTTCTGCCCCAGCCCGCCCGCCGCCTCGCAGGCCGCGCCGCGCAGGTCGAGCGCGCCGGCCGCGCGCCAGCTCGTGGCCATCGCCGCGTGCTCGGACGTGGCGGTCGTCGCGTCCGCGTCCTGCTGCAGGGGCTGGCCCTGCGTCTGGAGGCAGCCGGTCAGCGCCACCATCACCGCCAAGCCCGCGACGAAGCTCCGCATGCCGTTCACCGCGCGCCCAGGGCCCGTTGTCGCTTTCAAGGTTTCGGACGCCTCGTTGGACCGACGACGCCCGTCCGGCCACGGCGAGGTGCGTACTTTCGGCGTTTTCGATCCACTCCCCCCCGCCCGTACTTGGCCCACCGCGTCCTCCCCTGCTCCCGCATGCTCACGCTCCTCGTGGCCGGCTCCGCCTGGGGGAAGGAGCGCGCCCGCTGGGTGCTCGACGCCCACGCGCAGGGCCAGCGCGCGTTCCACGTCATCGCGGGCAACCGGCACGATGTGTACGCGCTCGCGGCCGCAGCGAAGGCGCGCGGCGTGCTTCCCCAGGAAGCCCTGGACGCCAGCGTCCTCGCGCGCGCCTTCACGGCCCACCAGCTCGCGGCCCTGGTCGAGGACACGCTGCCCCTCATGATGGCCGACAAGCTCGCGTACGCGGCCGTCGTGGATCCCCTCGACCTGTACGCGGACGAGGACGAGCTGCGCCCCGAGGAAGGCCTCGCGCTGCTGCAGCGGGGCCTGGCGAAGCTGCGCCTCCTCGCGCGGCGCCGCCCCTCCTTGCCCTTGATGGTCGTGCAGCATCCCGGCGCCGGCCAGCGCGTGCACTGGGATGCGCTGCTCCAGGCGGTGGACGCGTGCGAGTTCCTCGAGGCCGCGCCGCGCCGCGCCACCCAAGCAGCCCTCGCTGCATGGGTGCCCGTCCAAGCCCCGGAGGTGACCGCGCACGGGCCGCACGCTGCCCACGTTCCGCAACCTGCTCGACCAGCTTGAGGCCGAGTGGGGCACCTACGCCCGCGCCTTGACCGCGGCGGAGCGCGCGCGCCTCGACAAGCTGTGGCAACGCGCGCGCCGGCACGCTTCCGCCAGCAGCTACCAGAGCCCCGCGGACCCGTTCCATGCGGTGTTCCTCTCGATCCTGCTGGAGCACGAGGCGGAGCTGGAGCGCCTCAAGGCCCTGGTTCCAAGTCTTGCCCATGACGGAAGCGTGGCTCCTGGACCTCCACCCTGACGACGGCGGCATGCGCGTCTGGCTGAAGGACGCGCAGGGCCGCGTGACCAGCCGCGTGGAGCCGTTCCAGCCGAAGTTCTTCGTCGCCGCGCCGAGCAAGCTGGCCATGGGCACCCTCGAGGCGCACCTGCGCGACCAAGGCTTGGAGGTCGCGCGCGAGCGCCACCGGCTCGGGCTGCAGCGCACGCGCTCCGACGTGCTGCGCGTGAACGTCGACCGCGTCGAGCGCTTCCGCGGCGTGGTGCAGCACGTGGACCGCCTCGGCGGGTTCCGCGAGTACGACCTCTACGACGCCGACCTCCGCTTCACGCACCAGTTCCTGATCGAGCGCGGCACCTTCCCGCTGGCGCGCGTCGACGCCGCGACGCTGGCGCCCCTGGAGGAGCAGTGGGCGCCCACCTACGCGCCGCCCCCGCTGCGCGTCGCTGCCTTGGAGGTGGAGCCCGACGCGCCGCCGGGCACGCCGCCGCGCGACGAGCACGCCCTGCGCGCCGCGACCTTGGCGTGGGAGGGCCAGGAGCAGCGCTGCGACGGCGGCGAGCGTTCCTGTCTGAGAGGCCTGCAGCGCGCGCTCGACCGCGCCGACCCCGACGTGCTCGTGACGCGCGGCGGCGACCGGTTCGTCCTGCGCTACCTGCACCACCGCGCGGCGCAGCACCGCACGCGCCTCCAGCTGGGAAGGCTGCCTGATCCGGCCAAGCCGGCCAAGGGCGAGCGGTCCTTCTTCACCTACGGCCGCATCCGCTACCGCCCTCAAGCGGAGGCGCTGCGCGGGCGCGTCCACATCGACCGCGAGGCGAGCTTCTTCCATGGGGAAGCGGGCCTGGATGGCCTCGTGGACCTCGCGCGCATCAGCAGCGTGCCCCTGCAGGAGCTCGCGCGCCTGGAAGCCGGCACGGCCGTGACGAGCATCCAGGTGGACCGCGCGAAGCGCGAGGGCCGGCTCGTGCCCTACAAGAAGAACATCGCCGAGGCCCCCAAAACAGACCTGGCGCTGCTGGCCGCGGACAAGGGCGGCTACATCTTCGACCCCGCGGTGGGCGTCCATGGGCCTGCCGTCGAGTTCGACTTCTCCTCGATGTACCCGAACATCATGGTGACGCGCAACGTGAGCCCCGAGACGATCAACTGCGCTTGTTGCGGCCCGGCCGAGGGCCGGCCCGCGCTCGGGGTCGTGGTGCCGCAGATCGGCTACCACACCTGCAAGCGCTCGGGCTTCATCGGCCGCGCGCTCGGCCCCTTGGTGGCGCGGCGCGAGGCGTTCAAGCGCAAGCTCAAGGCCGCTGCGCCCGAGGACCGCGCGCGCTACCAGGCTGCTTGTGATGCCATGAAGTGGCTGTGCGTCTGCAGCTTCGGCTACATGGGCTACCGCAACGCGCGCTTCGGCCGCATCGAATGCCACGAAGCGATCTGCGCGTGGGGCCGCGAACTGCTCATCACCACCAGCGAGATCGCGCGCGCGCACGGCTTCGAGGTCGTGCACGGCATCGTGGACTCTGTCTGGCTCACGCCCACGCGCGCGGACGCGGACGCGGAGGCCTTCGCTGCTGCGACCTCGGAGCGCATCGGCATCCCGCTCGGCCTGGAGGGCTGGTACGACTGGATCGTGTTCCTGCCCACCCGCGCTTCGGTGCAGGCGCAAGGCGACGCGGGCGCGCTGAACCGCTTCTATGGAGCGTTCCGCGAGACGCCCACCAAGAAGGTGCGCAGCAACTCGGGCCAGCGCGTGGACTACATCGAGGGCGGCCGCGTCAAGGTGCGCGGCGTGGAGCTGCGGCAGCGCTCGGCGCCGCGCGTCGTGCGGCAGGCGCAGGAGAGCTTCCTGCTCGAGGTGGCGAAGGCGACGAGCCCCGCGGAGTTCCGCCAGCGGCTGCCCGGCGCGCTGCGCGCCGCCAAGCCCGTGCTGGACGCGCTCGCGGCGGGGCGCGTGTCCCTGCAAGATCTCCTCGTGCTCAACATGGTCGCGCAGGAGGAGGAGCAGTACCGCGCCAACACGCTGGCGCGCTGCGCGCTCATCGGGCTGAAGGCGGCAGGCGTGCGCGTGCCGCCGGGCGACTCCGTGCGCTACGTCGTGCTCGACGCGGAGGCGCGCCGCCCGCGCGAGCGCGCCCTCGATGCGCGCCTGCTGCGGGGCGACGAGCGCTACGATGCCGCGCACTATGCGAAGCTCGTGCTGCGCTCCCTGGAAAGCTGCGCGCTGCCCTTCGGCTGGACCGCGGAGCGCATCGGCCAGCAGCTCGAGGGCAAGGTGCAGGCGGACTTGCGGGCGTTCGGCGCGGCCTCGGCATGACTTCGGCGCCTTGCAGAGAACGCTTAATGCGGGGCGTGCGTTCATAGAAGGGGGCCTCGGACGTGGCGAAGCGGTGCTGGGTCGCCGTCATGATCGTCGTGGCCGTTCCATCATCTGCTAGCGCCACCGCCGGGTGCGGGTTGGTGGATGTCGAGGTTTCCGGGAATGCATGCGGCGGCCTGTTGGCCGCGAGCGTCACTGGAGACGCCCAGGGCAGCAAGTGTCTGCTCGCAGGTTGCCTTGCCCTGAGCATGACCGGCAATGCCCTCAACGAGGGAGGTTGCGGCACAGGGCCGGGTTGTGTGGCGCTGAGCGGGACGGGCAACGCTGAGAACCATGTCGGGGACCACGCTTGCACCATGTACTTCCATCCCGACGGGAACTGGGTGAACCCTGGTTGCGTTGCCATCGCTCCTCTCGGGGATGCGTCCAATGATGCAGGCGATCGTGCCTGTGACCTTGGGTGCCTTGCATTGAGCGGTGCAGGTCATGCTTCCAACAATGCTGGCGGCCTGTCCTGTGGATATTGGGGTTATTCCGGCAACAATGGCGCGGGGTGCGTCGCCCTGAGCGCCACCGGGCCCGCCTCGAACAAAATCACCCACGATGGCTGCGGCCCGAAGAGTGTGGGCGCTGGATGCGTGGCCGTGAGCGGGACCGGCGATGCCTCCAACACGGCGGGGAACTTCTCCTGCGGCGGTAATGGGGGCGTCGGCTGCATCTCGATGAGTGGAACGGGCTCCGCGTCCAACGAAGCCGAGCGGGTTTCATGCGGCGACGCCGGGTGCATTGCGGTCAGTGCCACCGGCCACGCATCCAATTCCCAGAGCGATGAGCCCTGCTGCACCACCATTGTCCTCACGGATCCCGTCCCGGGCGTGCTCGGTTCGTCGATAGCGCGGCACGTGTTCGATCTGATCGCGTTCTACCTCGCGCTCTTGTGGGAGCAACTCTAGGAACCTGCCGGGTCCGTTGGCTGCCCCTCGGTGCGCCGCTGCGGCGCCGCCCCGCGGTGCTGCGCCATGCCGCGCGTGGCGTTCTCCCAGTTGACGAGCACCTCGGACGCGGCGACCCACACCGACAGCATCTCGGGGTGGAGGGTCCACGTCGCGTGTGCGAGGCTTTGGACGGGGCTGCGGTAGCCGCCCTTCGGGAAGCCGCCGACGATCACCGCGACGTGGGCCTGGGACTGCGCGATGGGGGGCAGCGCCGCCGCGAGGTCGACGACCGGGCCGCCGGTCTCCAGCGCGACGACATGGTCCGCGGCCGTGCGCTTGATCACCTCGGCGAGGGGCGCGCCGGTCTGCAGGGTGAGCAAGGGCGCGCGGCCCGGCGGGCCCGCTTGGCCCTGCCGGAAGAGCTGCTCCATGAGCCCGCAGAACCGGTCGAAGGAGCGCATGATGCGCGTCTCGGGGTCGATGGTGATGAGGTCGTCGTGGCGCGTGTGCACCAGCACGCGCAGGCCGCCCTCGAGGTTCAGCACGCTGTCGAGGGTGGTGAGCAGGAACAGGTGCACGATGTCGGGCCGGCCGCGGCGGTCGCCGTCGTGCAGGCCCTTCATGGCCGCATGATGGGCGCTGCTGTCGAGGATGGTGCGCGCCGCGCGCGTGCCGCGCCGCTGGCTCGCGCTCTGGATGCTGGGATGGGACTTGACCTCTTCGGGCACCAGCTCCAGCTCGCTGTCCGCGAGGATCAGGGTGAGCACGCGGCCCCAAAGCCGCGGTGGGCCTTAGCGCTTGCGCAGCAGGAACAGGCGCGTGACGTGCGCGACGTCGAAGGGCCGCTCGCCATGCCGATGGGCCAGCGCGTCCCGCAGGCCTGCGAGCATGCGCTCCCGGCCCTCGCCTGCGGCGCGGCGCAGGATCTCGCGGCTGGCCTGGTAGCCCGCGTAGCGCGCCGCGTCGAACGCGACCGCGTGCCGCAGCCGCACCTCCTCGGCCGCGAAGGCGCTGCCCTCCAAGCCGGGCAAGGCGCCCTCGCGCGCCAGCGGCGTGTGGGGCGCGCGGCCGAGCGCGCGCGCGACGACCGCGTCCGCGAGCTGGGCCGTGGGGTCGTCGGCGGCTTCGTACTTCCACCACAGCGCCGCGACGCCGCGCGGCGCCAGCACGCGGCGCATCTCCGCCAGCGCGGCCGCGGGCTCCACCCAGTGGAAGGCCTGCGCGCAGGCGACGAGGTCGAAGCTCGCGTCGCGGAAGGGCAGCGCCTCGGCGCGCGCCTGGACGCCGTGCGCGGCCGGGTTCGCGCGCAGCATGCCGCGCGCCACGTCCGCCGCGACGAGCAGGGATGCGCGCGGCGCGAGGCCCTCCGCGCCGAGGCCTGTGCCGCTCGCGACATCGAGCACGCGGAGCGCTCCTGCAGGGCACGCGGCGAGCACGCGCGCGAACAGCTCGGGTGGGTAGCCGGTGCGGTACCGCTGGTAGAGGTCGAGCAGCGGGTCGAAGTCCGGCGGGCTCAGGCCCACGGACCCACCGGCGGCACGTCCACCGTCGGGTCGAACCGCACCACGTAGAGGCCCGTGCTGTCGTCGTACACCACCAGGTCGCCCGTCGGCAGCGCGATGGCCTGGAGCACGTCGGGCGTCCAGCCGTCGGCGGCGTGCGCCGCCGGGATCGCCGGCACGTTGGTCGGCTCGAACACGCCGAGCGTCTTGGGCGCGCTCAGGTTCCCGCTGAGGTCGACGGCCCACACGCCGCCGTGGTACATGCTCACGAACAGCGTGCGGTTGACCACGTCGATGTAGTGCGTGCTGAACATGAGGAAGCTGTCCCATTGCACGTCGACCGGCAGCACCCATTGGCCGACGAGCTGCGGGTTCGCGGGGTCGGTGGTGTCGAGGATGTGCACCCACCCGCTCGGCCGGTTCTGGGGCCGGCCGCCGAGCTCCTGGCCGGCGAGCGTGTAATGCTTCTCATCCCACAGGCCCTCGATGGGCAGCGCGTCGTGGATCGCGCCGGTCGCGTCGCCCGAGTCCAATGGACCTGGACCGGTGTAGTCGGTCCATTGGCTCACCTGGATCGGCGTCCGCGGGTTGGTGATGTCCACGATGATCACGCCCGCGTCCCAGTCGGCGAGGTATGCGTACACCTTGCCGTCGAGCGGATGCTTCTGGATGCTGCCGTCCACGTGGCCGTTGACCAACGCGACGTTGGGCCCTGGAGGTGGCGCCTGGTAGGTGCTGAGCTCCACGAGCTTCGGCCCGAGCGGCGTCGCGGTGACCTCGAAGAGCGTGAAGTAGCTCGCCTGGTGCTGCAGGTTCGTGATCGACGCGAGCACGTACTGCGCGCCGTCCACGTCCGCGGTGCTGACGCTGTGCGGCCCGATGACCGGCGTGGGGGCGAAGTCCTCGAAGACCGGGTTCGCGGGGTCCGCGACGCCCACGAGCACCACCCCAGGCGCGAGCGGCAACTGCTGCTCCGGGCCCGCCGCGCGCCATCCGCTTCCACAGGACCGCACCATGGGCTGGACGCCGCGCGGCCCCGCGCCGAGCAGCGGGATCGGCAGCGCCGGCGGCTCCGGGTTCGTCCCCACGGCGACGTGCAGGCCGTCGCGCGTGATCGCGACGTCGTAGACGTGCACGCCCGGCAGCGCGTACTCGCCGACCGTCGTGGGGTGGGCTGGATCGGTGACATCCGACACCACGAAGGCGACGTCGCTGCTGAAGCTGCCCACGACGGCGAGCCGGCGGCCCTCCGCGGTCTGCGCGGCCTCGCCGCAGAAGTACCCGCCCGCGCCCGCGCCTTGGTACAAGTCCGTGGGCAGCGGGTCCCAGCCGAGCACGCGGAAGTTCGGCGTGCTCAGGTTCGCGTGCTCCGCAGGGCTGCTGTGGTTGTGGCCCTCGCCGAAGGGCAACGCGCGCACGTGCCAGTCCGCGGCGACCGGGCCAGCCGGACCGCCGGGCGGACTCGGGGGCGCGGAGGGCGCGAGGCAGCCGGCGAGGGCGAGCGCGAGGAGCAGCGGGGCGGGGCGCACGGCGATCGGGTCCTGCAAGGGCCGGGGGCGCTTAAGCGCTGTGGCAAGCGGCTCACGTGCAGATCCGCGGCAGCGCCTCCAGCTTGACCGCGTACGCGATCTCCTTCGCCATGCGGCGGCCCGTGCTCATGCCGGGCTCGACGAGGTCGCTGTACGGCGAGCCGGAGATGTAGGGGTTCGTGCCGGCGACGATGCGCGCGCTGACCTCGAACACCTTGAACTGCAGCTGGTCGGTGATGACGGTCTCGAGGCAGAAGGGGCCCCAGAGGCCGCCGAACAGCTCCTTCGCGCGCTCCACCACGCGCGCGCCCATGTCGAGGGCCTCGGGGAGCAAGCTCTCGCGCATCACCAGCGGGAAGTTGCCCGTGACCACGAACGTCGGATGGATGCCCATCTCCTCCAGCTCGTAGATGGACCCCAAGCGGTGCGCCTCGTCGATGATGCTCTCGTCGCGCCGGTCCACGCCGAGCAATTGCAGCGATCCGCCGCTGGGCAGCGTGTAGCCGTCGTCCGTCAAGGGGCTGTAGAAGTAGTGGATGTAGTAGCGCGTGCCGAGCACGAACTCCTGGATGTGGTAGGGCTTCATCGGGTCGATGCGCTGCTTGAACTCCTCATAGTTGCGCGCGATGAAGAAGCCGCGGCCGCCCTTCGCGCCCATGTACTTCACGATGCACGGACGGTTGATGTCCTTGGGGTCCTCGATGACCTCGGGCATCTGGACGCGCGCGCTCAGCAGCCACTGCCGCGACTTGACGCGGTCGCTCTCCCAGTCGAGCACGCCGCGGTTGCCGTACACGGGCACTTGCAAGGACACGTAGCGCTGCGCGCCCAGGTACTCCACGAAGCTGCCGTGGGGGATCAGGATGACATTGCGCGCGCGCAGCTCGTCAGCGTGGTCGGCCAGCTCCGCGTAGTCATGGATAGGGAAGAACGCGTCGGGCTTGCCGAGCGGGAAGGCGTCGTAGTAGCGCGGCGCCTTGCCCTTGCAGATGCCGAGGGTGCGGAAGCCCTCCTGCCGCGCGCCGTGGAAGATCTGCAGCGAGGAGTGGGAGCACACGGTCGCGATGGTGAGCTTGCCGGGGTCGTAGCCGGCGAGCGCGCGGGCCGCGTCGAAGCCTGCCATTACGCAGCCATGTCCTTCCATGTCTTAGCGGTTTCGGGGCCCGCCGGGCCCGGGCCTGGCGAACCCGAGCCCGGCGGGAGGCCGGTTCAGGGCGAGCCGTTGAACCCGACATGCGCCGGCTGGTCGGGGCCCATGAGGTATTGGAACTCGGCCACGGTGGTGACGTGGCTGTAGATCACCTCGATCTCCAGCACGACATCCTCGCCCGCGGCGGCGCTTCCTGCGGGGCCCATCAGCGCGCCCGCGACCTCGTGGATGTCGCCGGCGATCATCGCCGGCGGGCCGTCCAGCTCGGCGCCCAGCGTGCGGCTGCCGACGTGCAGCGCGACGAAGAAGCCGGGCAGGTCCGCGAACACGGGGACGTTGTTCGCGCGGACCGTGAACGAGTTCGTCGTGACGAAGAACGAGATCGGCAGGCCTTCCTCGCCCCACGCGACGTCGCCGGGCAGCGCGCCGGTCCAGCTCGGGTAGCCAGGGGTCTCGGGGCCGTTCACGGGCGTGTCGAGGGTGAGCGTGCCCTCCGCCGGCGGCTCGAGCTGCAGCGCGCGGTCCGCGGTCATGTGCAACGCGAAGGGCACGAGCGTCGCGGTCGCGGCGGTCGTGGCCGTTCCGCCCTCCGCGGTCGCGGTGCCGCTCGGCGCGGACGGGCTTGCGTTCGTCGGGCTGGGCTCGGTCGCCGGCGCCTGGCCGAGGCAGCCCGCGAGGGCCACCGCGATCGCCAGGACGGCGAGGACGCTGATGCGGTGCTGCTGCATGTTCGTGTCGCCTCCTGCTCAGACTGTGGTGATCGTGATGCCGCCGGTGCCGGAGCTCAGGTCCATCGCGACCTGCACGGGCTTGGCGCTGAAGCCGCGCGTCGCGCCCTCGTAGGAGCCGCGCTCGTTGTCGGCGGCCATGTCGGGCAGCTCGACGCGCACGCCCCCGGTGCCGGCGCTCGCCTCCACGTCGTAGCCGTGGCTCGCGTCGCCCGGCACCGCGACGCGGATGCCGCTCGTGCCCGTGCTGAAGTCGAAGCTCGCGTTGCCGAGGCCGGGGAAGCGGGCCTCGATGCCGCCCGTGCCGGTGCTCACGTCCAAGCTGCCCTCGGCGTAGCTGGGCCGCAGCTGCACGGCGCCCGTGCCGGTGCTCGCGTCCAGGCCCGAGAGCCGCGGGCCGTCGACGACGATGCCGCCCGTGCCGGTGCTGAGGTCCGCGTTCACGAGCATCGTCGGCGGCACGAGCACCTTCACCGACATCGCGAAGTCGTCACCGAACGCGTGGAAGCTCCGCCGCTCGAGGGCCGCGATGGAGCCCTCGCCCACCCGCACGACCGGCTGGAGGTGGTTCGCCTCCATCCGGGCGGTCTCGGGGCTGCTTCCCCAGCCGAGGACGGTGACCACGACCGCCACGCGGTCGTCGCCGCTGACGCCAAGGGTCACGGAGCCGGTGGAGACGCAGCCCACGACGTCGGCCTCGTCGCTCGCCGCCAAGCTGAAGGTGAGCGTGCGCACCGCCTTCGATCGGCCCTGCTCGGTGCCGGTGTCCATCGTGTCCGACGCGGGCGCGACGTCGCGGCCGCGCGTGTCCTCGAGCGAGCAGCTGTCGCCGCGCGCGCCCGTCTCGGGCAGCACGATCACGGCCGCGAACACCGTCCCGGCGACGACGGCCCCCGCCACGAGGGCGAAGAGCACGATGATGTGCTTGTCCTTCATGTCAACCCTCCACCACGATGGTCTGGGCGAGCCGGTCGCTCACCCGCTGCTTCTCGTCGTTGAAGAACACGATCAGGAAGAGGGTGTCCAGGAACAGCAACGGCGGGAACACCTTCACCGCGTTGCGGATCAGGGCCTCGCGCGTCGTGATGGGCGCGCCGTCGGCCTTGAGCACCCGCAGGCCGAACACCTGCTTGCCGAGCGAGCGGCCGTCGCGGCCCTCGAAGTAGGTGAAGTACGCCAGCACCAGCACGAACGTGAGGAGGAACCACGCGTAGGGCGCGCCTCCGTAACCGAAGAACGCTTCGAAGAGGAAGAACGGGTCGCCGCGGAAGCCGCGCAGCGGCCAGATGAAGAGGCCCGTGATGAACAGCAGGAACATGATGGCCACCTCGGCGAGGGCCACGACGATGTAGTCCAGCACCACGGCGCCGGTGCGCTTGATGACCCCGCCGCGCACCAGGGGCTTCGCGCGCGGCGCGACGAAGGCCTGGGCCAAGGCCTCGTCGCCGCCCATCTCCAGCACCGCTGCTTGGAGGTCGCCCACGCTGACCTCGTCGCGGCCCGCTTCCTGGGCCTTGCGCTCGCCCGCGGCGTGGAGGTGCGACATGAGCTCGTAGTAGACGCCCGCGCGCTCGGGCTCGCTGAGGTGGTGCCGCGCCATGATGGCCTGCACCTTGCTCGCCAACCATCCTTGGGCCTCGCTGCTCAGCCTCATGTGCTCCCTCCCTTCAGCAGGCGCGCGATGGCGCCCGCGTAGTCCTTCCACTCCTCGACGAGCCGCGCGTGCAGGTCCTTGCCGCGGGGCGTGAGCCTGTAGTATTTGCGCGGCGGCACGCCGGGCTCGACCTCGCGCCAGTAGGACGTGATGAAGCCCTCGGCCTCGAGGCTGTGCAGGGCGGGGTAGATGTTGCCCTCCGCGAGCTGCAGCGCGCCCTTGGTGCGGTCGCGGATCTCGGCCACGATCTCGTACCCGTACCGCTCGCGCTCGCTCACCAGCTGGAGGATCGCGAGCCGCGTGGACCCCTTGCGCATCTGTTGGGTCCAGCGTTCGACGTCCTCCCCGGCCACGCGCTCACCGCGCTCGGCGCCCCAGCCTCGGAGGCACCTATCATAGATAGGTACCCATGGCACTTAGGCCTTCCGGCCCGGTCGTTGAAGCGTCGCGCGCCGACGCGCTCAAGAGCCAGCGCGCGTTCGCGAGGTCGTGGAGGTGCCGGTCGCCATCGTCGGCGGGGGCGTCGTGGGCCTCGGCGCTGCGTGGGCCCTCGGACGCCGCGGCGTGCGCACCGCGGTTCTGGACCCGTTGCCGCGCCGCACCGACCACAACGCCAGCAACGACGAGAGCAAGATCTTCCGCCTCGCCTACGCGGACCAAGCCCACTACAGCAGGCTCGCCCTGCGCTCCTTGGGGCTGTGGCGGCAGCTCGAGCGCGACGCGCGGCGCCCGGTGATGGAGCCCACGGGCCTGCTGCTGCTCGGACGCGGGCCCGGCACGTATGCGCGGCGCACCGCGCCGACGCTCGCGGCGATCGGTCGCCAGCCGGGCGTGCTCGACGCGGCCGACCTTGCGCGCGCGCATCCGGCCTTCGCCGCAGGCGGTTTCGACCATGCGGTGCTCGACCGCGACGCGGCCGCGATGGAGCCCGCTGCGGTCCTCGAGTCGCTCGAGGCCGAAGCCACCGCGCACCGCGCGAAGATCTTCCGCGGCGCACGCGTGCTGGCGATCGAGGACCAGACAGGGGCCGTGGACGTGCGCATCGACGCGGGCGTGATCCGCGCCGAGCGGGTCATCGTCGCGGCCGGCTATCGCGCGCCATGGCTGCTGCCGGAGCTCGCGCCGCTGCTCCGGGTCACGCGACAGCCGGAGTTCGCCTTCGCGGCCGACGGCCCCAGCTGGCAACCGCCCGCATTCCCCATCTTCGCGGCGCTCGAGGACGGCATGTACGGCTTCCCCTCGCGCCGCGGCGCCGTGAAGGTCGCGGACCACCGCTCCGGTCGCGCGGAACCCTGGGAGCCCGCGCGCGACCCGCCGGCGCTGGAGGAAGAGCAGGGCGTGCGCAGGTGGCTCGCGTCCCACGTGCCCGCGCTCGGCGACGCGCCGCTCGCGCGCAGCCGGCTGTGCCACTACGACCGCACCCCGGACGAGGACTTCCTGCTGGGCGCCCACCCGCAGCGCGGGCGCGTGCTGCTCGCGGGAGGCTTCAGCGGCCACGGCTTCAAGTTCGCGCCGGCCGTGGGCGAAGCGCTCGCGGACTGGGTCGAGGGCCGCGCGCCCGACAAGGACTGGGCGTGCTGCGACCCCGCGAGGCTGCTCCGTTAGGCCCGCCGGCGGCCGGCGAGGAGCGCCCCTGGCACCGCTGCCAGCGCGCCGAGCGCGCCGAAGTCCGGGACGTTGTTGGAGGTGGGCCGGGCCGCGGGCCGCGGGTCCACGCGGATCGTGACGTTGGCCTCGTCGCCCGGGATCTTGGGGTCGGACGCGAGGGCGCCGCGGAGCGTGAGGTTCCCGGCGCCCGCGCTGAACTGCTCGGGCGCGAGGAGGCGCCACGTCCCGCTCGCCTCGTTCGACGCGTCGCCAACCTGCCGCGAGCCCAGGACGATGGGGCCGGGCGGGACCACCCCGATGCCCAGGCGAAGATCGGCTCCAAAGCTCACCTTGGTGGGCGCGTTGCCGAGGTTCACGATCAGCATGGTGGCTTCGGCCGCCTCGAACGGCCCGAGCTTGAAGATCGTCGTGGTCATGGAGGCGTCGAGCTGGCTGAAGAAGCCGGCTTCGACCTCCACCTCGCCCTGCGCTTCCGAGGCTGCGTAGACCCGGTTCTCCCCCGCGCGCGCGGTCACGGTGATGGTGTCGGGCCTGAGCCCTGGCGCCTCGGTCGAGGTGGACACCAGCAACAAGGCGTCCGCGACGAGCGTGCGCTCGCACCCGCACGGGGTCGAGCTCGGCTGGACGTAGAGCGTGGTGGGCGAGAGCGTCGCCACAACCCCGGCAGGGCTCGACGTGAGCTCCAGCGTGATCTCGGTGGCCTCGCTGATCAGCGGTACGACCTCGTGGAACGTGTACGCCACCTGGAGCGGCAGGGCCGCGAAGGGACCGAGGGGCTGGATCGGCCCATCCGGCGGCGCGATGACCACCGACAGCGAGGTGGGCACCGCGGCCGTGTCGGGCGCCTGCGCGGCGGCGGGGCTCAGGACCGCGAGGCTGCCGAGCAACGCGATCCAGCCGCGGCGCATGGCGCTCCACCTCTCGGTCAGCCGATAAGCCTACCGCAGCTTGCGGTGGCGCGCCCACAGCACCGTGCCCGCGAGCCCCGCGACCGCGAGGCCCATCTGGAGCGCGAGGGCGTCCCCGCTGCTCAGCCCGAGGCTCTGCGTCATGACGTCGCCGCCGCCGCTCGCGCGCGCGACGTGGATGGTGACCTTCACCGCGTCGCCCGGCAGCTTCGGGTCGAGGGCGTAGGTGGAGCGGGCGAGCAGCACCACGTCGCCCTCGCGCAGGCTGCCGTCGGCGCGCAGCGCGAGGATCGTGGCCGCGGTGTTGCGCTCGTCGCCCTGCTGGCGCGAGCCGACGATGAGCGCGTCGGGCGGCGTCACGCGCACGCCTTGCGGGGCCTCGAGCACCTCGAAGGCCACGCGGATCGCGGCGTTGCCGTGGTTGGTGATCGTCAGCGGCGCGGCACGTTCCTCGCCGGGCTGGAGGGCCACGTGGTTGGCGGCGGCGCGGACGTCCGTGAGCGCCTGGAAGGCCGGCACGATGGGGAGCGTGAGGTCCGCGTACGACGACATGTACACGCCGTTCTGCTCGGCCTCGGCGATGAGGCGCACCAAGCCCTGGGCGAAAGCCGGCGCGTCGTGCGTCGCGCCGACGAGCAGGAACGCGGTCGCGGTGGACTCGTACGTGTAGCAGGGGCACGCGCCGACGCCCGCGATCGGCATCGAGAGCGTGTTCGGCGTCACCGTCGCCGTGAGCCACGGCGGCGCGTCGGCGACGCTGAGGTGCATCTTCGTCGGCGCGAAGGTGGGCACGGTGGGGCTGTAGCGGTACACCACCTGCACCGGCAGCGCCACGTAAACCTGATCCACCGGGATCGGCTCGGACGGCGGCACCGCCAGGACCTCCACGCTCGTGGCCCCGATCGGGACCACCGCGTTGACCACGCCCAGGCCTTGGGCCGCGGCCGGGGGAGCCATCATCGGGACGAGCACCGCGAGGAGCAAGAGGAGGCGCACAGCAACCACCGCGGCCTGAACCGGTCGTTGAACTCTAGCCGGTTGTGGTGGGACCCTTTGGCGATCCAGGACGGCGCTGCAACGATCGCGGACTTCACCCCTACGCGCCGAGCCGGCCGTAGGCCCACAGCCCGTGCAGGGCCAGCGCGCCGCCCCATCCCAAGGGAACCCAGAGGTCCCACGGCGCCGCGGGCCAGGTGGTGTACTTCATCCACGCCACGATGCCGTTGAGCATCGCGAAGCACGCGACGTGCTCCCAGAAGATCTTGCGGTCGACCCGCCGCTGCTCGACGCTGCGCTCCACGCTCACGTCACCAGCTCGTCGAGGCGGCCTTGCGCGGAGGCCCACCGCAGCTCGAGCGCGATGCGCCTCCCTGTGGACATGGGCCGGCCCCACAACGCATTGCCGTAGGGATGCCCCACGGCCATGTGCACGTTGGTGCCGCCGCCGATGCGCGGCGCGACGTCGTAGATCCAGAAGTTGAGGTCCTTGTCCACGCACGTCTGCAGGCAGAAGGGCCCGAGGATGCCCGGCGCGTAATGTTCCTGGCTGGCCTTCACGAACTTCTCCGCCATCTCGAAGGCCTTGGGCAGCAGGCTCTCGCGCAGGGTCGCGCTGTTGTGGCCGACGACCGTGTACTCCGGGATCGCCTGCTCGTCGGGCAGGCTCATCTGCTGCGCGGCGGGCAGGCGCACGTGGCCGTCGAGCGAGGACTCGAAGCGCCAATCGATGCCCAGCAGCTCGATGGGCTCCTGCTCGTGCAGCGGGCTGTAGAAGAAGTTCAGGTTGAACACGGGCCCGATGACGTACCGCTCGATGCGCGCGCGGTCGAGCGCGACCTGGGTGATGACGCCCTGCTTGAGCAATTGCTTGGCCTTGCGCGCGTACTCGCCGTAGCTCGCCGCGGTGAAGAAGCCGCGCTCGAGCCTCTTCTCGGCGTGGTGGAGCTTGACGATGGCCAGCTCGTGGATGTCCTCGGGGCTCTTGATCGGCTCGGGGAAGGGCAAGCCGGCGCGCTCCAGCAGCCAGTAGTAGTCGCGCTGCTCGCCCCGCTCCTCGGAGCGCAGCATGGCGCGGCTGCCGAAGATCGGCAATTCCAGGTCGTCCTCGACCTGCGCGAGCTTCAGGTAGGAGGTCAGCGCGCGGTTCGGCACGACCACGGCGCGCGCCTTGCGCAGCTTGGCGAGCACGTCCTTGCCGAGCAGGTCGCTGAACTTGCCCAGGACGAGCGCGTCGTCGACGAAGCCGCGCTGCCGCTCGCCCTTGGCCTTGGTCGCGCGGAAGTAGCGCGCATAGGGCGCGTCGCGGCCGCGCTGGCAGAGCGCGATGGTGCGCAGCCCCTCGGCGTGCGCGCCCTCGGCGATGTCGAGGGCCGAGTGCGAGGCCACGACCGCCACGGAGGGCTTGCCCTTGTACTTGCGGGCCATGCCCTGCGCGAGGGCCCGGTCGAGCATGGCCTCGCAGCCGCGGCGGCGTATTTGAGGCTTGCGCGGCGCGGAGCACGCGCGCGTGCGCGACCTGGCCGCGCGGCGAGGCGACGCTGCGCACGAGCCAAGAAGGAGAAGGAGGCCCCGGGCCCGGCGGGAGGCGCTGGCTGGGCCCGAGGTTCGGGCTTGCCGCGTCGGCGGGCGAGGGGGGTGCCCGACCGATGCTCGCGACGAGGCCTAAGGCGGTCGGCAACATCGTTTCGCGTGACGCCGCCGCGGACAGGCAGCCCGCGCACCCGTCGCCGCGTCCGTCTAGACGCCGATGATCTTCTCGGCGCTGCTCAGATCGCTGACCTTGAAGATCAGCTCGCCCTCGCCGCCGGTGCCCCCGGTGCCGAACACGCCCTCGATGTTCACGTTGCTCTTCGCCAGCTTCTCGGTGATGTCCGCGAGGGTGCCCGCGCGGTTCGGCACGTGCACCGTGAGCACCTCGATCGTGCGG
>DASYRW010000025.1:0-11964 GCA_036003985.1 Thermoplasmatota archaeon
ATCGGCCAAGCCGGGGGCATGCAGCGCCTGCTCAAGGACGCGGCCGCCAAGGGCCACATCACGGTGGAGGTCGGCGTGCGCAACTGCAAGCAGTGCGGGTCCAAGGGCGTCGAGAACAAGTGCGTCACGTGCGGCGCGCACACCGCGGCGCGCGCCGACAAGCCCGAGCTGCAGCGCGTGGACCTGGGCGAGAAGCTGCGCCGCGCGATGGAGCGCGTCGGCATGCAGAAGGCGCCCGACGTGAAGGCCGTCCAGGGCCTCATCAGCAAGACGAAGGTCCCCGAACCCCTGGAGAAGGGCCTGCTGCGCGCCAAGCACGACGTGAGCGTGTTCAAGGACGGCACCGTCCGCTTCGACATGACCGACGTGCCCCTCACGCACTTCAAGCCCCGCGAGGCGCACGTCAGCGTGGCGAAGCTGCGCGAGCTCGGCTACACGCACGACTGCAAGGGCCAGCCGCTGGCGCGCGACGACCAGGTGTGCGAGCTGCGGGTCCAGGACGTCATCATCCCGCGCAACGGCCTCGAGTATCTGCACAAGACCGCCAACTTCACCGACGAGCTGCTCGAGCGCTTCTACGGCCTGCCGCCGTTCTACAAGGCCGCGAAGCCGGAGGACCTCATCGGCCAGCTCGTCGTGGGGCTTGCGCCGCACACGAGCGGCGGCGTGCTCGGCAGGCTCCTCGGCTGGACCACCACGCAGGCCGGCTTGGCCCATCCCTACTGGCACGCGGCGAAGCGCCGCAACTGCGACGGTGACGAGGACTGCGTCATGCTGCTGCTCGACGGCCTGCTCAACTTCAGCCGCGCCTACTTGCCCGAGAAGCGCGGCGGGCTCATGGACGCGCCCCTCGTGCTGACGACGCGCCTCGACCCTAGCGAGATCGACAAGGAAGCCCACAACCTCGACGTCGGCTGGCTCTACCCGCTCGAGTTCTACGAGGCGACCCAGCGCTGCCCCGCGCCGAAGGAAGTCGAGATCCTCATCGACACCGTCGGCAAGCGCATCGCCGAGGGCCAGGGCAGGCAGTACGAGGGCCTCGGCTTCACGCACGACACGGGCAGCATCGAGGACGGGCCCGTCCAGTCCTCCTACAAAACCCTGGGCACGATGATGGACAAGATGGACGGCCAGCTCCGACTCGCGGAGAAGCTGCGCGCCGTCGACGCGGCGGACGTCGCCGCGCGCGTCATCGAGGGCCACTTCCTCCGCGACCTGCAGGGCAACCTGAAGAAGTTCAGCAAGCAGAAGGTGCGCTGCGTCAAGTGCAACGCCAAGTATCGGCGCCCGCCGCTGAAGGGCTCGTGCCTGAGGTGCGGCTCGAACCTCACCATGACCGTGCACCACGCGAGCGTGATCAAGTACCTCGAGGTCAGCAAGCGCATCGCGGAGAAGTACAACGTCAAGCCGTACACGAAGCAGCGGCTCGCGCTCCTGGAGGAGCACGTGAACTCGCTGTTCCAGTCGGACAAGGTGAAGAAGACGAGCCTCAAGGACTTCTTCGAAGGTTGAGTCAGCGGCGCGCGGGGCGCTCGCGTCCCATCAGCATCAGGGTCGCGAAGGTCACGACCGCCGCGCCGAGCAGCGCGACGAGCATCGCAGCCGCGGCGCTCGCGGGCACCTCCACCGGCAGGCTTTGGGCCTGCGACGTGGGCGGCGCGAAGCTGGGCGGCACGCCCTCGGCCGCGCGCTGCTCGAGCAGCACGGGCAGCAGCGCGTCGCCAGCCATGGCGGGCGCGGCGAGGCTCGCGAGGGCCAGCATGACCGCGGCGACGGGCAGGACGGCGCGCATGCTCCCCAGTCCGCTTCGCGGCACTTAAGGCTTGCCGCGCGGGCCGCGTGGCGGGTCGCGCCGCGCCTTCGGGCAGACCGGCGGAAGGGGCGCTCTGGCCGACCGGATGACGGCACGCACGCGCGGCCCCTCCCGCGGGGACCGCGTCCCGCTCGGCCTGGGGGCTGAACAAAACTGGCCACGGAACCGAGGAACGTTTGAAATACCCCCATGGCCTCCCCGCCGCCATGGCCGAGCGGATCCCGCGCGAGCGCGCGGACTGCGTCGTGGTGGGCGGCGGTCCCGCAGGCTCCTCGGCGGCCGAGATGTTCATGAAGGAGGCGCCCGACAAGCGCGTCATCCTCCTCGAGAAGCGCACGCGCCCCCACGGCACGTGCGCGGGCGGCATGGGCTTCAACTGGCTCGACGAGATGCAGATGAAATTGCCGAGCCACATCGTCGAGACGGACATCCACGAGGTGGTCGTGCATGGCCCGACGACCGAGGCGGTCATCAGCCGCAAGGACCTCGGCGTCCAAAGCCTGGGCGCGGTCGTGGACCGCTGGGGCTTCGACGAATGGCTCTTGTGCAAGGCCATCGCCCTCGGCGCCGACGTGCGCCGCCAGCACACCTTCGACGACATCAAGCGCGACAACGGCAAGTGGCTCGTCCACGCGCACAATGCCGACGGGCCCTACCAGATCGAGACCGACTACGTCGTGGACGCCAGCGGCCCCATGGCCGTCGTCGCGAAGAAGCTCGGCTTCAAGGTGGACGAGAAGCCGCAGGACATCCACGTCGGACTCCAGTACACGGTCCCGCTGCCGGAGAAGATCCCGCTCTCGCAGCTCGAGCTTTGGTTCCAACGCGATCCCGTCCCGTCCAGGCCAGGGGGAAACTGGGCGTGCAAGACCGGCTACATCTGGAGCTTCTGCACGCGCCACCCGTACTGGGACGGCGACAACCCGGTCAAGGAGGGCCACCTCACGCGCGTCGGCATCGGCGTGGACATGGAGCACAACGCCATCCCGGGCCGCAGCGCCAAGGATTGCCTGGAGCAGTTCATGCGCGAGGTCCCGGACTACGGGGGCCAGGGCTCGATCCTCAGCGAGAACGGGGGCCTCATCCCCACGGGCGTCCCGCTGCAGACCGCGTTCGAGAATGTCTTCTTGGCCGGCGACTCGGGGCGGCACGTCAGCGCGCTGCACGGCGGTGGCATCTGGTTCGGCCGCGTCGCAGGTGAGGAAGCCGGCCGGACAGCAGCCAAGGGCGGCACCGCGGAGGACTACGACCGCTCGTGGAAGGCGCGCATCGGCTGGACGCTCCGCGTGCACTACGCGCTCAAGCAAGTCCTGTACACGCTCGACAACGAGGAGATGGACATCATGGTGAGCGAGCTGGGCAAGTTCGAGGTCACGACGCCCAACGCCATGGTGGAGATCCCGCGCGCGGCCATGGCGGTCGCTCGCCACCCAGTCCTGGGGTCCAAGATGGCGCTCAAGACATTCCTCGCCATGGCGAAGACGGGCGCGTAGGCGAGCTCACACCTTCGGGCCGAGCCACGTGCCCCAGAGCGCCTGGTTCCACGCGACGTACCACACGATCGGGCCGAGGATGAAGCCTAGCGCGACCAACGCGCCGCCGCTGCCCGTGAACGTCGTGATGATGTGGGGCAGCAGGCTCGCGACCAGGAGGAAGTACGCGAAGATCTCGCTCGTGCCCATCAGCGCCACCTTGCGCTGCCGCGGGAACTCACCGGGTTTGCTCAGCCGCGCGAACACAGCCAGCAGCGGCAGCGTGAACAGCAGGAATAAGCCGACGAGGATGGGGTCGAAGAAGAGGGGGCCCGGTGGGGCAGCGCACTTGGCGGTCCCGCCGGCCGTGTCCTGGCACGCCGGCACGCCCAGCGAGAACATCCACACCGCCGCGAGCGCGGGGCACAGCAGGCGCGAGAACCAGCCCCACGCCTGCACCTTGGGGGTGAAGGTGTAGTTGTACACCCCTTCCTCCTCGCGCTCCTCCGCGCGCGCGCCCCAGTTGCGCAGCCAGTTGACCGGGTCGGGCGCGAGGTCCTTGAGGTAGCCCGAGTACGCGATCTGGTGCAGCATCAATACGAAGCCGTACGCGAAGACGTACCACACCGCGACGTTCTGCGGGGCGCCCCCGACCGCGAAGAAGGCGTACACCGGCAGCGATGCGAAGCTGAGCGCGATCAAGAAGGGGGCCACGCGCGTCCGCTTGCTCGCGAGGTTGTATGCAACGCCGGCCAGGATGGCCGCATGCAGGAAGGCAAGACTCCACAGAAGTTCACCCCGCCCGAGGACGATGATGGCGATGCCCACGGCGTAGAAGAGCAGGGTCCCCGCCGCCCACACGCGCCACGCGAGGCGCTCGCCGATCGCCCCGGAAACCAGGGGGAAATGCTGCTTCGCGGGGTCCGCCTTGTCGTGCTTCAGGTCGCAGAGGTTGTTGTGCATGAACCCGAAGTAGTGGAACCCGAGGGCCCACAGCCCGAGCCCGAGGTACATCGCGGGGTCCTGCGAGCCCGCGATGACGGGCCCGAGCAGGGTGCCCGGGATGGTCAACGACGCCGTGTGGGGGCGGCCGAGTTTGACCCATTCCTTGAGCGACGCCATCGGCATCCAGGGACCAGGCATTCCCCGCCTTTTTGAGCGAGGAATTCTCAGTTAGGGGGTACAGAATAGGGTTATATAAGCCGCACCGGTTGACCCGCCATCCGTGGGAGGCTTGCGTATTCGCTCGAAGGTGACCGAGGGCACCCCTCCGGTCGCGCTGGAGGCTGAGCCTCCCGCCGCACCCACCGAGGACGGGCCCGTGGTCGGCATCCGTGCCGGCTACCCCCGTCTCTCCGGCATGGTCAAGCTCCGCGCCTACATCGCGTGCGCGCGGCCCTTCACGCTCCTCGCGGTGTTCGTCGGCGTCGCCGCCGCCGCGGGCATGAACGTCGCGTACGGCAACGTCACGTGGCCCGCGGTCCTCGTGGACTGGCGGCACCTCGCCTACGGCGTCGCGACGCTGCTGATGGTGCAGATCGGCGGCAACTTCGTCAACCAGGCCACCGACCAGGAGGACGAGATCAACCGCAAGTACCGGCCGGTGGTGCGCGGCTGGGTCAGCCGCGAGGAGGCGAGCACCATCGGGCATCTGCTGTGGTTCTTCGCGATCCTGCGCGCCGCGACGATGGGGCCAGCGTTCGGCGCGCTCGTCACGGCCCTCGTGGCCACGAGCTACGCCTACAGCTCCCCGCCCCTGCGGCTCAAGCAACGGCCCTGGGGCGGCAACATCAGCGTGGCGCTGGCCCGCGGCATGCTGGGCTTCCTCGCGGCCTGGAGCCTCTGGGGCAACCCGCTCGACCCGCACCCCTGGGTGGCGGGGGCGGTGCTCACGCTCTTCCTCGTGGGCGCGACGACGGCGAAGGACTTCGCCGACGAGGCCGGCGACCGCGCGCACGGCGTGCGGAACCTCGTGGTGCAGTACGGCCCGCGTCGCGCCGCGTGGATGAGCCTGCCGTTCATCCTCAGCCCCGTGGTCACCATCGGCCTCGCCGCGGCCCTGGGCTGGCTCTTCGTGAACACGGTCGCGTACCTCGTGGCGACGCTCGTCGTGCTGACGTTCGCGTACCACCTGATCTACAGCCACGGCACCGCGAACAAGGTGCTCGAAGGCAACCGGCCCTGGATGTGGATGTACTTCAGTCTGCTCGCGCTGCAGGTGGTCTTCGCCGTCGAGGGCTTCATCTGAGCCGCGCGCGCTGGCGGGGCGTGGCGCACAAGGTCTACGACACCCCGCTCCTCGACAAGCTCGGCGTCCGGCCCGCGCACAAGGTGGTGGTGCTGGGCGTGCGCGATGCGGGGTTCCTCGCGCAGCTGCGCGCCCGCGCGCCGGACGTGGGCACGCGCATGCGCCGGGGCGCCGACGTCGTGTTCCTCGCCGTGGAGGCGCCCCGCGACCTGGCGCGGCTCGCCGGCATCGAGGCCGCCCTGGCGCGCGACGGCGCGCTGTGGGTCGTGCGGCCCCGCGGCCATGCGGAGCTGGGCGACGAGGTGCTCATCGCCGCCGCGAAGCGCGCAGGGCTCGTGGACAACAAGATCTGCCGCTTCAGCGACACGCACACGGCCATGCGCCTCGTCGTGCCGCTGGCGCGGCGCTAGGGTCAGGCGGTGGCCGTCGACGAGGCCGGCCCGGCCGCTCTGCCGGCTCGCGCGAGGGTGGCGCCGAGGAGGATGGGCCACAGGAACGCCAGCCCCAGGACTTGGTTGGACACCACCGCGAGCGCGGCGATGCCGAACCACAGGGTGCCCGCCGTGCCCACGAAGCCGACCAGCGCCAGCGCACCGCCGACGGCCGCCGCGCCCCGCGCAACGCCGGTCGCTGCCCGCGCCTCCGTGAACGCGGCCGCGGCGAGCGCCAGGAACAGCGGCGGCACCACTTGGATCAGCCCGAAGACCACCGATGTGATTGCGCCGAACGTCGCGGCGTCGCCGGCGACGGCCGCGTCGGTCGCGGTCGTGGCCTCGAGGGCCGGCACGGGCAGGAACGCAAGCGAGGCGAGCGCGAGCACCGTCCAGCCCGCAACGCCCGCGGCCGTGGCGGTCAGGCGCGAGCCCGCGGTCACGACCAGCAGGCTGCCCGCGGCGAAGGCGAGCGCGCCGGCGGTCATCAGCGCGTGCGCGATGCGCCAGGTGGGGGCGGCTTGGGCGGTGGCGGTCATCGCCGCGTCCGGGGTCGCGCCCTCGGCGGGGTGGGCGAGGAGCCCGACGACGAGCAGCAACGCCCCGACGGTCAGCAGCGCGCCCGCGGCTTGGAGGTTCTCGGTCTTGGCCATGGTGTCCCTCGGGCGTTCGACGCCGCCCCCGGGAGATGTAGCCTGGGTTCGCGCGGATTCCCGCTTAGGACAACTCGTCGAGGGCCGGCAGGAACTCCTCGACCTTGGGGCACGCGTCGGTGCCGTACACCTTCGCCCAGCGCAGCCCGCCCGCGCGGTCGATGACGTAGATGGCGCGCCCGCTGCGCTGCTTGCGCTCGTCGAAGATGCCGAGCTTGCGCGCTTCGGTGCGGAACCAGTCGCTGGCGAAGGGGTACGTCGCGCCGAGCGCGCGGCGGTAGGCCTCGTTGCTGTACCAGTGGTCGCAGCTCGCCGCGAGCACGGTCGCGCCGCGGCGCTCGAGCTCGCCGTGCACGCGCGCGAAGCCCGTCAGCTCCTCCGTGCAGGTGGGGCTGAAGGCGTAGGGGAACCAGCTCAGCACCACCGCCTGGCTCGCGAAGTCCTCGGGCACGCGCAGGTCCTTGTAGCCCGCGGTCTGGAGGGTCAGCGACGGGAACCGCTGGCCCACGGGAGGAGCGCTCACGCTGGGCCATGGGGGGGAAAGAAAAGAACCTGCCGACGGCGGGGGCCGCCGGCGCGGTTGCGGGCCTAGGCGCGGGCCTTCGCGGGGCTCTTCACCGGGGTCTCGTTGGTGGTCGCGAGCGCGGTGTAGGCGCCGGCCGCCACGAGGCCGCCCACGATGGGGGCCACGATGAAGACCCACAGTTGCTGCAACGCCGCGCCGCCGACGAGGATGGCGGGGCCGATGCTGCGCGCGGGGTTCACGCCGGCGCTGGTGAAGCCGATGCCCGCCAGGTGGATCACCAGGAGGGTGAGGCCGATCGCCAAGCCGCTGAAGGCCGCGTTCGTGTAGTTCTTCTCGGTCACGGCCAGCACGGTCCAGACCAGCACGAAGGTCAGCACGACCTCCGCGAGGATCGCGCTCGTCAGGGCCAGGCTACCGAAGGTGTTCTGGCCGAGGCCGCCGGGGCTGGCGATGGTCCAGCCCGGCACGCCGGACGCGATGACGTACAGGACCGCCGACGCGAGGATCGCGCCGATGATCTGGCACACGACGTACGGCGCCAAGTCCTTGGCGCTGTGGCGGCGCGCGGCGACCAAGCCGATGGTCACGGCCGGATTGAAGTGGCCGCCCGAGATCGGGCCGAGCGTATAGGCCAGGACCGTCAGGGTCAAGCCGAAGGCCAGCGCGATGCCCAGGAAGCCAACCGTGGCGACCGCGGGCGTGCCGGCGAACGCGCCGCCGAAGCCCACGATGGCGGACGTCCCTACAAAGACGAGCAGAAACGTTCCGATCAGTTCCGCGACATACTTCTGTGTCTGCATGTGGTGTCCTCCAAGCTGTTCTCTGATGGTTGCCAAAGAGGGAGACGGGGCCGCCCATACGCGCACCCCTATTTGACGGTTTTCCACGGATTGATGCGCCTCATTAAGCCTTCGGGTGGGATTGGCACGGACCGCCGTCTTAAAGGCCACGCACCTTCCGAGCCGTCGCCACTTTCGTGGCCCGCTTGAATGACAATGGCTCGCATGGGGATGCGCAAAGCTGGAGCACGGGAGCTTGCAAAAACGGAAGCGGCGGGCCGGGTGGAAGCGGCCCGCCGCGCGCGGAAGCTCAGGCCTCCGCGGTGTAGGTCGAGGGGGCGGTGGTGCGGGCGGGCATCACCACAGCCCTCCACAGGCCGGCGCCGACGACCGCGCCCACGCTCGGCGCGACCCAGAACACCCAGAGGGTGCTCATGCCGGTGCTGGCGAGGAAGGCCGGGCCGAGGGTGCGGACGGGGTTCAGCGCGCTCCACGTCACCGCGAGGTTGGCGGTCAGGATGCCCGCGTAGCCGAGGCCGATGGTCAGGCCGGTGATGCCGGGGGCGTTGGTCTTCTCCGTGACCGTGAGCCAAATCATGGTGAGGAAGGCGGTCAGCAGCAGCTCGAGGAGCAGCACCGAGGTCATCGCCCAGGCGTCCACGCCCGTGCCCATGGTGGGGGCCGCGAGGGTGCTCGCGAGCGTGCCCGTCGCGGTCATGGCCGCGGGGGCGCCGCGGAAGATGAACCACACGAGCGCGCTGCCGAGGATGCCGCCGATGATCTGGCACACGATGTAGGGCACCAGGTCCTTGGAATTCGTCCTCTTGGCGACCAGGTTGGCGATCGTGATGGCCGGGTTGAAGTGGCCGCCGCTGACGTGGCCGAAGACCCACCACATGCCCGCCCAGGCGAGGCCGAAGGCCAGCGCGGAAACGAGCACGTTCGCGTTCGTGGTGATGATGGCGATGCTGCCCACGAACACGATGACGAGGGTGCCCAGCAGCTCAGCAGTGTACTTCTGCGCGTTGGTGGTCATGACGGGATTCCTCCTTTCGGTTGGTGAAAGAAGCCAAGGGCCGCGACCCCCCCTGCCGCTTGTAAGGCGATCGAAAGGGCGCTGTGGTCCGCAAGCAGCCCTGGGAGTGGGTCACTTGGAGCGGAAAATAAAAAATGCAAGCCGGAACGCTCAACTCCCCGAGCGCGCGTGGGGGCGGCTCGGGAGTCCCGCGGGCCGGAAGTTGGGCGGGGTTGCGGGGTCCCGGGGGGTGGGGGCGCGACGAAAGCGCAACCCTTATCCTACCCCAAGCTGTAGTGCATGTGGCGGATCTGACCACCACTAATTGTGGCTTGTGGGCCTCCGGGGATGGGTGGGGGCCAACCGTGAGGACCGTTCATGAAGTGCCCCTATTGCGACTGCCAGGACACGCGGGTCATCGACTCGCGCGACACTAAGGACCTCGCCGCGGTGCGCCGGCGGCGGCAATGCATCGCCTGCACCAAGCGGTTCACCACCTACGAGCGGGCCGAGGCCCCCACCCTGCAGGTCGTGAAGCGCGACGGGCGCGTCGAGGACTTCGAGCGCGACAAGCTCGAGGTGGGCATCCTCAAGGCCTGCGAAAAGCGGCCGATTGCGCGCGAGACCATCGAGGCCACGCTGGATGAGATCGAGGAGCGGCTGCGCGCGGAGGGCCCGAAGGTGCGCAGCGCGCGCATCGGCGAGCTGGTGCTGGCGCGGCTGCGTGCGCTGGACGAGGTCGCGTACATTCGATTCGCCTCGGTCTATAGGCACTTCAAGGACGCCAGCCACTTCGCGCAGGAAGTCCAGACCCTGATCCAGGCCAAGGGCACCGAGGAAGGGAGCAATACCCAAGGGAGGAACTAGGAGGGAACCGGGATGGCGGAGAGCTTTGCAACGATGGAGCCGGGCGCGACGCGGGTGCCGCCGGGGCTGGAAGCTCCGAGGCTGACCGAAAATGCGGTGAAAGTACTTGAGAAGCGCTACCTCCTCAAGGACAGCGAGGGGCGCGTCCAGGAGAGCCCGCAGCAGATGTTCTGGCGCATCGCGTGGAACCTCGCGCAGGCAGACCGCTTGTACGGCGCGACGGAGCGGCAGGTCATGGACTCGGCCCGCGCGTTCTACAACGTCATGGCCACGCTCGAGTTCCTCCCCAACTCGCCCACGCTGATGAACGCTGGCACGGAGATGCAGCAGCTCAGCGCGTGCTTCGTGCTCCCCGTCGGCGACAACCTGCCGGCGATCTTCGACGCCATCAAGCAGCAGGCGCTGATCCACCAGAGCGGCGGCGGCACCGGCTTCGGGTTCTCGCGTCTCAGGCCGAAGGGCGACTTCGTGAAGAGCACCATGGGCGTGGCCTCTGGGCCTGTGTCGTTCATGAAGATCTTCAACGCCGCCACGCAGGAGATCAAGCAGGGCGGCAAGCGCCGCGGCGCCAACATGGGCATCCTGCGCGTCGACCACCCCGACATCGAGGAGTTCATCACCTGCAAGGACGACGTGCGCGAGATCACGAACTTCAACATCAGCGTGGCGATCACGGACGAGTTCATGGCCGCGGTCAAGGCCGGCAAGCCGTTCGCGCTGCGGAACCCGCGGACCGGCAAGCCCTCCAAGGAGCTGGACGCGCGCGCGCTGCTCGACAAGGTCGCCAACCAGGCGTGGAAGAACGGCGAGCCCGGCTTGTTCTTCCTCGACCGCAGCAACGAGAAGTGCCCCACCAAGCACGTCGCGCCGATCGAGGCCACGAACCCCTGCGGCGAGCAGGACCTGCAGCCCTACGACAGCTGCAACCTCGGCAGCATCGACCTGCAGCGCCACACGACGCGCCCCGCGGATGGCAAGATGGACGTGGACTGGGCGAAGCTGGAACAGACCGTGAAGCTCACGACCCACCTGCTGGACAACGTCATCGACATGAACAACTACCCGATCCCCGAGATCAAGGAGATGTCGCTGGGCAACCGGCGCATCGGCCTCGGCATCATGGGGTTCGCGCGGCTGCTCTTCCAGCTTGGAGTGCCGTACGACAGCGAGGAAGGCCTCGAGATGGCCGAGCGCGTGATGAAGTTCGTGAACGACAAAGCCATCGAAGCCTCCATGGAGCTGGCCAAGACGCGCGGGCCCTACCCGAACTGGAAAGGCTCGACCCACGAGAAGGAGGGCGTGCTGCGGCGCAACTCCTACGTCACGACCATCGCGCCCACCGGCACGCTGAGCATGATCGCCGACACCAGCGGCGGCTGCGAGCCCGAGTTCTCGCTGATCTGGTACAAGAACGTCATGGACGGCACGCACCTGCCCTATGTGCTCTCGGAGTTCGTCGAGCTCGGCAAGCGCGAGGGCTGGTGGCGCGACGGCATGATGGACCAGATCCTCGCGAACCGCGGCTCGGCGCGCGGCATCCAAGGGGTGCCGGAGAAGTGGCAGCGCATCTACGCGGTCAGCTTCGACGTCACGCCCGAGTGGCACGTGCGCATGCAGGCCGCGTTCCAGGCCTATGTCGAGGCGCAGGTGTCCAAGACGATCAACCTCCCTGCCGAAGCGACGAAGGACGACGTGATGAAGAGCTACATCCTGGCCTACGAGCTCGGCTGCCGCGGCATCACGGTCTACCGCGACCAGTCGCGGCCAGATCAAGTGCTCAACGTCGGCGAGAGCAGCAAAGGCAAGGAAAGCAAGCCCACCCAAGCCACGCTCGAGCTCCCCGCGCCGAAGGCCGAGCCCCCGAAGCCGAAGCAGGTCGTGCCCTCCCAGGCGGTGCAAGCGCCGGGCGGCAAGGCCGTGCTGAAGCCGCGCCCGCGGCCCGATGTCGTGGTGGGCACGACGCAGCGCATCGAGACCGGCTACGGCCACCTGTACATCACCATCAACGAGGACGAGGAGGGCCTCTTCGAGGTCTTCGCGCAGATCGGCCACGGCGGCGGCTACACCGCTTCCTTCACAGAGGCCGTCGCGCGGCTCACCTCGCTGTGCCTGCGCTCCGGGATCCCCGTGGAGGAGATCGTCGAGCAGATGCAGGGCATC
>DASYRW010000026.1:0-4820 GCA_036003985.1 Thermoplasmatota archaeon
GCGCGATCGCTACGTGATCATGGTCGCCGACGACAGCACGCGCCCCGAGCTGCGCGAGCCCCTCGAGCGGTACTGCGCCGAGCGCGGCCTGTGGTACCACCACCGCGAGGACCGCCGCGGCTTCAAGGCCGGCGCGCTCAACGAGGCGCTGGCCGCGACGCCCGACGATGCGGACCTGATCGCGGTCATCGACGCGGACTACCAGATCGAGCCCACGTACCTCCAGGAGACCGTGGGCCACTTCGTGAACCCGCGGCTCGGCTTCCTGCAGACGCCGCAGGACTACCGCAACCTGCAGCAGAGCTTCCTCGCGCGCCAGTACTACGTCGCCGACGCGTACTTCTACCGCGCCGTGCTGCCCAGCAGGAACGAGGGCAACGCCATCATCTTCTGCGGCACCATGGGGATCATCCGCCGCACCGCCCTCGAGCAGGTCGGGGGGTGGGGCGAGGGCTACATCACCGAGGACGCCGAGCTGAGCGCGCGCATCCTGCGCGCCAAGTGGGAGTCGCTGTACGTCAACAAGACCTACGGCCGCGGCCTCATGCCCGCGACCTTCGACGGCTACAAGAAGCAGCTGCACCGCTGGGCCTTCGGCGGCGTGCAGATCCTCAAGGGCCACGCCGGCGACCTGTTCCGCCGCGGGCTCACATCGCGCCAGAAGCTGGATTTCCTCGTCGGCGGCATCCACTGGTTCGACGGCGTGTACATCGTCATCATCGCGCTCGCCCTCGCGACCATGGGCATCGCCGACCTGCTCGGCAGGCAAGTGGTGACGCACCACGCGCGCGAGCTGGGGCTCGTGGCGCTGATCCCCATCTTCCTGCTCGTGGACGGCCTCGCGCGGCTGCACCTCGCGCTGAAGCCTTCGCTGCGCCTGCCCCTGGGCGCGACGTTCGGGGTCATGGGCATGTGGTACGCGACCAAGTTCAACAACGCCCACGCCGCGCTCAAGGCCCTGATCGGGATCAAGATGCCCTTCGTGCGCACGCCCAAGGCTCCGACCCAGCGCGTCGGCGCGCGCGAGGCCCTCGGGCTCGCGTTGAAGCTCACGCGCTTCGAGACGTTCATGAGCATCGCGATGCTGGGAATCAGCCTCGCCGTCGTGGGCAAGACCCTCGCGCTCTGGGCGGGCACGGGCTCGGTGGCGCCGGCGCGCGTGTTCCTGGCTGGCTGGCTCGGCTACCACAGCCTGCTGTTCGCGACGGCGCCCATCTACGCGTACCGCTCGTACGTGACCTTCGCACCCGACGAGGAGCCCCCCGCAGAGCCCGCGGCCGCTGCGACGTTCACCGGCTTCGACGAGCGGGAGCCCCCTGCGCGGTCGCCCCTCCCGCCCTCGTCCCGACCGGCCAATCTGACCCAAGTCCCCGGGCAACCAAGGCTTTAAGGGCCGCTGCGCAAGCGCCGTTCCGTGGGCACGCTGGCGCTGCACCTGGCCGTCGGGCTCCTCCTCGGCCTGGCGCTGCGCCTGGCCTGGCGGGAGCTGCCCCTCGCCGCGCTGCTGGCGGAGCTGCCCGACCTCGACCACGTCGGGCCGCTCGTCCCGCGCGAGACGTTCCACAACGTGCTGCTCGCCATCGCGCTCCCGGCAGCGGTGTGCCTCGCGGTGTGGGCCTGGCCCGCCGCGCGCGCGTCGGGGCGCTCTCGCGTGGTCCGCTGGCTCCGCGCGCGGCCAGGCCTGCTGGCCGCCGCGCCCGCGCTCGTCGGCTCGCACCTCGTGCTCGACCTGCTGCCCTTCGAGGTGTCGGGCAACCGCGTCGCGCTTCTCTGGCCTTTCGACGGCACGCGCTGGGTGCTCGCGCGCGACGCGGGCGTCGCCGTGGACCCGACCTCGACGAGCACGATGGTGCTCGCGGTGCTGCTGCTCCTGCTGCTCGTGGCCGGCGCGCTGGCCTTGCGCGCGCTCACCGCCGCGCCGCCCGCGCGCCCGCACCGCCGCGCCACCGGCGCCGCGCTCGCCGCGATCGGCCTCGCGGCCTTGTTCCCGCTCCTCATCGCTGGCGGCCTCGCGCTCCCGGTCCAAGCGCACCCCGAGGCGCGGCTCGCGCTCGATGCGACCCCGGGCGACGACGGCGGCTGGACGGTCCACGTCCAGCACCTCGGCGGCGAGGTCGTGCCAACGGGGGCCATCGCCCTCGAGCAGTGGCGCGACGGCGCGCGCATCGCGGCGGTGCGCAACCCCGCGCCGCTGCTGCTCGGCAGCTCCTGGGAAGCCGCGCTGCCCGCCAGCGCGGGCCCTTTCGACGTCGACATCGCGGCGGCGCGCGACGGGCACGTCTACCAGCGCATCGACATGCCTCGCCTGCCAGCGTGATGCGACGAAGCGCCTACGTCGATCCGCGTGACGTCACACGCCCATCGCCGGCTGCGCGCTCGTTCCGCCGACCCCCGAGGGGCAGGTCGCATCCTCGCACGACGCATCCTCGCTGCGCTTCGAGGTTGGTCGGACAATGTTGAAGCGCCGGCCGGAGATAGGCAGTCCGACTGGAACGCTGCGCCCGGCCGATGCTCACGCACGGCGCCGCGCCGCGGCCCGGGACGGTGGCGACCCCGATCGGACGGATGGGATGGGGCGCCAGCCTCCACCTAGGAGAGACCTTCATGCGCGTCGCCATCGTGGGGCCAGCGGACAGCTTCAAGAGCGGGATCAGCGCGTACTCGGACCGCCTCGCCGACGCCTTCGCGCGGGCCGGCCACGAGACGTGGTACGTCCCGATCCGCACGCTGCTGCCGCGCTTCCTGTTCCCCGGCAAGCCCCGCGGCGCCAGCGCGACCGCCACCGAACGCCCGTACCGCATGGGCCCCGCCCTCGACTACCACAGCCCGCGGAGCATCCTCGCCGCGCGGCGCTGGGTCCGCCAGCAGGGCTTCGACCTCGTGGTGGTGCCGTGGTGGACCGCCGCCGCGGCGCACATGACGCTGCCCCTCGTGCGCGCGGCGAAGCAGGCCGGCGCGACCGTCGTGGTGGACGTGCACGAGACGCGCGACCCCCGCGAGGAGCGCTTCTGGCCCGCGCGCGTGTACGGCCGCTGGGCGCTGCGCCGCATCGCGCGCCGCGCCGACCTGGCGGTGACGCACGCGGGCAGCCTCGCCAAGACCGTGCGCTTCGAGGTGCCCGAGGCCTCCGGCAAGGTGCGCGTCATGCCCCACCCCGCCTACGACCAGTACGGCCCGCGCGTGCGCAAGAGCGAGGCGCGCCGCCTGCTGGGCATCCAAGGCAAGGTGGTGGTGCTGCACTTCGGGCTGCTGCGCCGGTACAAGGGCGTCGCCGACCTCGTCGCGTCCCTCGACCACCTGCCCGACGCGCTGCGCCGCAACGCGGAGGTGTGGGTGGTCGGCGAGGCGTGGGGCGGCCGCAGCGACCTGGCCGCCGCGCTCGCCGCGAGCCCGCACCGCGACCGCGTGCGCGTCGTGGACCGCTACGTGCCCGACGCCGGGGTCGCGCTGTGGTTCAGCGCGGCCGACGTGGTCGTGCTGCCGTACCGCCGCGCCGCGCAGAGCGGCGTGCTCGGCGTGGCGAAGAGCTTCAGCGTGCCCGTGGTGGTCAGCAGCGTCGGCGGCCTCCCCGAGGCGGTGCGCGACTACCCGTGGAAGGCGGTCTGCCGGCCCCACGACCCCGCGAGCATCGCGCGAGCCCTCGTCCAAGCCCTGGGACAGCCGTACGTCGGCACCGGCTACCGCCCCTACTCGTGGGACGACGCCGTGCGCGAGTTGGAAGCCGCGGCGCTGCCGCTCGCGGCAGGAGCGTGACCGGGCCCGTGCGCGTCGGCCTGCTGTGCTCGACGCCGATGCCGCCGGAGGAAGGCATCTCGACTTACGTGCTCCACCTCGCCGCCGAGCTGCGTCGCCTGGGCGAAGCCCCTGTCGTGCTGACCCGCGGCCACGGGCTCGCGGCGCGCGAGGAGGACCTCGACGGCCTCCGCGTCGTCCGGCTGCCGTACGTGCCGCTCCATCCGCTGCACGTGCGCGCGCAGGAGCAGCTCTGCGCGCGCCTCTGGAAGGACTGGCGCCTCGACCTCGTCCACGCGCACACGCCCTACCCGCCGCGGCCGCCGCGCGAGCTGCCGCTGGTGGTGACGGTGCACACGCCGATGCGGGCCGACGCCGCGCGGATCCCCGAGCGCACGCCCCGCGCGGCCCTGCAGCGGCTGCAGGCGCGCGTCGCGCACCACCACGAAATCGCGCTGATCCGCCAGGCACGCATCGTCACGGCCGTCGCGGAGCACGTCGCGGCCGAGCTTCCGGGGCTCAACGGCCACGGCCCTGCCCGCGTCCTGGGCAACGCCGTCGCCGAGGAGGAGTTCGCGGTCTTGCCGGAGCCCCGCGAAGGCGCCCCGCGCTACGTGCTGTGCGCGGGCCGCCTCGGCTTCCGCAAGGGGCTGCCGACGCTCCTCGAGGCCTTCGCAGCCCTGCCTGACGCGGACGTGCAGCTGTGGCTCACGGGCCAGGGCGAGCTGCGCGCGCGGCTCGAGCGGCAGGCGCGCGCCCTCGGCATCGCTGCGCGCGTGCGCTTCCTCGGCGTCGTGCCGCGGCGCGAGCTGCTCGGGCTCTACGCGGGCGCGGCGGCCGTTGCCGTGCCGTCGGTGTACGAGGGCCAGCCCACCACGCTCCTCGAGGCGATGGCGGCGGGCGCACCCGTGGTCGCGAGCGCCATCCCGGGCATCGCCGAGGTCGCCGAGCATGGCCGCACGGCCCTGCTCGTGGCACCAGCCGACCCCGCCGCGCTGGCCGCGGGGCTCCACACGGTCCTCGACGACCCCGAGCGCGCGCGCCGCATGGGCGCGGCCGCGCGCGAGGCGATCCTGGCGCGCCACACG
>DASYRW010000027.1:0-1922 GCA_036003985.1 Thermoplasmatota archaeon
GCTCTCGCCGGGGCCGTGGTCGAGCTCCCCGAAGAAGACGAGGCCGCCGAAGCCGATGTGCACGATCCCGTCCATGCCCCCGTCCGTCGGCGGGTCGGGCTCGGGCGCGAACGCGTCAAGGTCGCTCGGCGCAGACCACAGGGCCGCGTTGTCGCCGGCCATGGCGCCGTACCAGACGCGACCATCCGCGGCGTAGGACGCCGTCGGCTCGGTCCCCATGCTGGTCGAGCTCACCATCTGGACCTGGAAGCCCGGCGCGTCGTCGAGGCCCCACCAAGCGCCCGGGACCAGCACGGCAGCCACGGCGCACGTCGTCCACACGAGGTTCCGCTCCACAAGGCTCCCCCACCATCCATCGCGGCGGCGGCGAAGAAGGTTCCTCCATGCAACCGCGAGGGTTGCCATCCTACGCCAGGTCCACGCCCTTCCGCACGTCGAGGTGCCCCGCAAGCTTCACGCGCACGCGGCCATCGACGTAGTCGCGGCCGACCACGACCACCGGCAGCCAGTCGCCCAGCCGCACCCGCACGCGCACCATCTCGCCCTCCGCGTTCACCAGCTCGCGCCAGCCCACGCCCTCGATCTCGCGCTCGTCGGCGCGGCGCTCGATCTCGCCCTGGAAGAGCATGCTGTCGTAGGCGTCGACCGCGAAGGGCCCGCCGGGGATGTCGCTGGCGAGCAGCTTGCCCTCCAGCCCGCCGGGGAAGCTGAGGAACACGCCGCCCTTGGTGATGCCGTTGACGAGGCCGCGCAGCGTTCCTTGCTGGAGCTGCGTGCGCGACGCGAACACCATGGCTGCGTCGACGACGCCGCGCTCGAGTTTTTCCGCGTTGGCGCCTTGGTCGCTGCAGTGCACGCTCATCGCGTCCAGGTCGGGGGCATCGTGGGGTGCGTCGCCTTGCTTGCCGCGCAGGATCCAGCGGAGCATGCGGTGCGTCGCGAGGTCGGGGTAGCGGCGGATGGGGCTCGTGAAGTGGCTGTAGCACGTTGAGCCAAGACCGAAATGGCCGAGGTTGCGCGGCGTGTAGATCGCGCGGCCCATGCAGCTCAGCAGCTTCAGCTGCACGAGGTCGCGCAGCTCCTCGCTCCCGAGGGCCGCGACCTTCCCGAGCGCATCCCGGAAGGGTTGCAGCCAGGCCTCCTGCTCCTCCTCGCTCAATTGCGCCAGTCCCGCGAGCATCGGCGCAAGCGCGGGCGCCTCGGCGTCGCCCTCGGCGGGCACCTCGTCCTCGAGCTTGAAGCCGCCGCTCACGAGCTCGAGCTTGCCGCCCTTCTTCAGCATGTCGAGCATGCTGACGCCGCCCTCCTCCGACTCGCCCGCTTCGGGCGCGCGCTCGGGGAGCACGATGCTCAAGCCCAATTCCATGGTCTTCATCTGCGCGTTGAAGCGCTCGACGCTCGCGCGGTCGGGCAAGGGGTGGCAGCGGTACGGCAGCGCGAAGCCCTCTGCCGTGATGCGGCGCGCCACGGCCTCGTTGGCCGCGACCATGAACACCTCGATCATGCGCGTCGCGGGCGTCGCGCTCTTGAGCGTTGGATCCACCATCCCATCGGCGCCGAAGAGGATCTTGCGCTCCCCCGTCTCGAGCGCGAGGCCGCGGCGCTTGGAGCCCAGCAGGCGCGCGAACTGCTCCATGCGCGCGAAGGGCTCCTGCCCGGCCGCGATCGCCTCGTCCACTTGTCCGTAATGCTTGTTCTCCACGACGCGGATCACGCTCTCGCCGAACTCCTCCTTCGCGAGCTGGCCGTCCTTGTCGTAGGTGAGCTTCGCGGTCATGGCCAAGCGGTCGCGCTCGGCGCGCAATGAGCACAAGTCGTCGCTCAGCGCGTGCGGGAGCATCGGCAGCACTTTGACCGGAAGGTACACGGACGTGGCCTTGCGCCGCGCAGCTCCATCCAGCAGCGTGCCTTCCTGGACGTAA
>DASYRW010000028.1:0-7538 GCA_036003985.1 Thermoplasmatota archaeon
GATGGACCGACTGGGACCCAGCCATGCCGGACGACACCGGCAACTGGCACTCCGCCTTCGCCTTGCCCACGCTGTGGGAGAACGGCCGGCACTACACCGCCATCGGGCCGGAGTTCACCCAACACCCCGCGCAGCACCCGAGCGGCGTCGTGCGCGTCCTTGACACGACGAATCCCGCGCAGCCGCGCGAGGTCGCGGCGTGGACGCTGCCCCAGGATTCCGTGTGGGAGGACGCCTACATGTTCAGCACGCACTACCTCAGCATCGTGAACCACACGATGTTCGTGAGCATGTACCACGGCGGCGTGTGGGCCGTGGACCTCCGCGGGCTCGGTGCGCAGGATTGGACCAACCTCCCGAGCGTCGGCGTGTTCCTCGCCACGGAGCCCAGCCCCGCGCCGCCCGCGAGCCCGATCCGGTGGACGCCAGCCGCCGAGGAGGCCCTTGCCCTCGACGACGGGGGCATCGTGACGTTCGACTCCAACACGGGCATCTACGTCGTGCGCTATGACGAGTCCCAGCCGATGCCCGCGCCGCGCCCTTGGCCCTTGGAGCCGGTGGCTCCTCGATGAGCCTCGTGGGCATCGCGCCGGTCGTGCGCGCCAATTTCCCGAGCCTCGACCTGCGCGCGTGCGTGCTCGCGGGACTGCGCGTGACGCGCGCGCCCGTGGCAAGCGAGGATGCGCTCGCGGACGTGCGCGCGAAGCGGACGCTCGAAGGCCTGCGCGACGACCCGCTGTTCCGCGCGTACCGGGACTTCTACTGGCGATTGGGCATCGACCCCACGAAGCAGCGGCCGAGCGGCGAGGCGCTGAACCGCCGCGTGCTGCAGGGCAAGGAGCTGCCCCAGATCAACGCGTTCGTGGACGCCTACAACCTCGCATCGCTGGAGACGGGCGTGCCGATCGCGGCCTTCGACGCCGGCCGGCTCGAGGGCGGGGTGGAGCTGCGGTTCGCGCGCGCGGGCGAGGACTTCGTGAGCATCGGCCAGGACCAGCGCGAAGTGCTCCAGGGCCACGAGCTCGTCGTGGCCGACGCCGCGCGCGTCATCGCGTTCTACCCGCACCGCGACAGCGATGCGACGAAGGTCACCGACGCGACGACCGACGTGCTGCTCGTGGCGTGCGGTGCGCCGGGCGTGCCGACCGAAGCGCTCGACGACGCGCTCGCGCGCGCGGTCGGGCGCGTCGTCGGCGCGTGTGGGGGCGCGGTGGTCGCGCGTTAGCCCTGCTGGACGATGCTTTTATATCGGCGCGCGGGCTTGCCGCGGCTGCCCTCGGACCGCAGTCCGAAGCGGGGACGCGCGACATGGGGGCATGGTGCAACCAGGTAACATAGCGGGCTCCAGTTCCGGGATGATGGCGCGTCGGGTCTGCCGAGGCCTCTGCAGGGCCGGTGACGACGGATTGGAGCGCTGACCCTACCGAAGAAGAGACCCGCCGATCTGGGTTCAAATCCCTGGGGTCCGTCGCCGCGACGGCGGCGCGTGAAGCCCGATCCGGGCGGAACGCGCATCGCCGCAGCGGCGGGCGAGGGAGACGTCCCCGCTACACGGGATCCCCTGGGTGAAAATCCCAGTGCCCCCACCACGCTTGCCCAGCGCACGCTCCTCCGGCGGCCGCAGTCCCTCGTTCGGGCCTTGACCCGTTTGGACTTTCGGGAATCATCATGGTCCCAGGCGCCCAGGGTCCAAGGGCCCATCCGGGGCTGTCGGGGGTATGTCAATGGTGCGGCGCGTCAAGGAGATCAAGGTCAAGATCCCCATCGAGCAGCACCTGCGGCTCCACACGCTGAAGCTGACGCAGGGCGTGACGATCAGCGAGGCCGTGGAGCGCGCGCTGCAGCGCTACCTGGACGAGGAAGCGCCCGAGACGGCGCAGCGCGCCATGGAGCTGGAAGCCCTCGAGTCGGGCACCGATTGAGCTTCAGAGCCGCGGTCGGTCCGCGTGCGTGGGCCGCGGTTCCTGCTTCTTCTGCGTGCGCAGCCGGCGCAGCAGCCGCTCCACCAGCATGCTGACGCGGATCTCGCCGTGCTCCTGCGGCAGCAGGTCGACGTGCGACCGCGGCGGGAGGTCGGCGAGCACGGAGCGTTTCAGCCCTTGGGCGTCGAGGGTGTGGACCTCGTAGCCGTCCAAGCCCTCCGCCGCGCGCAGGCTCAGCAGCCTCTCCCCGCGCGCCAGCCGGTAGACCGCCATCGGGCCTGGTTGGGCGGCCCGGGCTAAGCCTGCTCGCGCGGAGCCTCGCAGGCCCGGTGTCCGCGGCGCTCGTCGGCGCGCGGGGCGCGATGCCGATGGGCTCAAGGGCCCCAGGCGCCTTGGGTGCGCATGCGCCTCGCGGCCTGCCCACGGTGCGCCTCGCTGGCCATGCGCATGGCCACGCTCGGCGACGGGCTGGTGGCCGGGGGCGGCGAGACGCTGCGATACGTGTGCGGCGAGTGCGGCGCGCAGGGCATGCCGCTGGAGTTCGAGCGCGAGGAGGACTACGCGGACTTCCGCGCGTCGATGCGCGGTCCCGCCGGCGACGAGCGCACCGCGCGCGAGGCTGCCGCGCTGAGCGACGCGCACGCCGACGCGGACCTGGCGGCCGCGGCGCAGCGGCCCGCCCCCGGGGTGCACAGCCACCCCGACGCCCTCGACCGGCTGCGCGTCATGCCCCTCGCGGCCTTCGCCGTCGGTGGCGCGATGCTGTACCTCGCGACCAGCTACCTGCTCAGCATCGCTGCGCAGCCTGCGCCGTTCTCCGTGCTCAGTCTGTTCTGGGCGCTGTTCTGGGCCCTCGCGGGGGCGGCGTTCGTGCTCATTGGGCGGCGCGGCTGGCGGCGCGCTTCACGACAGGGCTAGGCGCGCATCTGCTTCTGGCAGGCGGGGCAGCGCAGGCGCGTGCCGCCGGGGTCGGCCGTGTGGAAGTGCGCGCCGCAGCGCGGGCACGCGGTCGCGCGCGGCGCGGGCGCTGGTCCTGGCTCGGAAGGCGCGCGCGCCAGCAGGACGAGGCCATTGCGCGCGAGCGTGCCCAGGAACGCCAGCGCGCGCGCCCGCGGGCCGGCCCGCTCGCCGAAGGCGCGCTCCAGTTCCTCGGCGAGCTGTGCGGCGGTGCGCGAGCCGTCGGCGAGGCGGAAGGCCATCGAGCCGATGTCGTCGAGCGGCACGCGCAGGTGCGCTGGGCCGTGCGTCGCGGCGCGCAGCGCGCGCGAGACGGGGTCGAGGCGCTTGGGCAGCAGCACCACGACGCGGTCGCCCTCCTCGGCCCACGGCACGGCCGCTCGGACCGGGTACAGCTCGGCCAGCTCGGGCTCCACGGGGGCGCACCGCTGCGCGGGGATTAGAAGTCGCCGACGTAGCAGCGCCACGTCCCCACGGCTGGGGGTGCGGGGAGTCCCAACCATGCGCTCGCCGTGCACTGCTGCGTGAAGGGCGTCTCGGGCGGGGGCCAATCGCCGCTGCCGGCGCAGTGCGGGTTCGCCGCGTTGGGGTAGACGCCCGGCAGCCAGTCGCACGTGAACGTGCGGCCGGCGGGGGTGAGCGTGCTCTGCAGCCGGCCGCCGAAGCAGGAGTCGCGCTGGAGCTCGATGGGCAGCTCGGTGGGCACGCAGTTGACGATGAAGCCGTGCCCGAGGCCGGAGGTCCAACCGGGGTGGCTCGAGCTGCACTGGGTCGCGACGGGCGCGATGCCGCCGCAGGAGGTGTAGTGGTCCGCGCCGTCCAGCACGACGACCTCGCCTGAGACGGTCTCCCCGACGAACACCCACGCGCCCGAGGGTGCCGCGGCCACGGCGGGCAGCGCGAGGACGGCAGCGGCGACCAGCAGCGCGCGGCGCATGCGCGCCCACCCTCCGAGCATGGCAAGAAGCTTGCCTGCACAGCCTGAACTCGCCGGCGGCGGGAAAACCGCAAGCCCCTTGGAGGGCCAGCCCCTGGCCGGTCCATGGCCCGCGCCGCGGCCCTGCAGCGCCTGCCCCGGCCGCCGGCCGCGCCGCGCGTCGAGCCCTTCAGCGCCGCGATGTGGGCGCGGCTCAACACGGGCACGCTGGAGCAGCAGCTCGAGGCGCAGGCGCGCGCATCCCCGGGCCTGGCGGTGGGACGCGGCAAGCTCGCGGTCGGCCTCGCCGTGGGGTTGCTGTTCGCCGTGGTGAACCAATACGTCGGCCTCCGCACGGGGCTCATCGTCTTCGGCTCGTGGTACGTCGTGTTCATGGCCGGCCTCGCGCGCGGCTGGCGCGCGGCTGAGATCAACATGGCTGCGATCGCGGCGAGCGGCGCGAGCTTCATCGTGGGCGGCTTCGCGTACGTGTACCCGGCGCTGTTCCTCCTCGCGGCCGGCCCCGCGCCGCTGCTCGCGGCCCCGGACCTGCGCGTGCTCGTCGCGGCGACGGCTGGGACCGCGCTCGCGGGCGTGCTGGGCTCGCTCGGCTTCGCGGCCCTGCGGCGGGCTTGGCTGGTGGAACAGCCTCTGCCCTACCCGAGCTTCGAGCAGTACCTCGAGCTGCTGCAGATCGCCGAGGCGCCGCGCGTCCAGGGGAGCCTGCGGCGCACCGGCGCGCTGCTCGGCTTGTCTGGGGCCGCGGCCGGCGCGTGGACCTTCGCGCAGCAATTCCCGCTCGGCGGCCGCACGCTGCTGCAGCCCCTCGAAGGCTCGGGCTGGGTGGGCAGCGCGGGCCTGCAGCAGCCCCTCGCAACCGCGCAGTGGACGTGGCTCAACTTCGCGCTGAGCCCGCTCCTGTTGGCCGTGGGCTGGTTCATGCGCTGGCGCATCGCGCTGGTGGTGCTCGCGGGCAGCGCCTTCGCGTGGCTGCTGGCGGTGCCCCTCGCGGTCGCGCTGGGCGTGCCGGGCTTCGGCGCGGCGAGCGGTCCTGCCGCCTTGGCCGCGTTCGCCGGACCCGTGCGCGCCGTCGCCGCGGGCGCCATGGTGGGGGCTGGCGTGACAGCCCTCGTGCGGCTGCGGCGCCACATCGGGCCAGCGGTGCGCGGCGCGCTCGCGCTGCGCGGCCGCGACGACGGCTACGAGAGCCCGCCCCACCACGCGGGATGGGCCGCGGCCGCTTGCCTTCTGGGCTTGCCGCTCGTGCTCGCGCTCGCCGGCGCGCCGCTCGGCGCGGCGGTGCTCGTCGCGGCGCTCGTGGTCGTGGGCGTGCTGCTGCTTGGCGCCGTCGCTGTCAAGGTCGCGGGCGAGACGAGCCTCGAGCCGGCGAGCGCTGCCGGCTTCCTGATGGTGCTGGTGCTCGCGCTGGCGCTGGTGCCCTTCGGCTTGCCGGCGAGCCAAGTGGCGCTGCTGGCGCTGCTCGGCGGCGCTGCCTTCTTCGCGGGTATCACCATGATGGGCAACCTGCTGCTCGACCTCAAGATCGCGCTCTACGTGGGCAACGCGCCGCGCGCGGTCATGCGCGCTGCGCTGCTGGGCATCGTGCCCGGCGCGCTCCTCGGCGGGGTCGTCGCGGGCGCCCTCGGCCAAGGCCTCGCGAGCGGCGCCCTCGACCTGCCTGCGCCCCAGGCGCGCGCCTTCGCGACGCTCGTGACGAGCGCGCTCACGTCCCAGATCCCCCTCGCGCTCATCGCCTTCGGCGCGGTGCTCGGCGCGTTCGCCGAGTGGCGCACGGGCCTCGGCACCGCGTTCGGGCTGGGCATGTTCCTGCCCATCGGCATCCCCGCTGCGTTCATGGCGGGTTCGCTCGGCCGCGAAGCGTGGGAGCGCCACGCCGCGGCCCGCGGCTTGGCTGGCGAAACACTGGACCGCGCGCGCTCCCAGACCTACCTGATCGCGACGGGGCTGATGGTGGGCGAAGCGCTCGTCGGCACGGCCGCGGCCCTCGTGCTGGCGTTCGGCGGCTAGAACTCGCCCGCCAGCTGGTCCCGCGGCCCGGCGCGCAGCCAGAAGCCGAGCGCGCGGTCGGCGCTGAGGTGCAAGGCCCAGCCGAGCATCGGCCACGCGACGTGCCATGCCGCGAGGGAGACCGCCCCGAACACCAGCGCGAACACCACGAAGCTGTGCGTCGCGTTGTAGGCCAGCGAGCCCCACCGCGGCCAGCGCCGCCCGCCGCGCATGCCGAAGGCGATGGGGAGGAAGACGAGGTCCGGCAGCACGATCCACGCCGCGGTCGCGGCGAGGTCGAGGTCCTTGTGCACCGTCATGCGCCAGCCGAAGAGCGCTCCGGCCAGCAGCAGCGTCGCCACGATCCACTCGAGCCGGTAGGGCCAGCTCGTGAAGCGCGCGAAGCCCGGGCCCCAGCCGGGCGCGTGCGCGTCCCGGGTCAGCTCGGCGGCCATGCCGCGTCCACGGCAGGCCTTGGCCTTCAGGGTTGCGTTTCGATTCCAGGTGCGACGGAACGCTCATGACCCCCAGGCGCCTTGCCGCGGGCATGAAGCTGTACGAGCACCAGGGCCGCGAGATCCTCGCGCGGTTCGGGGTGCCGTGCCCTGCTGGGATCGTGGTGGCCAGCGCCGCCGAACTGCAGGCGCTGCGCGGCCAGCTGCAATTTCCGCTGGTGGTCAAGGCCCAAGTCCTGGTAGGCGGCCGCGGCAAGGCCGGGGGCATCCAGTTCGCCGACAGCTTCGAGGAAGCGCAGCGTCACACGCACGCCATCCTGGGCATGCGCATCAAGGATCTGCCTGTGCGCAAGGTCATGCTCGTCGAGAAGCTCGACTTCGCGCGGGAGCTTTACCTCAGCTTCGTCCTCGACCGCAGCACGCGCGCGACGCTCGTGATGGCCAGCGCGAAGGGCGGCGTGGACATCGAGAGCGTGCCGGACGCAGACATCCACAAGGTCCAGGTGCATCCTCTCACGGGCTTCAGCGCCTTCCACGGCCGGCAGCTCCTTGGCCCCATGAGGCTCGCGCCCGATGTGCAGAGGCAGATCGGCGCGATGCTGCCGAAGCTGTACAAGGCCTACCGCGAGATGGACTGCGAGCTGCTCGAGATCAACCCGCTCGCGGTGACGCGCGAGGGCAAGGTCGTCGCAGCGGACGCGAAGGTGATCCTCAACGACGGCGCGCTGTTCCGGCACCAGGAATTCGAGCAGCCCGACGAGGAATTGACAGCCCTGGAGCAGGAAGCGAAGGCCAAGAACATCGCCTTCATCCAGCTGCCCGGGGACATCGGCGTCATCGCGAACGGCGCGGGCTTGACCATGGCCACGCTCGACGCGCTCACCGAGTACGGCGGCAAGGCCGGCGTGTTCCTCGACCTTGGCGGCACCGACAACCCGGAGCAGGTCACGCAAGCCTTTCGGCTCATGAAGAAAGCCAACCCCAGCGTGTGCCTCATGAATCTCTTCGGCGGCATCACCAAGACCGACACGGTCGCGCAGGGGCTGAAGCAAGTGCTGGACAGCGAGGGCGTGAGCTTCCCCATCGTCGCGCGCATCAAGGGCACCAATGAGCAGCGCGCGAAGGAGATCCTCAAGGACGCGGGCCTGCTCACCGCCGACACGCTCCAGGACGCGGCCAAGCTTGCTTGCCAAGTGGCGGCCAAGGGGGCGCGCTGAATGGCGGTCGTGCTCACGCGCGACACGCGCGTCGTTGTCCAAGGCGCGACGGGCCACCAGGGGC
>DASYRW010000029.1:0-9728 GCA_036003985.1 Thermoplasmatota archaeon
CATCAACGGCATCGGCAAGCAGTACAGCGAGCTGCTGGTGCGCGCCGGCGTGACGAGCGTGCAGGAGGTCGCCACCTCGCGCCCCGCGGAGCTGACGCAGCGCCTGCAGAAGTACCAGGAGGGCCTCGACACCAACGTGCAGGGCAACCCCATCACCGAGGGGCTCGTCGAGGACTGGATCCGCGAGGCCAAGCAGGCCCGCTGAGCACGCAAGCCTCAAGCCGGCAGCGCCGCTTCGCCCCGCGTGCTGGGCTTCCACGCGGCGCTGCTCCTGCCCTCTTCATCAATTGCGAGCCCGACCAAGCAAATCCTTAAGGCCGTTTCACCGCCATCGGGTAGCGATGCAGGGCCACGACCGGATCACCATGAACCCGGGGATCCTGGGCGGAAAGCCGATCATCCGCGGAACTCGCATCTCGGTGCAGCTGATCCTCGACCAGGTGGCCGCGGGGATGACCTTCGACGAGATCCTCGCGGAATACCCTTCGTTGACGCGCGAGGATGTGGAGGCTGCGATCCGGTACGCATCTGCCGTCCTGGGCCGCATCGAGGGAGCGGAGTACGGGGTGGTGTAGGATCCCGCGATGGCTCGCCGACCAGAACATCCCGCGACAGACGGTTCGGCTCCTACGCTCCATGGGACATGAGGTCATCACGGCGGACGAGCTCCAGCTCGGCGAAAGCGACGACGTTGAAATCGTAGGGAGAGCCGCCGCCCTCGGTTGCTGCCTCCTGACCATGGACGTCGACTTCGGCAAACTGTTCGTCGAAGGTCTCCCCCGCGTGCAAATCGTCCTGCTCCGACCACCCGAGGGACGGGCCGATGCGGTCAACAACGTTCTCAGAAGCTTCCTCAAGGCAGCGGCGATCGACGACCCCGAGTTCCAGGGCTGCCTGATCGTCGTCAAGGCCGGCGGGTTCCGCGTTCGTCGCCCGGAGTGACCATGCTCGCGTTCCACGCGGCGCTGCTGCTTCCTTCTTCGCTCACGCAGCAGGAGCCCGATGAGCGCATCAAGACCTTCAAGGTGGGCTTGATCGGGCGCGCGGCGAGCATCTTCGGCGTGCGCGAGATCGTGATCTACCAGGACCCCGCGCTGAACGACGCGCGCTTCCTCGAGACGGTGCTGCGCTACCAGGAATGCCCGCCCTACCTGCGCAAGCGGCTGTTCAAGCTCGCCCCGGAGCTGCGGCATGCGGGCGTGCTGCCGCCGCTGAACACGCCGGCCCATCTGGTGGACCGCGTGGCCAAGGAGGGCGACGTGCGCGAGGCCGTCGTGGACAAGAGCGGCGTGTTCATGGGCACCAGCAAGCCCGCCAAGGCGCTGCGGCCGCTGCCCGAGGGCGAGCGCATCACGGTGCGCGTCGTGGGCGACCTCGGGCGCGACTACGTCGTCACGCGCCACGAGGACCCGAGCCACTATGCGGGTTACCAGGTGCGCCGCGTCGATGGCGGGCTCGCGAAGGCGCTCGAAGGCTACGACGCGCGCATCGCGACCGCCAGGGACGGCGAGCCCGCGTCGAAGCTGCCGATGCACCGGCTGCGCGGCCGCGTCGCCATCGCCTTCGGCCCGCCCGACAAGAGCGTCGCGGAGGCCCTGGCGGCGGAGCAGGCCAGCGTGAAGTGGGACTTCACGCTCAACGCCGCGCCCGGGCAAGGTACGGAGAGCATCCGGAGCGACGAGGCTGTGTACCTGAGCCTCGCGGCCATCGCGGCGCGGCTGTAGCCGGGCAAACATCATGGGCCCCCTGCCCCCTCTGGGCCGTGTGGCGCTCGCCCCGGACATCGTGGTGTACATGGCCGGCGCCCTGCTCATGGTGGGGCTCGCCGCGCTGCTCTTCGCGCTGAACTTCAACGCGGCGCCCAACCGCGCGTTCGGGCTGTTCCTCGCGCTCCGCGGGCTGAGCCTCCTCACCTTCGGCATCGGCGCCATCGGCGCGGAGACCCTCGAGGCCCGGCTGTGGTGGCGGCTCTACCCCTACTTCCTGATCCCGCTGCCGCTGGTCGCGGTGGGGTTCGCGCTCGTGTATCCGCGCCCGCGCCTGGGGTCGCGCACGACGCGGGCCGCGCTCGTCGCCCTCGCGGTCGCCGTCGGCGGGCTCGAGGCGTGGTACGTGGCCGACCACGACGCGTTCTGGGTCCTCGAAGACGTCCCCGTGGGCAGCATCCCGTTCGGCGCGGCCGCGATCACCGGCGTTCCCCTGATCATCCCAGCGGGGCCGCTGTTCCTCACGTATGGCCTGCTGATCCTGGCCCTCGCCGCCGTGGCGCTGGTGCTCGCCCGCCACGTGGCGCGCGCGCCGGCGGACCCGCGCAGCCGCTCGACCCTGCTGGTCAGCCTCGGGTTCGCCGTCTTCGCCGGCTACGACAGCGTGTACAACGTGCTGAGCTCGCTGCCCTCGACGCGCACCACCGACCCCGCCCTCGACGCGGCGCTGTTGGCCGTGCAGGCGGTCGCAGTGGTGCTCGTGGCGCTGACCGCGGCCGTCCTCGTGCGCCACGCCCGCGCGGGCAGCCCGATCGCCACGCCCGTCCGGCGCTACCTCGCGCTCCTCGCCATCGCAACCGCCTCGGGCCTGCTGCTGTCGGGCGAGGCGCTCCGCGGTTTCCTGGTGGCTGGCATCTGGCGCTTCGCGCTGCCCGCGCTGGGGACGTACGCCCTGCTGCGCCACCAGCTCTTCGGCATCGACCTCAAGATCAAGTGGACCATCAAGCAGAGCACCGTCGCGGGCATGTTCATCGGCGTGTTCTTCATCGTCAGCGAGGGCGCGCAGCAGGTCTTCAGCGCGAGCATCGGCCCCGTGCTGGGCATCGTCGCGGCGGGCGCGCTGCTGTTCGCCCTCGCACCGCTGCAGCACGCGGCCGAGCGCGTGGCCAACACGGCCATGCCAACGACGCGTAGCGTCGGCGAGATGACCGCGCAGGACAAGCTCGACCTCTACCGCGAGCAGGCCCGCGCGGCCTGGGCTGATGGGACCCTGACCGCGGACGAGCGCCGCCTGCTCGAGATCGCGCGCCAGCGGCTCGGCCTGAGCCGCGACCAAGCGGGCCGCATCGAGGACGACGTGCAGCCCTCGCCGACCTAGACGAGCATGTAGGCGCGCCGCGTGAAGGCGTCCTCGAGCTCGAGCACGCCGCGCGAGGCTGGCTCCTGCGCGGTGACCTCGCGCGCCGCGGCGACGATGAGGTGCGTGTCATCAGGGCGCCGGAAGATGCGGATCTGCAGCTCGATCTCGATCTCGACGCCGTCGCCGCGAAGCGCCGGCACCATGACAGGCTTGCCCTCGAGGTGGGAGCGGCCGGTGCGCTGGAACCGCCCGAAGCCGGCGAGGTGCTGGCCGCGCATGCGCGGCGGCATGAGGGCCCCCAAGGGCAAGCCCTCGCTCGCCGCAGCGGTGCGTCCGAGGAGCTGCTCGGCGTCGCGGCTGAGGAAAGCGATGCGCCCGTCGTCGGTCGCCGCGATGATCGCGCCGCTGGCCTCCTCGAGCAACGCGCGCTCGTCGGCCGGCAGCATGCAGCCGCAGAAGCGGGGAAGCCGTTCAAGGTTGCGCCGGGGCGCGTTCCGCCGCAGCCACGGCGCCATCACGCTTTTATCCCCGTCGGACGCTGCGCCGGCCGTGAAGCGCGACCTCATGGAGATCATCTGCTGCCCCGTCCACAAGACGGACCTGCAGCTCAAGGTCGTGCGCGAGGACGCGACCGAGGTCCTCGAGGGTTCCTTGCACTGCGCGCTGTGCCGCTTCGACTACCCCATCGAGGAAGGCATCCCCAACCTGCTGCCGCCGGAGATGCACGAGCGAAAGGGCTAGCGGCCAGGGACCCGATTCTCCCCCTCGCCCCGCCGCGCGCAGTTCTTCCCTTGTTCCCGGGCCAGTCCGCGCCGCTGAAATAGCGCGAACGTCGAAGGCTCGCGCGGTGGTCGTGGTGGTGTCCAACGCAACGTGGTCGTCTGCAGCCTATGGTGCCGGCCTGTTCGCGCTCTTCGGCGCGGGGGCCATGCTGAGCGTGCTCGCGTACGTGGGCTCGCGCGCGGTGAGCGCGCTGGCCGGCAGCGTGCTGGTGGTCGGAGCCTTGCTCCTGCTGCTCGCGGCCGCGCTGTCGGGCGGCGTCGTGGGCCTGCGGCACTCGCGCGACTGGCGCAGCGCGCTGGAAGCGGGCTTGCTCGCGGGCGTGATGGGCTTCCTGCTGCAGATCGCCGTGCTGGGCGGGCTGCTCATGGCCTTCGCCGCGCTCCTGGCCCTCGGGCCTGCGGAGGGCGGTGTAGTGCCAGGCCTCGGCGGCCTGCAGGTGGGATCGCTGGCGATGCTCGCGCTGCCCACGACGCTCGCCACCACGGCCGCGTCCCTCGTCGCGGCCCTCGCGCTGCCGATGCCCGAGGGCCAGCGCGCGCCGACGCGCGCGGAGGTGGCGGTCGAGGAGGAGGAAGCCTTCGAGGCCGCGCCCGCCGCGACCCCGCCTGCGCCCTCGCCCGCGGCCCCGCCCGCGCAGCCGGCATCGCAGCCCGCCGCCGCGCCGCCGGCGACCCCGCGCCCGCCGCCCACCACGGCGACCACCGCCACCGCGCCCACCCCCACGCCGACGCCCGCGCCCGCGCGCGCCGCGCCCGCCGCGTCGCCGCCGCCGTCCCCGGCAGCCAGCGCCAGCGCCGCGACCATCGTCGTCGCCTCGGACCAAGCGCCGCTGCCCTCGGGCAGCATCCCCGCGCTGCTCGCCTCGGCGATGCAGCCCCCGCTGCGGTCCGCGGACGTGCCGCCCCCCTTCAAGCCGCCGAGCGCGGCCGCGGTGGCCGCCGCCGCGCGCACGCCGCCGCCCGGCACCTCCATCGCGATCGCGCCGCCCAGCCAGGCGACGGACGCCGCCGCGCCCGCCCCGGCGACGACGCCGGCCCCGCCGCGCAAGCCCTCCTGGGCGCCCTGATCGGCCGGAGGGCGCGGGATCGGCCGCCAGGCATCCCGGGCCGAAGGGCCGAATGGGGCTCTGACCCAACGCGCCCAGCGCGGGCCCGCCGGCGCGCACTTGGAGTTTGTGGCCAAACGCCACCACCTGACGGTCCGCTGCGGTGCCAGCAGGAGCCCCGCCGAGCGGGGCTGGCCGCAGCGAAGGCCGCTGCGGAGGTGATGTCCCACGGCCCAGCCTCGCGCGCTGCCGCAGGCGCCCCTTCCCCAAGGCGGGCGCGCGGAGCTGCTGCGCGTGCTCCTCGTCGAGGACGACCTCCTCGATGCGGACCTGCTGGCCGAGGCGCTGGCCGAGGCGCCCGGCACGCGCGTGCACCTCGCGCACGCGTCCACGCTCGCGGAGGCGCTGGCCCTCCTCGCGGGGGGCGACCACGACGAGGTGCTCCTCGACCTCTCCCTGCCGGACAGCACCGGGCTCGCGACGCTCGACCGGCTGCACGCTGCGGCGCCCGCGCTGCCCATTCTGGTGCTGACGGGCCTCGAGGACGAGGAGCTGGCGATCCGCGCCGTGCGGCGCGGCGCGCAGGACTACATCGTCAAGGGCCACCTCGACGGCCGCGGGCTCCTGCGGGCGATGCGGTACGCGCTCGAGCGCAAGGCGGTGGAGGTGGCCCTCCGCGAGAGCGAGGAGCGCTTCCGCCGGCTCAGCGACGCCACCCTCGAGGGCGTCGCGATGCTCGAGGGCTGCCGCCTCCTCGACGCGAACGCCGCATTCTGCCGCATGTTCGGGCATGCGGTGGCCGAGCTCGTGGGCCGCGAGGGGTGCGAGTTCGTCGTGCCGGAGGACCGCGAGCGCGTCAAGGCGAGGGTGGGGGCGGCGGATGGCCGGCCGTTGGAAGCGCGCGGGCTGCGGCGCGACGGCTCCACCTTCCCGTTGGAGGTCACCAGCCGCGCGGTGCCGCTGCATGGCCGCGAGGTGCGCGTCGTGGTGCTGCGCGACCTCACCGAGCGCGAGCGCGTCGAGGCCGAGCGCCGCACGCGCGTGGAGCAAGCCCGGGAGATCGAGCGGCTGAAGGACCTCGACGCGTTCAAGAACCAGATCATCCAGACGACCGCCCACGAGCTGCGCACGCCGCTGACGAGCGTGCGGCTCCAGGTGCACCTCCTCAAGGCGCGGACGGAGGGGACGAAGGCCGGCGACTTCAGCAAGTCGTTGACGATCCTGGACCGCAACGTCGAGCGCCTCAACCGGCTCGTGCAGGAGAGCCTCGACGTGGCGAAGATGCAGGCGGGGCAGTTCGCGCTCCGCAAGGTGTCCATGGACATCGCGGACGCCGCAGCCGAGGCGGTCGAGGCGGCGCAGCCGGCCGCGCAACTGGCCGGTGTCGATCTCGTGTTGAACGCCGCCGAGCCCGTGGTGCTGCGCGCGGACCCGCACCGCGTGGAGCAAGTGCTGGCCAACCTGCTGGGCAACGCGGTCAAGTTCACGCCGCCGGGCGGGCGCGTCGAGGTGGAGCTCGCGCGCACCGCCTGCGAAGCCGTGGTGCGCGTGCGCGACACGGGTCGCGGCATCGCCCCGGCAGACCTGACGCGGCTGTTCCAGCCCTTCACGCAGGTCCACGACACCATGCAGGTCACCGAGGCCGGCACGGGCCTGGGCCTCTACATCTCGCGGCGCATCGCGGAGGAGCACGGCGGCCGCATCTGGGCCGAGAGCGAGGGCCTCGGCAAGGGCAGCTGCTTCAGCTTCGCGCTGCCGCTGTAGCTTGCTCCGCGAGGCGAGCCCGCGCGAAGTGCCCGGCCCGCAAGCTTCATGGCCCCCCTCCGCCTGCCCGCCTCCATGCCCCGCGCCGGCCGCGTGAAAGACGCTCGCGTCAAGGACATGGCCCTGGCCCCCGAGGGCGCGCAGCGCATCGCGTGGGCCGAGGCGCACATGCCCGTGCTCATGGGCCTGCGCAAGGACTTCGCCCGGTCCCAGCCCTTGCAGGGCGTGCGGCTCGCCGCGTGCCTGCACGTCACCAAGGAGACCGCGGTCCTCGCGCGCACCCTCCAAGCTGGAGGAGCGGAGGTCGCGCTCTGCGGCTCCAATCCCCTCAGCACACAGGACGACGTGGCGGCGGCGCTGGTCCAAGATGGGATCAAGGTCTTCGCCGCGCGCGGCGTGGACGACAAGACCTACTACCGCAACGTGGACGACGCGCTGGCCACGAGGCCCCACTACACCATGGACGACGGGGGCGACCTCGTCACGCGGCTGCACACCGAGCGCAAGGAATGGCTCCGGGGCGTGCGGGCCGGCACCGAGGAGACCACGACGGGCGTCACGCGCTTCCGCGCCATGGCGCGCGACGGTGTGCTCAAGTTCCCCATCGTGGCCATCAACGACGCGCTCACGAAGCACCTGTTCGACAACCGCTATGGCACGGGCCAGAGCACCCTCGACGGCATCCTGCGCGCGACCTCCGTGCTGCTGGCGGGCAAGACGGTGGTCGTGGCTGGCTATGGCTGGTGCGGCCGCGGCCTCGCGACGCGCGCGCGCGGCATGGGCTCGCACGTGGTCGTGACCGAGGTGGATCCGGTGAAGGCCCTCGAAGCGGTCATGGACGGCTTCCAGGTCATGAGCAGCACCGAAGCCGCGAAGCGCGCGGACATCGTCATCACCGTCACGGGCAACAAGAACGTCGTGAGCGCCCCGCACTTCAAGGCGATGAAGGACGGCGCGATCCTGGCGAACTCGGGCCACTTCGACGCCGAGATCGATCTGCCAACCCTGCGCAAGCTGGCGAAGAAGGTCGAGCAGGTCAAGGAGAACGTCCAAGCCTTCCGCCTCAAGGACGGCCGCACCCTCTACCTCATCGGCGAGGGCCGCCTCGTGAACCTCGCGGCTGCGGAAGGCCACCCACCCGAGGTCATGGACATGAGCTTCGCCAACCAGGCGCTGGCGGTGCGCTGGCTCAGCGTGGAGCAGCCGAAGCTCGAGGTCGCGGTCCATGCCATGCCAGCGGAGCTCGACCAGGAGGTCGCGCGCCGCAAGCTCGCGGCGATGCGCGTGGAGATCGACGCGCTCAGCGCGGAGCAGGCGCGCTACATGAGCGGCTGGCGCGAGGGGACGTAGCGCTCGTGCTGGTGCGCAAAAAAGGAGAAGCGCGGGCGCGCGGGCCCGCAGGGCCAAAGCCGTGCTTCAGTGGATGATGAAGCAGCTCGGCGGGGCGAGGTAGTTGCCCACCGCGGCGCAGAAGTGGCTGAAGGTCTGGCCGATCGCAGGGAACGTGCCCTGGCCGCCTTGGCAGGTGATGGCCCCGGCGTTCACGTTGCACGCGAAGAGGCGCACCGTGGGGCTGCTGCCCTCGCCGACCAGGACGCTCACCATCGAGCCGGTGAAGCCGAGGTAGTTCTGGAAGCCGTGCGTCAAGCCCGCCGTGCGCACGTGCGACGGGGGCGCGATCGCCGAGCCGGTGCTACACACCGGCAAGATGACGCAGCTGCCCGAGTGGTCGGGCTCCACGGGCACGTCGAAGGTCACGATCTCGCCGAGCTCGTTCTCGCCCGTCGCCTGGGGCGTGCTGGCCGCGCCGGCCACGCTCAGCGATCCCAGCAGCACAAGCGCTCCGATCAGGATGGTCCGCATAGCTCCTAGCCTCCACCGACCGGCGAGGCTGCGGTCACGCTGAGCCGAGCCCCCCAGTCGATGGGGCGCGATGGGGCCAGGCTAGAAAGAGGATTCTCTGGACGGCTTGGTCAGCGCCTTGAACGCTGCGCTGGGGCATCGGTGAACGGGAGAAGCGGCGGGCGCGCCGGCCCGCCAACGCTCTGTGCACCTCAGGCCGGCGGGTTCGGGATGGTGAGGCCGGTGAAGGTGATGCTGCAGCCCCAGTTGCCCGAGCCGCCCTGCACCAGCGTGAGGTAGTTGTAGCTCACGCAGATCTGGTTGACCAGGGACTGCGCCGGTGGGAACGCGCCGAAGCCGGGCATGCACGCGATGACGCCGTTCAGCACATTGCACCGGAACGTGCGGACACCCGTGGCGCCGCCCGGAACCTGCCACTCGAGGCGGCTCTCCAACGTGCCGGTGTAGCCAGCGACGTTGACCCCGGCGAAGCCGTGCGAGATGCCGGCCTGCAGGTTGATGTGGATGATGCCGGTCGTGCCCGTGGTCGTCGCGGGTGCGACCGCAGCGAAGGACGCCGTGTGCGGGCCGGGACCGATGCCCGGGATGAGCTCCACGGCAGGAACGTCCCCGTCCACGACAGGGACCTCCGGAGCGGCCGCCATCACCGGCGGCATGGCCATCAGCAGGATACCTGCGACGATCGCGAGGTTGCGCATGTAGTACAAGCCTCCCGACACGGCACGCGGGGTCAGGGAGGATGGATGTTCTCTGCACGCTCTGGGCGCGGGCCACGGTTGGCCGCATCCTGCACGCGCGGGCTACGCCGGCACGAAGGCCTTGGCCAGGAAGTAGATCACGAGGCAGAAGACCAAGACGGCCAGGATGTAGGTCATGCCACCGTCCAGGTCCATCGGCTCGGACATCGTCTCGCCCTCGCGCGCTCCAATGTCTGTGAGCAGGGCTGCATAAGCCTTGGGCTCCAAAGACTGGGCCCGAGGGCCGACGGTCCGCTGCGGCCCACGCCCCAGAGTTGCGCAGCGCCCCGCGCTCGATGCGCCGACCGTCCCACAACCTTCAAAAGCGTTCGAGCCCAGCCGCGGCCGATGGCGTTCCCGACGGCCCCGCCGATGGACGTGCTGGGCGTGCCCGTGGGCATCCTCGCTGGCGCGGGGCTGTTCGCGCTGGCCATGGCCATCCTTCTTTGGCCGATGCTGCGCAAGATCGC
>DASYRW010000030.1:0-7754 GCA_036003985.1 Thermoplasmatota archaeon
AGAGCGCCTCGCCCACCGTGATGGGCCCCGGCGCAGGCTTGGGCTGGATCGGCAGGTTGCTCACGAACATGCGCTCGCGGCGCGAGGGCGTGCCGTGCTCCTCCGCGCGCAGCACGTTGAAGAACACCGTGGGGAAGCCCACGCGGCGGAACTCCGCTTGCAGCGCTGCGCGCAGCGGGCCGTCGGCGACGCCGACGACGTTCTCCATGACGAAGGCACGCGGCTTCAGCATCTCGGCCAAGCGAACGAACTCCAGCACGAGCGAGCCCTCGGCGTCCGCGTAGAGCCGGTCGAGGGGGTTCGGCCGGCGGCGCGCGTTGGCGCCCGTGTAGGCCTCGCACGGCGGCCCGCCGATCAGCACATCGGGCCGCACGCCGAGGCCTGGGAGCTGGCGGATGTCGTCGTTGTGGACCTTCGTCGCGGGGAAGTTGGCCGCGTAGGCGTCGGCGTGGGCCCGCTGGAGCTCGACGGCGTGCAACACGTCGAAGCCCGCCTCGCCGAAGCCTCGGCTGAAGCCGCCTGCGCCGGCGAAGAGGTCCACCGCCGTGGGCACGGGCGCGCCATCGCGGCGCGGCCTCAAGAAGCCTGGCCCCCTCGCTTTCACGCTTGTCCCAGGACCCTCAAGTGGCTCCGGCCGGTTGGCTGGCTCCCAAGGTGCCTGCATGTCCGCTGACACCCCCGGCCGCAAGGCCCTGCTCTTCGCGACCGTGCTCGCCCTCGCGCCCCTCCTTGCGGCCGTGGCCGTGGCCGAGCCGATCGGCACGCCCGACCTCACGGTCGACGACATCACCTGGTCCCCCGCCTCGCCCCAGGTGGGCGACGCGGTGACCTTCACGGCCACGGTGCGCAACGAGGGCAACGCCGCCGCGGGCGGTTTCGTGGTGGAGTTCTCCGTCGGCGCGACGAGCCTCGGCGACGTCGCCGTGGACGGCCTCGCGGCCGGCGCCTCCACCGACGTCGTGTCGCCCGCGTGGACCGCCGAGGTCGGCGAGCACGACGTGCGCGCCGTCGCGGACGCGGACCTCGAGGTCCTGGAGGTCGACGAGACGGACAACGCGCGCCTCGAGCAGCTGGCCATCGCACCGCCGCCGCTGCCGGACCTGCGCGTCTTGGACCTGGTCCCGTCACCGGCCGCGCCGCACGACGGCCAATCCATGACCTTCGTCGCTGTCATCAAGAACGCTGGCCCCGGTGCCACGGGCGCCAGCCAGGCCGGCTTCGCCGTGGACGGCGTCGCGCTGGGCAACGTGTCCATCCCAGCGCTCGCCGCCGGCGAGCAGGCCGACGTGACCTCGCCGCCGTGGACCGCCGCGCAAGGCGGCCATCTGTTGCGCGCGATCGCGGACGTGGCCGAGGAGATCGCCGAGGCCGACGAGGACAACAACCAGCGCGCCGAGTCGCTCAGCGTCGGCGCGCCGCTGCTGCCGGACCTCGTCGTGCTCGACATCACCCTCGGCCCCGCGGCCCCCGACGCGGGCGACGAGGTCACGTTCGTGGCCAAGGTCAAGAACGCCGGCGACGCGGATGCGGCCGGCTTCGACGTGGGCTTCGCGCTCGACGGCGACAGCGTGGGCCCCATCAGCGTGGACGGCCTCGCGGCCGGCGCGACCATCGAGGTCACCTCGCTGCCCTGGACGGCCGCGCAAGGCGGCCACAGCCTGCGCGCGACGGCCGACGTGGGCGGCGACATCGAGGAGAGCCACGAGACCAACAACGCGCGCACCGAGAGCTTCGCGGTCGGCGCCGCGCCGCTGCCCGACCTGCGCGTCGAGGACATCACCTGGAGCCCCAGCGCGCCCGCGGGCGGCCAGCACGTCACGTTCACCGCGAAGTTGCGCAACATCGGGCAAGGCGACGCCGGCGAGTTCCGGGTCGCGTTCTTCGTGGATGGAAGCTTGCTGGGCGAGGTGGCCGTGGACCACCTCGCGGATGGGAGCACGCTCAACGTGGCGTCGGCGAGCTGGTCGGCAGCCCAAGGCAGCCACACCGTCAAGGCTGTGGCGGATAGCGACCACCAGGTCGCCGAGGCTTCCGAGTCGAACAACGCCCGCACCGAGTCGCTCAGCGTCGCTGCGCCGCCGCCGCCGCGCGTGCAGGACAACCCGGCCGACGACGACGAGGGCGACGAGGGCGGCGTGGCCGTCTGCCACGTGCCGCCAGGCAACCCGGGCAACGCGCACACCATCCACGTCGGCGAGGCCGCGGTCCGCGCGCACCTTGCGCACGGCGACCACGAAGGCGCGTGCGACGGCGACGAGGGCAGCGTGCAGGCCGACGCTGGCGAAGGCCGCGGGCGGGGCCACGCCAAGGGCCACGACGAGGCCGGCGCCGCGTCCGACGACGCGACCCACGAGCCGCGCGGCCACGGCGACGGCCTGGCAAAGGAGCACAACCCCCACGCGGACGTCGCCCTCGGGCCCGTCGAGGACCTCGCGGCGCAGAGCCTCGCGGCCTTCCAAGCCGTGGGCAGCGCCGGACCCCTGCTGGCCCTCGTCGCGCTCAGCGCGGTGGGCGCCGGCGCGGTGCTGTGGGTGCGGCGCCGCTAGGCCTTGCGCAGCGACGCGGAGCAGCGCGGAAGCCGGTGCCGGGCCGCGCGCCGGCGTCGCCCTGCGGCCCCAGCTATGCTTCAACGATCTTGACCGTGCCCGCGGCGCCGTCCACCTCGAGGATGTCGCCGGTCTTCACCGCGCGCGTCGCGCCGCGCGCGCCCACCACGGCGGGCACGCCGAACTCGCGCGCCACCACCGCCGCATGGCACAGCGTGCCGCCGCTCTCCACGACGAGCGCCCCGGCGCGCGCCATCAGCGTGGTCCACGAGGGCTCGGTCGTGGTCGCGACGAGCACCTCGCCCTGCTCCAGCGCGTCGAGCTCGCCTTCCTGGGCCACGACGCGCGCCCGCGCGCGCAGCATGCCGGGGCTCGCAGCCAGCCCGCGCAGCAGGCCCGCCTCGGCCGCGTGGGGCGGGCGAAGGCCATAGAACTTCGTGAGCATCGGGTTCTGCCAGACGGCCGCATCGGGCTCGCCCAGCTCGGATGGCGGCGTGATGCGGAGGTGCGCGTCGCGCTCGCGGCGGCGCGCCTCGAGCAGGCCGCGCGGGATGCGCTGGCCCTCCAGCGCACCGTGCAGCTCCTGAAGCTCCAGGAACACGACCTCCTCCGCCGCGGCGAGGCCGTGGCCGACCAGCGGCTGCGCGGCGCGCACCAGAGCGAGGCGCGTCAAGCCATTGACCAGCTCGTCGATCCAGTAGTGGTGCGTCTGCATCAGCGGCCAGCTGGCGCGGTTCGCCGCGAGCAAGCCCTCGAAGGGCCCCCGCAGCGTCGCGGGCAGCGCCGCGCGCACGCGCGCCTCGGCGGCCTCGCGGCGCTGCGCCACCTGGGCGCGGAGGGCCTCGGCCTGCTTCGCCGCGGCGTGCCCGCCTGCGAGCGCGCGCGCCAGCGGCGCGGGGTCCTCGCCCCACGTGGGTTCGAACAGCTCGAAGCCCTGGGGCCGCTCCGCCACGCGCGGCCACACCGCGCGGAACGCGCGTCCGATGGGGTCGCTGGCCGGCAACGCTTCGAGGGCCGCGAGCAGCTCCTCCGGCGCGCCGTCCTCGACGAGCGCGCGCAGCTCGGGTCGCTCCGCGACCTGCGCGCCCAGCTCCACGAGGGCTGCATCGATGTCGTCGATGTCGTTGCCGAGGCCGCCCAGCAGCGCGTTGGCCGCCGCCGCGGCGTCCTGGAGCCCTGCCTGGGCGAGGAAGTCCTCGAGGCCGAAGCGGCCGCCCAGCATCGGCATGCAGAGGTCGAAGTGGATGTCCCAGGCGCGGTCGTGGACGGGCCGCAGCTGGCGGAGCCCGCGCGCCGCTTCCGCAGCGGACGCGCCCGGCGGCGCGATGGCGCGCAGCTGCGCGTGCAGGCGCTGCATCTCCGGGAGCCACGCCTCGCGCCATCGGCGCGGCACCTCGGCGAAGGCCGCCTGCATCGCGGCGAGGGCCTCGGGCGGCGGGGGCGCGCGGAGCGGCGCGGTGTCGCGGAAGCCGACGTAGGCGTAGCCGTGCTCCACGCGGCTCTCGAGCAGATGGCCCGGCCCGCCGGTGCGCGTCATGCCGCGCTGCAGCGCGCCGATGAGGGGCGGGATCAGCACGGTGCGCGCCAGGGGGCTGACGGGCCGGGGCAGGTGCATGTCTTCGCGGAACCAATAGCCGGGCATGCGCTCGGCGCTGCGAGGGCGCCCCGTGGACTTAGGCTTGCTGTGCGTGGCGCGCACGCGGAGGAACCGCGGCCCGGGCTCATGGAGCCGATGTCCGCCGGCCGCACGGAACCGCGCCTACTTGCGGGCCTTGGCCTCGCGCTCGGCCTCGGCCAGGCGCTCGTCGAGGATGCGGAGGAGGTTCCCGTTGTTCGTCCACACCTCGCGCACGAGCAGCGCGCGCGCGCGGCGCACCCCCGGCATGGCCTGCGCGCGGAGCAGCACATCCTCCATCTCGGAGCCGCTGCGCACGGCCAAGTAGACGTAGCCGCCCTGGCCGCGCGTGCCGCCGCGGTTGAAGGCCTGGGGGAACGCCGCCGTGAACGCCGCCAAGTGCGAAGGGTTGGGCTCCGCGAGCTCCACCGACAGCTCGAAGGCGAGGAAGTCGCGCACCTTGCCGAGGTCGAGGTGGGGGATGATGGCGAAGGTGGGCTGCTTGAGCATCGCATGGAAGCGCAGCCGCACCGTCTTGGGCGTCACGCCCACCTCCTTGGCCACGTCGGGGAAGGGCCGGTGCGCGTCGGGCAGCAGCGCGCGCACGATGCGCAGGTCGAGGGCGCTCAGCGCGTTCATGGTCGGGTCGCCCGGCACTCGCCCGGTGCTGCGGCGGTAGAACAGCCGCGCCTCGTGCGCGGCCACGTCGCGCCGCAGCTGCTCCGCGGCTGCCAGGAGGTCGGCGCCGTCGCGCACCATGAGGGCCACGCGCATCGTGCCCCCCACGTAGGTGTGGACGTCGTTCACGTCGTCGCGGGCCTGGATCTTCGCGAAGGCGTCGAGCTTCTCGCGCGGGCCGTCGAACTCGAGCCAGAACACCCCGAGGTCCGTGACGTCGCCGACGAGCGCGTTGGGCACGAGGTACACGGCCTTGAGCACGCCGATGCGGCGCATCTCCTCGAGGCGCGTCTTCACCGTGTTGCCATGGACCCCCAGCGTGCGCGCGATGTCCCAGGGCCTGAGGATGCCCCGGGCCATGTGGATCGGGTCGCCGGGCTTCCAGGGCAGGCAGCCGAGGATGCGCAGGTCGAGCTCGTCCACGGGCTCTGGAGTTTCCGGCGGCGCCTTGAGCCTTGCCTACCCGCCCGTGCTCGCGGCCGGGCGCGGGGCCTGCGAGGGCGCTGCGGCGTGCCGGCGCAGGCTGAGGAGCGCGATGGGCCACCACCCGATGGCCGGCAGGTAGAGCAGCAGGTGCACCTGCGCGGGGATGCCGAGCAGGACGCCGAAGACGGTCACCGCGAGGAGCCCCGCGGTCGCGGCGCCGTAGGCCGGCAGCCACCGCGGGAACCCTGCGACGCCCGCCGCGGCGAGCGAGAAGCCCGCGATCCACGCGATCTCGATGGCGTCGCCGCCGCTGTTGTACAGCAGGTCCCAGAACCGGAACATCGCCAGCGGGACCTCGCCCTGCGCCGCGGCCGCGACGAACGCGCCTTGCAGCGCGACCTCCGACGCGAGCAGCGTGGCCTCGGCGGCCATGGCCACGAGCGCGACCGTGGCCCACATGCGGCCCCGCGGCGTGCCGGAGAGGACCTCGCGCAGGTTGACCGCGAAGAGCAGGGTCGGGAACAGGAGCAGGAACTGCGCGACGAGCACCCAGGCGAGGGCCGGGTGGTCGTAGTAGGCGCGGATCGCGGCGGGGTCGAGGCTACCAGACACGGGCGGGCCGGCGATGACGGACGTGCCGACGACGACGAGGGTGAGGATGCCGAGGAAGCTCACCAGGCCCGCGGCGAGGGCCACGCGCGCCGGGGCGAACGAGGCGGAGGTCATGGCCGCCGCAGGAGCGCGGAGCGATTTGGCCTTGCTGTGGGGGCGGCGCACGAAAGCGGATCACGGCTTGCCGGCCTCGGCGAGCAGCTCCGCCGCCACCTCGATGTTCGCCTCGTACCCGCGCATGAGCCGCGCGCGGGCCTCGCGCACGCCCGGGAGCGCGCGGGCCTTGAGCACCGCGTCCTCCATCTGGGCCGGCGAGCGCACGCCGAGGTACACGTAGCCTGCCGCGAGCTCGGGCCGGCTCCGGTAGAAGGCCTCGGGGAACGCCTGGAGGAAGGCCGCGTGCGTCGCCGGATCCGCGCGGTCGAACGCCACGGCCAGCTCGAAGGCCAGCAGCCCCTCCACCGGGCCCAGGTCGAGCTGCGGGATGATCGAGAACGCGCGCGCCTCGGCCAGCGCGCGGAACCGGAGGCGCACGGTGCGCTGCGTGACGCCGACCTCGTCGGCGACCTCGGAGAACGGCCGCAAGGCATCCGGCAGGAGGGCCGCGAGGATGCGCCGGTCGAGCGGGCTGATCCGCAGCGGCCCGAGGCGGGACGTGCGCTCGTAGAACAGCTCCGCGGCGCTCGCGCGGCTGGCGGCGCGGATGCGCTCCGCAACCTGGCGAAGGTCCTCGCCTGGCTCGCTCAAGATGCCGACCCGCGCCTCCTGGCCCACGTACTCCGTGGTGTCCGTCACGTCCCGCCGGCGGCGCAGGGCTGCGAGTCCCGGGGCCTTCGCCGTCACGTCGTCGAAGCGCAGCCAGTAGACCGCCACGCGGTGCTCCCGGAGCAGCGGCATGGGCATCAGGTAGAGGCCCTTCAGCACGCCTGCGTCGCGCATCGCCTGGAGGCGGAACTTGACCGTGTTGCCATGCACCCCCAGCGTGCGCGCGATGTCCCAGGGCCTGAGGATGCCCCGGGCCATGTGGATCGGGTCGCCGGGCTTCCAGGGCAGGCAGCCGAGGATGCGGAGGTCGAGCTCGTCCACGCGGAGCGATCGGGCGCGCAGCGCTTCAGCCTTGCGAGGGCGCGGGCTGCCGCTGGTGGGGCTCGCCGTGGGGCTTTCGTCGAGGGCCGATGCTCGCGCGCCGAAAGCGAGGCACAAAACCTTATCCACCGCGGGCATGGTTCCGGCGAGGCGAGCGACATGGCAGCGCCCACGGGAGCTTCGGAGCGGCCCGACTGGAGCCTTGCGTACATCCTGCTCTTCGCCATCGGGGCCGTGGCCCTGCTGGCGCTCGCCACCGCGCCCGTCGCCGCGCTGCTGGGCGACAGCCAGTACGCGATCCCGTCGGCGCTGCACGGCGTCTCGGCCACCGTCTTTGTGGTGGTCTCGACGGTGATGGTGTACCTCGCGTACCGCCTCTACACCGGCCAGCTCACGTCGGTCCGCGACCTCCGCGCGCTCGCGGGGCTCAACGCGTTCTTCGCCGCCATCACGGTGTTGTTCGGCAACTGGATCTACATCTACTACCGCGCACCGGCCGGGCCGCGCGCCTACTTCCTCGAGAACACGCCGGTGATCCACGAGATCTTCTTCGAGTTCAAGGAGTTCATCGCCCTCTTCACCCTCCCCCTCTCGGCGGCCGCCGCGTTCGTGCTCCTTCGCCACGGGGACGAACTCGCCAAGCACGTCCGCCTCCGGCAGGCCGTCGGCGCCGCCTTGGGCCTCTCGTGGCTCTATCTCCTCCTCGCCTTCGGCCTCGGCGCCGCCATCACGAAGCTGAGGGGCGTGTGAGCATGGCCGACCCGGAAGCGCTGTCCCCCGACTACAGGCCG
>DASYRW010000031.1:0-6916 GCA_036003985.1 Thermoplasmatota archaeon
GGACTCGGCAAGGCGGCCGCGGTCCAGACCGCGGGCAAGAAGCTGGCCAAGCCCAGCCCCAAGCCACCCGCGGAGCCGACGCCCGTCGCAGCCGTCGCGGGGGGCGAGGGCAGCAGCGCCGCGCCCGAGGCCGCGGCCAGCGCCGCGCCGAAGAAGAAGGCGGCCGCGGCCAAGGCCGCGAGCCCCAAGAGCGGCCAGACGGAGTGAGCGCGCATGGAGCGCACCTTCGCCATGGTCAAGCCGGACGGCGTCCAGCGGGGCCTCGTGGGCGAGATCGTCGCGCGCTACGAGCGCCGCGGCCTCAAGGTCGTGGGCCTCAAGCTGATGCGCGTGTCCAAGGCCCTGGCGGAGGAGCACTACGCCGAGCACAAGGGCAAGCCGTTCTACAACGGCCTCGTGGACTACATCACCAGCGGCCCCGTCGTCGCGCTGGCCCTCGAGGGCCGCAGCGCGGTCCAGGTCGTGCGCGACGTGAACGGCGCGACGGACCCCGCCAAGGCCGCGCCCGGCAGCATCCGCGGCGACCTCGCGCTGGACATCGGCCGCAATGTCGTCCACGGCAGCGACGCGCCCGCGACGGCGCAGCGCGAGCTGAAGCTGTACTTCCAGGACGCCGATTTCGTGGCCTGGGAGCGCACGGGCGAGCGGTGGGTGCACGAGAAGGCCTGAAGCCGCCAGCCCGTTTTGTTCGATCTCGCTTCAAACCAGATGAAGCTAGGTCCAGGGCCGCCATCGTCCATCCAGGACCGATGACCCTCGTGCTGCCCTCCCGGCGTTTCGTCGCCGCCCGCTGGGGCGCGCCGCCCGACGAGCCCCTGCCCGTCCTCGAAGCACCCAGCGACCTCCTGGCCGCGCGGGCCCTCGTGCCCGGCCTGACCGCGACCGCGAGCCTGCGCCCCGATGCGCCGGCTGCGTGTGCGCTGCGCATCGCCATCACGGCCGATGCCGCGTGGCTCATCGTGGAGGCCGACGGCTCGGATGCGAGCCACGGCCCTTTCTGGGCCGGCTTCCACGCGCGCGAGCGCGCCGAACTGCTGGCGGGCTGGCTCGTGCTCAGAGCGTCGCCGGCGCTGCTGGCACCGCGGGCCATGAGGGCCGCGCACCGGCGCCGCCCGCCCACGGCGCGCCGTTGACGAACAGGCGCGGGCCTTGCTCTTGGATGCCCACGATGCCCAGGCCGGACCGCGAGTCGGCGGGCGTGGGGCAGGTCTCGTCGCAGCCGTCCGTGTACACCGCATAGACGCGCCCGTCGGGGCCGACGGCGATGTCGATGAAGTCCAGCAGGTTGCGGCTCCCTCCCACGCACGCGATGCCGGCCGTGCAGATGGGACCGCGCTGCTCGGGGTCGCCGGGCGGGCTCACGAGGCCCGTGCTGATCTTGGGCGCGGCCGAGGTCGCGTTCTCGACGAAGGTCACGTACATGTACCAAGCCGCCCAGCCGTCGGCCGCGTCCGGGCCCTTGTCCGTGTCGGGCGTCGCGCGGTACGCGATGGCCAGCCGGCCGGCGTCGCCCGCGACGGCGTCGACGTGCACGTAGCTCTTCAGCGAGGGCGGGCTGACCGTGACCGGCTCGCTCCACGTCGCGCCCTTGTCCGCGCTGTGGGCATACTTGACCCCGGTCGGCCGGTGGTACGCGAGGTACGCGACGCCGTCGCTGTCGATGGCGAGCCCTGGATCGACGTCGAAGCACGGGCCCTCCTCCTCGCTGACGACGACGAACTCGAAGGTCGCGCCGTAGTCGTGGCTGACGCCCACGCCGATGTAGCCGCCGTTGTCGCACATGTAGTAGGGCACGTACACGTTGCCCTCGCGGTCCGCCTCGACGGGGCCGGTGTTCGCGAAGGAGCGGCCATCCGTCAGGCCCACGACGGGCACCGCGCCGAGGAACGTGAGGCCGCCGTCGAGCGACCGCGCCACCCAGGCGCCTTGGGCGAAGCTGCTGAAGCTGTAGTACACGGCGTTGAAGCCGGGGAGCGGGCCTGGCCCGGCAGCGAGCTTCTGGTGGTCGTCGCCCGGCAGGCCGCAGGCTGCTGGGTTGGTGGTCCAGCTGCTGCCCGCGTCGTTGCTCCACGCGAGGATGCTGCACGCGATGTAGAGCTGGTCCACGTACACCGTGTTGCTCCAGGGGTCCACGCGCAGCATCGGGTCGAAGCTGATCTGGCTGGTCGTGAGCGGGGCGACGTCCTCCCACGTTTGGCCGTCGTCCGTCGAGCGCATGGTCGCGAGGCTCTCCTGCGCGAAGATGGTGCCATCCGCGAGCACGCCCACGTTCGGCTCGGAGCCGCCGACGCCGGTGTCGCTCACGCGGAACGCGATGGCCGGGTCGGTGCCGGCGAGCGGGTCGCCGCGCGTCAGGTGCGCGGGGCTGTGCAGGCCCACCTGGACCGTGAAAGGCACATCGGGCAGCGAGGCCGGGAACCCTGTCTGCACGCGCGCGGTCCACTCGCGCTTGTCGGTGTAGTTGGAGGGCACGGGCGCCGTGCAGCCCTTGGGCGCCGCGAAGCCGGCTCCGCCGCACTGGAGGCGGCCGTAGTCGTCGACGAGGAACACGATGAGGTTGGTGCCGACGAGGTCGTCGGTGGTGTAGTTGAGCTCCACGCTGACGTAGCCGACGCGGTTGTCCACGGGGAACGTGGCCTCGTACGCCCACGTGCGCGGGCCCCCCACGAGGATGCCGCGCGCGCCGATCTGCGAGGCGCCCTCGAAGGTGAAGAGCCGCATGCCCGGCGTGTCCAAGACCTCGGTGGCGTCCGCCGCGACCAAGTCGTGGACGTCGAAGGCGGGCGCAGCCGGCTCGAGCGGCTGGGGCGCGGGGCCGAGGCAGCCGGGCAGGACGAGGGCGGCGAGGAGCGCGAGGGCGCGGAGCATGGGCTCTCCGGCGGTCGATCGTGGGTGGGGTCATGAAGGTTCACGTGGGCCGCTATCCGCGTGGGGCCCGGACGGGTCCGCAAACGTTCTAGCCACGCGCCGCGTTCCCCGCGCGATGGCCGCCGGCAAGCCGGTGAAGGACTCGCAGGTGGAGATGGTCGAGATCGTCCTGCCGCAGGACACGAATCCCCTGGGCAACGTCCTCGGCGGCCACGTGATGCACCTCATGGACCAGGCCGCTGCGATGGCGGCGATCCGGCACGCGCGTCGCCCTGTCGTGACGGCGAGCGTGGACAAGCTCGACTTCCGCAGCCCCATCAAGCTCGGCCAGTTCATCATCCTCAAGGCCAGCGTCAACGCCGCGTTCCACACCAGCATGGAGGTGGGCGTGCGCGTCGAGAGCGAGAACCCGCTGAGCGGCGAGCGCCGCCACACCAGCTCGGCCTACTTCACCTTCGTGGCGCTCGACGAGCACGGCAAGCCCACGACCGTGCCGCCGCTGCTGGCCGAGACCGAGGAGCAGCGCCGCCGCATGGCCGAGGCGGAGCAGCGCCGGCAGCGCCGCCTGCGCGAGGCGAAGCCGGCCCCTGGACGGAAGCGCTGATCAGCCCCAGGGCTCAAGGTCGCGCTCGCGCGCCGCGGGCTCGCGGACCGCGTGGTAGGCCACCTCCCCCGCCGTCACCTGCGGCGGCCCGCGGAAGAACCGCGCGAGGTTGCCCTGCACCCACAGCTGCGACAGCTCCGCCGCGCGGTCGGCGCCGGCCTTCGTCTCGAAGACGCTGATGCTCGCGAGCACGCCACCGCCGCCGTCCACGACCTCGTAGCTCACGAAGCCGCGCACGCTCCGCACGATCGGGACGAACCCCTCCTGCACGCGCCGCTGGATCTCGCCGACGTAGCGGGGATCGGCGGCATATCGCCGGATGGTCACATACATGCCAACGCCCTCGCGCGCTCCTACGCGCGGTGCGATGGGGCGGGCCCCTGACCTTCGTTGTGCGCAAAGGCCAAGGCAGGCTCAAGCCCAGAAGAGCGCCTGGCTGCCCGCCGCGCCCGACAGGGTGCCGGACGATGTGAAGGCGAGGCCCGCAGCGCCCCCAAGGGCCGCATAGGTCCACACGGCGGCGGGGCCGGCGGGGCCATCGTGCAGCGCGAAGGTCCCATCCGCGTCGCCCACCGCGGCCCAGCGCCCGTCGGGGCTGAGCGCCGCGGCGCGCACCTCGACCGCGCGTTTCGAGGACCACAGGGCCTGCTTCTCGTGGGGCGGGTTGTGGGGCGCGGTATCGAGGTAGAACACGTTGCCCAAGCTGTCGCCGACGAGGGCGTGGCTCCCGCTCGCGGCCATCGCACCGGCCGTGGGCGTCGCGGGCGCGAGGAAGCTCCACGGGTTCGCGAAGAAGTTTCCGGCGCGCGTCGCGATGCTCCACCCGGTGCCGTAGGAGATGAACATGTCGTAGCTGTCGTGCGCGGCCGCGAGCACGTGCAGGCCGCCGGCGCTGCCCTGCTGGAACACCCAGCAGTTGGGCCCCGCGATGCCCGAGTTGAGGCACGGGAAGGGCGCCGGGGGCACGCCGCCCGGCAGCAGCGCGGGCGTGTTCTGCCACAGCCAAGCGCGGCTGTCATCGCCGTTGCCCGCGACGACCCACCGCCCATCCGCGGTGATCAGCACGTGCGTGACGCGCAGGTCCGTGTTGTAGCTCCACTGCGGCAGGAGCAGCGGCAGGGCCGCGTCCGGCAAGGGTGGCGGCAGGCTGTCGCGCGGCTTGTACACGTACGTGAAGCCGTCGTCGCTGCCCGCGACGAGGTTCGCGCCCGCGTCGTCGAAGGCCAGCGCGTTCACCGCCCCCAGCGTGACCGCGACGGCGACCAGCGCGCCGTCGCCGGCGTCGAGCACGTGCACGAGGCCGGTGGTGTCGCCCGCTGCGACGAGCGTACCCTGGCGATCCACCGCGACCGCGCGAACGTCGAGGCCGTCGAGCGCGCGCCACCGTTCGCCGCCCGCCGCGGTCGTGGCGACGACGCCGTCGGCCGTCGCGAAGGCCACGAGGTCGCCGCGCGCCGAGGCCGCGAGGGCATGCGCCGCCGCGCCGAGGTCGACCACGACCGGTTCGGGGCCGAGGGCGGACGCGGGCGGCATCGGGAGGGCGAGCGCGAGGACGCAGAGCAGGGCAGCGGCGGGGGCGCGGGCCATGCGGATCGGGGGCGCCAACTCGAGCGAGGACCGTCAAGGCTTTCTGCGCAGCCTCGCCGCGGCGAACCTTCTCGGCCTCGGGCGCGGCTCGGCAGCGGGTGGTGGCCGGTCGCTGCTGCAACCGCGAGCTCGACCTGCTCGGCTTCGAGGCCGCGCCCGACTTGGGGACGGTGGTGGTCGACGACCGCTGCCCCACGTGCGGCCCGGCGACGCGCGCCAACGACGCCGAGCGGCCCGAGAAGCTGCGCGAGGGTTCCGGAGCGCCCGGGCGCTGACGACGACGCGTCCCGGCGCGGGACGCTGGCCTCATGGCGCGGCGCAGGGCTGCAGGGCCATGCGCGCCCTCCTGGCCGCTGCGCTCATGGCCATGCTCGCCCACACCGCGGCCGCGGATCCCGTCACGCAGGTGATCCACAGCGCGTGGGACCCCATGGCCGGCGCGCTCAACGACGTGCCCGAGGACACGGGCGCCACGATGTTCTGGGCCACGGACCAAGGGGGGCAGTGGGGCACGTGGGCCGCGGGCCAGGGCGGCCAGGGCGGCGACAACGTCCTCGGACAGCTCGACCCGCTCGTGCCCCTCTAGGGCCCGAGGCGGCGCACGACCTTCACGGGGGCGATCGTGACGAGCCCGTCCGGGACCATGCGCTCCACGTCGGGCAGCACGCCCTCGACCTTGCGGTGCGCGTCGATGCACTCCACCACGAGGGGCAGGTCCTCGCTGAGCCTCAAGGGCAAGGCGGCGTGCAGCACGCTGCGCTTGCCGAAGCCCGCGAGGCCCCGCGTGACCGTGCACCCCCACAGGCCGCGCGCGCGGAACAGCTCGAGCAGGGCCTTGTACGTGGGCTTGCCTTCCCATTGGTCGCGCTCGCCGAGGTAGATCGTGAGGCGCACCGCGTCCTCGCGCAGCTCTTGGTCCATGTCAGCCCACCGCCATCGCTGCCGCGCGGCCGCCCACCGCGGCCAGCACGGTGGCGCCCGCGTTCAGCAGATAGTACAGCCCCGCCCGTGCCGCGTCCCCGCTGGCCGCGAGGTCGACGAACTCCACCGCGAAGCTGCTCATGGTGGTGAAGCCGCCCAGGAAGCCCACGGTCAGGAACATGCGCTGCTCCGGGCCGAGCCAGCCGCGCTCGAGGTCGCTGAACACAAGGAACCCCAGCGCGAAGCTGCCGAGCAGGTTGACCGCGACGGTGCCCCAGGGGAAGTCACCGCGCGTGAGCCAGCCGCCGAGGCCGTAGCGCGCCACGCACCCTAGCGTGCCGCCCACGGCCACGGCCGCGAGGATGCGGAGGTCCGTCACGGCGCCGGCATGGCGAGGGTCTCGTGAAGCCCTTTCGATCCTGTCGTGCCTGGTCCCTCCATGGGACGACGGGCTCAAGCATGATCGCCGCACAGCAGCGGCCATGCGTGCCCTGCTGCCCCTCGCGGCGCTGGCCTTGGCCGCCCTCGCCGCCCCCACCGCGGCGGCGGACGAGAGCCCCTGGACCGGTGTCAACGACAGCTGGAACGCCATGGCCGACGAGATGCAGCAGACGCCCCGCGACAGCCAAGACACGATGGTCCGCGCGGAGGAGCAAGGCTCCGATTGGTGCATGTGGAGCATCGAAGCCGGCGAGCAGGGCGCCGACAACGCGCGCGAGCAGGCCAGCCATCCGCCGTGGTAGCTAGGCCTTCGACGCCTCGGCGCACCGCTGCACCACGAACTCCCGCTCCAGGCTCGCCAGGAAGTGGCCCGCGCGCGGGCCGCGCTCCGCGCCGAGCAGGGCCTTGTAGAGCGCCTTGAAGGCCGCTCCGCCGGGCTGGTCCTGCTCCTTCGCGGCGTCGTGGACCGCGCTGTGCAGCTCGTCGGGGGTCCAC
>DASYRW010000032.1:0-4823 GCA_036003985.1 Thermoplasmatota archaeon
GCCCTCCAGCGCGGCCTCGCGCATGCTCGCGCTCACGTCGCCCGTCGCGGCGGCCTCGAGGTCGTAGCCCACGCCGGGGCCTTCGGAGAGCTGGAGCAGCACGTCGCCATCCCGGGCCTCCACGTCGAGGCGCGCGGGCCCCGTCGGGGCGAGCGCGGCCTCGACGGCGCCCATCGCGGCGCGCAGCTGCAGGGCGCCGGCGCCGCGGAGCGCGGCCGCGACGGGGCCCCGGGCGGACGCGAGCGTCATGTCGTGCACGCTGCCTGCGACGCGCACGGCGCCGTCCTCCGCCTCGACGCTGCCCGTGAGCGGCGTGCCGGGCGGCACCAGCACGCGGATCTCCGCCGAGGCTCCACGGGGATCGTCGGTGCTGGCGCGCGCGACGATGGCGTCGCCTTCGATGCGGAAGACGGCCTCGAGGGCGAGCACGCGGGCGCGCGCCTGCTCCTGCGTGTCCGCGACCGCGGCGAGCCGCATCGTCGCGCGCAGGGGGCCGTCGGCCTCCTCCACGACGACGTCGCCGCGGAAGCTCAGCAGCGCGAGCCGCACCTCGGGCCCCGCGGTGGTCTCGCCGCCGCGCAGCAGGCTCGCCTCCACCTGGTCGCCGGCGGGCGCGAACCGCACGTCGTCAGGCACAGGCCCTGTCAGGAGCGCGGGCATGCCGTCGAGGCAGCCGGCCAGCAGCGTCGCCAGCACCAGCAAGACACGGGCGCGCACGCGCTCCGAGCCCGGGCGAGGGCCATGAAGACCCTCGCGACGACGTTGAGCCGCCTAGGCCAACCGTTGAGCTACCGCCTGCGCGCCCGCGGCAGGGCAGCGGCGAGGTCCTGGTCCGTCGCGCCGAGGGCGTAGAGCAGGCCCCGGAGGTTGTCGCGCGTGATGCTGCCGTCCGCGACGCGCTTCAGCACGTCCTTCGCGTTGAAGGCGATGCCCAACCCAGCATTCTTGATCATGATGCGGTCGTTGGCGCCGTCCCCGACCGCGACGACCTCCTCGGGCTTGAGGCCCTCGCGCTTGGCGATGCTGCGCACGATCGCGGCCTTGCGGCGCGCGTCGATGACGGGCTCCTTCACCTCGCCCGTGAGCTTGCCGTTTCGGATCACGAGCTCGTTCGCGTACGTGTAGTCGAACCCCAGCTCCTGCTTCAGCCGGTCGGTGAAGAAGGTGAACCCGCCGCTGATGAGCGCGACGCGGAACCCCATGCGCTTGAGGGTGGTGACGAGGTCCACGCTGCCCGGCGTGAGCGTCAGCTCGCCCGCGATGCGCTCCAGCTGCTTGACCTGCAGGCCTTTCAGCATGCGCACGCGCGCGTGCAAGGACTGCTTGAAGTCCAGCTCGCCGCGCATGGCGCGCTCCGTCAGCGCGCTCACCTCGCGCTCCACGCCTGCCGCCTTGGCCAGCGCGTCGATGACCTCGCCCTCGATGATCGTGCTGTCCATGTCGAAGACCACGAGGCGCCGCCGCGCGCGGAAGATGGAGTCGGGCTGGATGACGGCATCGACGCCGATGCGCTCGCACACCGCCCTCAGGCCGCGGCGCAGCTTCGGCACCTCCCTGCTGGCCATGGAGATGGTGATCTCGAAGGCCATGAAGTCGCCCTTGGCCACGTGCCGCATGCGCTCGATGTTGCCGCCGTGCTCCGCCACACAGGAGGTGATGGCGTGCATGATGCCGACCTTGTCCGCGCCGAGGATGGTGATGACGTGCATCTCGCGCGGCTCGCCCGCGTCCGCGTCCACGGCCTCGAGGCGCACGTTGAGGCCAATCCCAGCCAGCTCGCGCTCCAGCGCGGCCTTCAGCTGGGGCAGCGCGGGGCCTTTCGTCGTGCGCTCCACGAGCATGAACATGGTGAACATGCCGCGCACCGCGAACTGCTCCACGTGCACGATGTTGCCCTGCGCGCGCGTCACGGCCCCGCTGATGTCGGCGATCAGGCCGCGGCGGTCGAGGCCCAGCGCAGAGAGGGCGAGGAGCTTGGCCACGCCCGCGACTCGCGGCCATGGCTCAAAGCCTTGTCGCTCCGGCACCCTCGAGGACCAGGGGCTGCTCCAGCAAGCGACCGGCGAACCACGCCCCCACGGCATAGCGCCCCGGCGGCGCGTGCGGGTGCCAGTCGAGGTGCAGCCGCACACTCGGCGCGAGGATGAGGTCGGCCTCGGCGAGCTGCTCCACAACGTGGCCGTGGCCGTCGCGGACGAAGGCGCGCAGGCGGCCGGCCATCGGCGCATCCCCGAGGTTCTCCAGCGCCGCATCGACGACCGCGCCGCGCGCGTAGGAGGATCGGTCCGTGCAGAGGCGGAGCGGCGCCCTTGCGTCGCAGCGCCCGGGCCCGGGCAGCCACGCGTCGGCGCCGTCCGCGCCGGGAAACCGCGCGAGCACGCCTGGCACCGCCGCGCCTACCAGGAACGCGACCATGGCGAGCGCCGCGAGCTCTTGGCGCGTGGGAGCCATGTGGGGCCAGCGGGCAGGGGGCTCAAGGCGTGCTTGGTGACCCGCTTGGAGGCTCGCCGGCGCGCTCGATCGCGAGCACGCGCGCACCCGTCGGCTCGACGCGCGCGCGCCACGTCTGGCCGTGCTTCTTGAGCGCGGCTTCGAGCTCGTCGAGCTTCGTGCCATACGCGAACACGCTGTGCCCCAGCATGCTCTGGCTCGCCAAGCCCTCGGCCAACTCCGCCGCGCGGATCGCGCGCAGCACCTTCTCGGTGGCGAGGCCGCTGTCGAGGCTGAACTGCTTGCCCACGCGGAACAGGTTGGGCAGCGTGGGCCGCTCGCTGAACGCGACGAGCGCGGCCTTGCCGGCCTTCTGGATGCGCTTGCGCGCCTCCGCGTCGCCGAGCACGGCGCGGGTTTCGAGGGGCCCTTCGAGCACGCACAGCACCAGCTCCCCCTCGCCCACGACGCGCTCCACGTACCCCCAAGGAGGCAGCCCCGGCTCGCGCCGGATCTCCACGCCGCCCTGCACGGCCGCGACGACGTCGCCGAGGCCCGTGGCGCTCTCGACCTCGGCCTTGTGCGCCGCGATCACCGCGTCGCTCTTCGGCAAGCGCAGCGCCTTCGCCAGGGCAAGGGCCGCGCTCAACGCGCCGGCCGCGCTCATGCCGAAGCCCTGGCTGACGGGCAAGTGGAGCTGCGTCCGCACCTCGACGCGCACCGCGCTCCTGCCCACCAACGCGCGGATGGCGCGCTCGGTGACCGGCGCCTCGGCGGCCTCCTCGTTGATCATGATGGCGATGCCGGGCTCGTCGGACCGCAGGACGCGCACGTGGCTGACGGCGCCCAGGTCCACGCTGAGCCCCGCGCCGCGGCTGCCGCGCCGCGCCGGATCAGGATGGCTGTCGTGGATCTCGAAGAACGCCGTGATGTGGCCGGGGCTGAAGGCCGCGGCCTCCTGCACCTCGCTCACGCGGACCGCGCCTCCAGGTCGTTGGCGATGCGCGCGGCTTGGGCATCGGGCGCGCTCCCTTCGCTCCGGTAGCGCACCACCGCGGGGGCGACGCCCTCGAGCGCGCGCTCCGCATGGGCGGGATGAAGCTCCAACGCGAGGCCCTGCTGGCCGCTCGCGATCTTGCCCGCACGACGCGTCGGCGCGAGGGCGGGCAGCGCGTCCTCGACCACGGCGAGGTCGTGCGCCCCCAGGAGCCGCGCCATCAGGCCGAGGTCGAGCAGCGTCTCGTACGCGCGCTCGTCGCGGTCGTGGGGAACAGCGGCGGGGCCGAGCAGCGCCTGGACGCGCGCCCCGCGGCGCTCCAGCTCGAGGCGGAGCGCGCGCGCGAGCAGCGCGTCGCCGCGCGTCGCCACCACGCGCATCGCGTCGAGGGGCTCGTGGGCTCCGCCCGCGACAAGCAGCACGCGCCGGCCGCGAAGCGGGCTCGTGCTGAGCAGGCCCGCGACGCGCGCCGCCAACGGCTCGGGCCGCGGCTCGCCGTGCGCGTCGAAGGCCCCGCGCGCGAGGCGGAAGCCCGCGGCCTCGAGGCCATCCGCAGCATCCTCGGCACCGGGCGCCGGCGCGACCAACACCGGGACGCGGCCGAGGTGGGTGAGCGCGGCTGCGGCGGGGGCCGTGTCGGGCAAGCGGTGGCGGAGCTTCGCGAGCAGGTCGTGCCCAGCCGGCGCCAGGAGCACCGCGTCGTAGCTCGCCTGCGTCGGCCACGCCATGGTCGCGCGGCCCGCCCCGTACGCGAGCGCGTCCGGGTGCACCCACGCCTCCGCGGCGGGAGCGAGCAGCGGCTGGACCTCGGCACCGAGCCGCACGAGCGCGCGCGCGATCCGCACCGCGCCGGGCGCGCCCCGCGCCGCATCGACGCCGAGCGCGACGGTGCGGCCCTGCAAGTGCGCGCCGGTCGCCCCGCGCAATGCGTCCGCGGGATGGGGAGCCGCCATCAGGCTTATGAACGGAGGCGGGTTCCATAAACCCGATGCCCCGTGCCTCGCCGCCGCCCGAGACCGTGAACTCGGGCGCGGTGGAAGCGCCGACGGGGCGGAAGGCACCCGAGCCCCTCATCCAGGTCGACAGCGTCGGCGAGCGCCTCGCCATCGTGGCGATGCTCGTGCTCATGGGGGGCGCGCTGCTGCCTTGGGGGCAGGAGCCGCTCGCGCAGTGGGGCCCGCTGGCGCTCGCCGAGCTCGACCTCGTTCCCTTGGTGCTGGGCGCGATGGCGCTGCTCCAAGTGGTGAGCACCGCCGGCAAGACGAGCAACGTGGTCATGCTGGGCCTCGCGAGCCTCGGCAGCCTCGGGGCCGTCGCCGCGCGGCTGGCCGGCAGCCTGGTCACCCACGAGCCCATCGGCCCGGGCCTGCCGATCCTGCTGCTCGGCGTCGCGCTG
>DASYRW010000033.1:0-1899 GCA_036003985.1 Thermoplasmatota archaeon
CGGCAGCGAGGTCGCTGTCGGGGCAGCGGACTTCGTGCTCATGAGGAGCGATCCGCGGGATGTCCCAGCGGCCATCGACCTGGGCCAGCGCACGCTCGTCCGGGTGAAGCAGAACCTGCGCTGGGCCTTCGCCTACAATGCGGTCCTCGTGCCCATCGCGGCCTTCGGCCTGCTGAACCCGCTCATCGCGGGCGTGGCCATGGCCTTCAGCACGCTCCCGGTCCTGGGCAACTCGCTGCGCATCGCGCGCGAGTTCCACGTGAGCCCCCTCGCGGCCCCGGTGGTCGCGGGCACGGTGGCGCCGAAGCCGTAGCCGCGCTCGGGCGCCATCCTTAAGCGCTGCCAGCGCGGTGGGAGACCGCCGGGGGGCGGGCGGACTTGTGGAACCCCATCGGGATCCCCGCGTTGGCGTGCGGGTCCCTCATGCTGGCCCTCGCCATCGTGGTGGCGCGCACGGCGCCCGGGCAAGCCGCGAACCGAGCGCTGGTCGGCGCGCTCGCGACCGCCGGCCTCGGCATCATGCTGGCCTTCGGCGTCGTGCCGATGCTCGAGGACGAGGCCGCGGCGCGGACCGTGGGCGCGCTCGGGACCGTGGCCCTCTTGGCCTGGATCCCGCTCTACCTGCTGCTCGTCGCGACCCTGGACACGCCGCTGGCGCGGCCCCTCCGCACGCGCGCCGCCCGGGGCCTCGTGCTTGCCGCGCTGGGGGTGCTGCTCGCGGCTGGCCTGCTAGGACTGGAGGAGTTCGTCACCCTCGAGCCGGGCGCCCACACGCCGTGGGTGACGCGCTACGGGCCGTGGGCCGAGGCCAGCGTCCCCTTCGTGCTCACGGTGCTGGCCTTCACCCTCGTCGCGGCGGTCTCGGCCTGCTTCCTCGCCCGTTCGCCGGCCGCCCGCCGACAGGCGCAGATCTTCACCGCGGCCTTCGGGCTGCGCGACACGGTGAACATCCTCTACGTCGCGTGGCTCCACGGCGCGCCCCCGGCCTCGAGCTGGACGCTGGACCAAAGCCTGCTCTACCACTGGACGCCCGCCATGACCGAGCTCGTGGCCACGAGCTTGCTCGCGTATGGCCTCCTCTCGACCCAGCTCTTCGACATCGACCTTCGGCTCAAGTGGACCGCGCGCCACACCACCACGGCGCTCACGTTCCTCGCGGTCTTCCTCGTGGTGAGCCAGGTGGCCTCGGTCTTCGTGGCGCCCGCGACGGGCACGCTCCTCGGCGCCCTGGGCGCGGCGATGCTGCTGCTCGTCCTCGCGGACGTGCGCCGCATGTCGGACCGGGTCGCCGACCACCTCCTGCCGGAGGTGCGCGCCTCGCCGGCGTACTTGCAGGGCAAGAAGCTGGAAGTGTACCGCGCGGCGCTGCAGCACGCGCTGCTTCCCGACGGCGGCGTGCGCCCCGACGAGGAGCCGGGGCTGGCGCGGCTGCGGGCGGACCTGGGCTTGACGGAGCGCGACCACGCGGTGCTGGCCTACATGCTCGCGGCGGGCCCCGACAGCCCCGGTGCACGCGGCCCGATGCCGGGCGAGCGCGTGCTGGGGCGGTACGTCGTGCAGGGCCCCCTCGGCACGGGCGGCCAAGGCGCGACGTGGCTCTGCCGCGACGCGGACGTGCGGCGCGACGTCGTCGTCAAGGTGCTGCGGACCCCAGGGGGCGACGACGCAGCCGACGCGATGCTCCGCGAGGCGCGCGCCCTCGGGGCGCTGCAGCATCCCAACGTCGTGACCCTCTTCCACGTCGAGCAGGTGGGCCACGACGCGTTCCTCGTCATGGAGCACGTCGACGGCGGCTCGCTTGCCGCGCGACTCCGACGCGGGCCGCTCGACCGCGACGAGTTCCGCCGCGTGGCCTCGGGTCTCCTGCGGGCCCTCGAAGCCGTCCATGCCCTGGGCGCG
>DASYRW010000034.1:0-6625 GCA_036003985.1 Thermoplasmatota archaeon
CCAGCACCAGCGAAAGGATCCCACCGGTGTCGGCGCCTTGGTCCGAAGCAGCCCCCATCATCGTATGTCACCTCCCCAAATCGACGCGAACGCGAAGTCCGCGAGCGACCAAGCGACGCTTCTGGCTTGAACCATCTCTCCTCGATTTGTTCACGCATGCCTCGGCCTGTGACGATCTCGCGAGGACAGTTCCAAGCACCGAGGAAAAAACCGAGGAGGGGCGGACCGAACGTGGCCATCGCCCGCGCCGGGCCTCGCCGCGGCGGACACGGGGGGCCCGCTCGCGTCGTCCCTGGAGGGTGGGCGGGGGAGCGGCCTGGACCCCCGAGGGCCGTCCAGAGCGACAAGGATTTGCACCTCGACCCGCAGTGCCCTCCGTGGCCGACGACGTGCAAGCCGCGATCGCAGGGCCCTTGCCGGGCCCGGGGGACGGCGCCGTCGTGGCGCGCGACCTGCGCAAGACCTTCGGCCGCGTCGACGCCCTCCGCGGCGTGAGCTTCGCGGTGCGCCGCGGCGAGATCTTCGGCCTGCTCGGCCCCAACGGAGCGGGCAAGACGACCCTGCAGCAGATCCTCTGCACGCTCCTGCAGCCCACGAGTGGCGACGCGTGGATCGCGGGCGCGTCGGTCACCCGGCAAGGCGACGCCGTACGGCGCAAGCTCGGGGTCGTGTTCCAGGAGCGCTCCCTCGAGCGACAGATGAGCGCGACCGAGAACCTGCGCATCCACGGCCGGCTCTACAAGGTGCCCAGCGCCGACGTCGAGCGCCGCATCCCCGACCTGCTGGCGCTGGCACAGCTGCAGGACCGCGCCGACGACCGCGTGCAGAACTTCAGCGGCGGCATGAAGCGGCGGCTCGAGCTCGTGCGCGCGATGCTACATCAGCCCGACGTGCTGCTGCTCGACGAGCCGACGACGGGCCTCGACCCCCAGTCGCGGCGCATCCTGTGGGAGCGCATCCGCTTGCTGCAGCGCCAGCAGAGGGTGACGGTGCTGCTCACCACCCACTACATGGACGAGGCCGAGGAGCTCTGCGACCGCGTCGCCATCATCGACCACGGCCAGATCATCAGCCTCGGCTCGCCCGCATCGCTCAAGGACAAGCTCGGCGGCGACTGGCTCGACCTGGTCCTCGCCGGGCCCGCGAAGCCCTTCCTGCAAGCCGCGACCGCCGTGCCCGGCGTCGTGGACGCCTTCGCGGTGGGCCCGAAGCTGCGCGTCCGCTTGCGGCAGAGCGGCGCGACGATTCCCCTCGTGCTCAGCGCCCTGAACGCGGCGGGAGCGCGCGTCGTCGGCATGCAGCACCGACCCCTCTCGATGGACGACGTGTTCCTCGAGGCCACGGGCAAGGTGCGCGACAAGCCCCGCAAGCGCCGCGGCGGGTGGCGCGCGCTGTTGGGCATGGGGGACTAGCCCCGCCCGGGGGGCCTGGGGCCTTCCGGGCCGCGCGCCAAAGCTTATGCGGCCGAGCGTGGTGGGCCGCGCATGGAGCCGCGCGTGCCGGGCCGGCCCGCCCCCGACCTGCAGGGCATCGCGGGCGAGCCCCACGAGGACGACCCCGCCGCGTGGCTCGACCGCCTCGTCCAGTCGGCGGCGCACGCGGGCTGCGACGCGTTCCAGGCGCGCGCGGAGCTGGAGCACCGCGGCATGTTCATGCTGGAGCCGCGGGGCCGCAACGTGCTGAGCAGCCGCACGGGGGGGCTGGCGCTCACGGCTTACGTCGGCGACGCGAGCGGCTTCGCGTCCACCCACGATCCCTCTCCGGAAGCCATCGCGCGCCTCGTCGCGCGCGCCGTCACGCTGGCGCGCGCCAACGCCGCGCGGGGGGGTCATGGCTTCGGCTTCGCGCCGGGCCCCGCGCGCCGCGCGCTGCACAAGCCGGCGATCCGGGGCCACCTGCGCGAGGCCGGCGCGGCCGAGGCCTTCCCGCTCCTGGAGCGCGCGCAGAAAGGCGCGACGGAGCGCGACCCGGGCGCCATCCCGATCTCGCGCATCGGCTACCAGGACCGCCGCGTGCTCAGCACCGACAGCGCGGGCGGCTGGGTCGACAACGGCTTCTACCTCAGCACGCTCATCGTGCACAGCACGCACCGCGACGGCGCCAGGATCGGCACGGGCGCGACGCTGACGAGCGGCGAGCGCGGCATCCAGGACTGGGAGGAGCAGGGCGGCCCCGAGCAGCGCGGCCGCGACGCGGCGGAGCGCGCCATCGACTACGCGCGCGCCGAGCCTGCCCCGGTGGGGCGCATGCGCGTGCTGTGCGACCACCGCTTGACGGGCTTCCTGGCCCACGAGTCCTTCGGCCACCTGGCGGAGTTCGACCTCGTCGATCAGGGCTGGAGCGTGCTCAAGGGCCGCGTCGGCGAGACGTTCGCGGGCCCGCAGGTGAGCGTCGTGGACGCGCCGGAGGTGCCCGGCGCGCCGCGCACGGGCGTGCGCACCCCGCTCGACGACGAGGGCACGCAAGGCAGGGATGTGCGCATCCTCGAGGGCGGCGTGCTGAAGCGCTACATGCACCAGCGCGGCAGCGCCGCGCGCGAGGGCGAGGCCGCGACCGGCAACGGGCGCGCGCTCTCGGTGCGCCATCCGCCCATCGTGCGGATGCGCAACACGTTCCTCGAGCCCGGCGACCTCTCGGTGGAGGAGGCGCTGGAGCAGCTCGGCGACGGGGTCTACCTGGTGGGCGCGACGGGCGGCGCGCCCGCGAGCGACGGCTCCTACATGTTCACCGCGCAGCGCGGCTGGCGCGTCGAGGGCGGCGAGCTCGCCGCGCCGATCCGCAGCACGAGCATCAGCGGCAACATCCTGGAATCGTTGCACCGCATCGAGGCCCTGACGACCGACTTCGACGTGTTCAGCGACGTGTGGGCGGGCTGCTTCAAGTGGGACCAGGGCTTCCTCCCGGTCGGGATGGGCGGGCCCCACATGCTGCTCTCCGAAGCCTTGGTGGGCGGCGAGCAGGTCGTCGCGCGCAAGGCGAGCGCAGGAGCGTGAGGCCTTGGACACCGCCCCCGAGGCGCTCCTCGCGACGGCCCAGGCCGGCGTGGACCGCGCGAAACGGGGCGGGGCCGACGACGCGGAGGTGTTCGTGTGGGCGGCCACGCGCCACAAGGCCGAGCAAGCCGGCGGAGCGGCCGCGATGGCCGCGACCGACCACTCGGGCGTGGGCGTGCGGCTCGCCGTGGGCAAGCGCGTGACGATGGCGCAGTCCTCGGGCGTGCAGGACAAGGACGTGGCGTGGGCCGTGGACGAGACCCTGCGCGAGGCGCGGCGCGTCGCCGAGGATCCGGGGTTCCGGCAGTTCCCCGACCCAACCGCTGGCCAGCGCGCGCCGACGCAGGTCGAGCGCGCCATCGCCGAGCCCGACCCCGAGCGGCTGCTCGCGGACGTGCGCGCGCTCGTGGCGGGGGCGCAGCGGCGGGCGGGGCTCACCTACATCGCCGCGGCGCTGCAGGCCTGCTCCTCGGCGTTCGCCGTCGCCAACGCGCGCGGCGTCGCGGCGTGGGACCGGGAAGCCTACGAGCAGCTCGACCTGGAGCTGCGCGCCACGGGCCCCGGCGGCCACCGCGTGGCCGTGGAGAAGCGCGCCTCGCCCTCCCAGCTCGGCCGAGCCCTCGACCTGGGCGCCCTCGGCGAGGAGGCCGCGCGGCGCGCCGCCGAGGCGACGAGCACCCAGCCCCTGCAGGGCGTGGCGCGCGAGGTGATCCTCGACCCGGCCAACGGCGCTGCGCTGCTGGGCCTCTACAGCCGCGTGCTCTCGGCGAACCTGCGCGCCCAGACACCCCTGGGCAACAAGCTCGGCCAGCCCGTGGCGTCGCCCGAGCTGACGCTGCGCGAGGACCCCTTGGAGCACGGCTGCCGGCGCCAGCGCGTGGACGACGAGGGCGTGCCCACCCAGCCCCGCGCGCTCGTGGAGCGCGGCGTGCTGCGGGGCTTCCTGTACGACGCTCGCACCGCCCTCGCCGAGGGAGCCTCGCTGACCGGCAATGGCCTGCGGCCCCTGGAGCTGCGCTACGCTGGGACGCCGGCGCCGCGGCCGGCCAACCTGGAGGTCGAGGCGGGCACGTGGAGCCGCGAGGAGCTGATCGAGGGCGCCGAGCGCGCGGTGCTGGTCCAGGACCTGCTGCTGGGCACCTTCGCCTTCAGCCTCGTCAACGGCGACTTCAGCTTCGTCGCGCCCTCGGCGCACCTCGTCGAGCACGGCCGCGTGGCCCACGCGCTGCCGCCCACGACGGTCGCGGGCAACCTGTACAAGGCCGTCGCGGACGTGCAAGCCGTGGGCCGCGAGCGCCAGCGCGTGCTGCACGGCAACTTCCCCGCGGTGCGCGTGACCGGCATCACCTGCGCGACCTAGGCGGCGTGGCGCCGCATCGACAGCCCCGCGAAGGTCAGCGTGGCAGCCAGGAACGCGAGCAGCACGCCGACGTCGAGCAGGAGGTCGAAATGGGGCCGCACCGCATCCGCCCCGAGCATCGCCTGGCGCAGCGCGTCGACGCCGTAGGTGATCGGGTTCGCGTGGATCGGCGCGTCGAGCCACCACGGAAGGTTCTGCACGGGGAAGAGCGCGCCCGACAGGAGCGTCAGCGGGAACACGACCGCGTTGCTGGCCGCGCTGTAGGACTGCAGGTCGTCGAGGCGCCACGCGAGGCCGATGGTGAGCCCCACGAGCCCCAGCCCGAGCAGGAACAGGAACCCGAAGGTCAGGGCGATGGCCTGCGCGGCGGCCGCGACCGTCGCCCCGTAATTGACGCCGATGGCCGCGCCCGCCAGCATGAGCAGCGCTGCCTGCACGGCCGAGCGCGAGACGACCCCCAGCCCGATGCCCAGCAGGATGTGCGACCGCGGCACGGGCGCCACGAGCACCTCCTTGAGGAACCCCCACTCCTTGTCGCGCAGGATCGAATTGCCGCCGCGCGCGCTGCTGGTGAGCAGGTTCATGCCGATGAGCCCAGGGAGGATGAAGTGCACGTAATCGAGGCCGTTGACCTTCGCGCCGAGGCCGCGCTGCAGGCCGATGCCGAACACGAGCAGCCACATGAGCGGCGTCAGCAGCAGGATCAGCGTGCGCGCCGGAGGGCGAACGAACTTCGCGACCTCGCGCCTCCACAGCACCGCCACGTCGCCGAGGCTCACGCGGGCGCCACGCGCTGCAAGGCTAAAGCCTGCGCGGGCCGCGACGGCTCGCGGAAACCGCAAAGGCTTTTCGCTGCCCGCGCGTCCGACGCGCCGTGCGCCCGGGGCAAGCCTTGCGCTGGGACGCGGAGGAAGACGGGCTCTCGCTCCTGCCCTTCCGCGCGTCCTCGCCGATCGTCTGGACCCCCGCTGAGGGTGGCCTGATCTCGTTCCGCCTCGCGCGCTCCGGCCGCGCCCAGCAAGGCAAGGCCGCGCACGCAGCGCTGCTCGACGCGGCGAACCGCGGCGCCACCCTCGCCGAGGCCGTCGCGGACGCCCAGCGCGCCATGCCCGAGGCGCCGGGGAGCGTGCTGCGCCACCTCGCGCGGCACTTCCTCTTCGCGCTGCACCGCGAGGGCATGGTGGACATCGCCACCCCGGAGGCGCCGCGCGTCTTCGCGGGCCGCTACGAACGCGTGCGCGAGCTCGGCCGCGGCGCGGAGGGCATCGCTTGGCTCTGCCACGACCTCGGGCACCAAGGCCACGCGATGGTGGTGAAGCACGCGTGGAACTTCGTGCAGCCCTTCGCCGACGCCGAGGCCGGCCTGCGCCGCGAGGGCGCGTGCCTCGCCGGCCTGGACCACCCGGGCGTTGTGCGCTGGATCGGCGCCTTCGAGGAGGAGGGCCGCTACCACGTCGCGCGCGCCTTCGTGGAGGGTCCCGACCTTGCGACCCTGCGCGAGCACGGCCCGCTGCCGGCCGAGGAGCGCCGCGCGCGGCTGCGGGAGCTCGCGAGCGCGGTCGCGCACGCGCACGCGCGGGGCTGGCTGCTCGTGGACCTCAAGCCCAACAACGCGCTGCTCGACCGCCAAGGCAGGGCGGTGATCAGCGACGTGGGGCTCGCCTGTCTCCACGAACGCGGCCTCGCGACCGCGCCCGGCGTGGGCGGAGCGCTCTACACCGCGCCCGAAGTCGTGCAGCGCCGCGCCGCCAGCGTCGCGAGCGACCTCTGGGGACTGGGAAGGATCGCCTTCTACCTCGCCACGGGCCGCCATGCGCGCCCCGACGAGGCGCCCGCCGCGCTCGCGGCGGAGCTGCGGACTTCCGGCGCTGCAGCGGAAGCGGCCCTCGTGGAGGCGACCGGCGACGCCGATCCCGCGAAGCGCCTGGGCTCGGCCGAGGGCGCGCTCGCGCTGCTCTGAGGGCTTATATGGGCGGAATCCATGCCGGACCGATGAGCGAGCTGCTGGTCTGTCCCCTGGACTTCCGCTACGGCCGGCCGGCCATGAAGCGGGTGTTCAGCGAGGAGGGCAAGCTGGAGGTGCTGCTCCACGTCGAGGCCGCGCTCGCGCGGGCGCACGCGGCCGTGGGCAACATCCCCGCCGAGGCCGCGGCCGACATCACGGCCCACGCAACGCTCGAGCGCGTCAAGATCGCGCGCGTGAAGGACATCGAGGGCCAGATCAAGCACGACCTCATGGCCGTGGTCCACGCGCTGGGCGAGCAGTGCAAGC